>CAZNBY010000003.1:0-186143 GCA_964571525.1 uncultured Planctomycetota bacterium
TGACGATAGGACGGGGAGATTTATCCGCAGATTTCGCAGATTTCGCAGATTTGAAGAGGGGGGAGATTAACTGCATTGCTGCCTGTTTGCTTCTGCGAGAACTTGCTGCTCACGCGTGATATCGAGCGACATTCTGAAGCTTGTTACAGTGCATAGCGTCTTGACGATAGGACGGGGAGATTTATCCGCAGATTTCGCAGATTTCGCAGATTTGAAGAGGGTGGAGATTAACGGCATTGCTGCCTGTTTGCTTCTGCGAGAACTTGCTGCTCACGCGTGATACCGAGCGACATTCTGAAGCTTGTTACAGTGCATGGCGTCTTACCGGTAGGATGGGAGATTTATCCGCAGATTTCGCAGATTTGAAGAGGGGGAGGTTTATCCGCAGATTTGAAGATCGGAAAAGGTGCCGATCGCGCGATAATTGCGACTCTACAAGTGATGTTTTGTACCCTTTAACACCGCAAAGCAGAAGGAGCAAGTCAATATTCTCGAGCTACAAAGACCGTAGTTTGACGGTATCACCAATCCTGATATAATCGAGAGATGAGTACCAAAGTGCTTTGAGAGGAGACTAAGCATGCCAAGATTGACTGATCAAGAGAAAAGGGAAGTACTGCGTTTCATCGAATCTGATACTCCGTTACCTGACAAATACAGGTTCTTGCTTTTTGAAGACAAGCGTGAAGTCGAATTGGTCTGGAACGGCAAAACAGACGATGTATGCAGCGTGGTGTTACCATTTCAAACAATCGAGCAGGTTGATGAACCTCGAGCCGAGAAGCCATCCGATGCCTTTCTTTTTGATGTTGACGCGAGAGGGCGACAGCTCAAGGGTTGGACAAACAAGCTTATCTGGGGCGATAACAAGCTCGTATTGTCAAGCCTGAAAAACGGCCCTTTCCGCGAGGAAATCGAATCGCAGGGTGGGCTAAAACTGATATACATAGATCCTCCCTTTGATGTGGGTGCGGATTTCTGCATGGATATAGAGGTGGGGGACGATACTTTCACAAAGAAGCCGAATATACTTGAGGAGATCGCATATCGTGATACATGGGGGCAGGGAGCGGACTCTTTTCTCGCTATGATTTACGAGCGATTGATCCTAATGCGCGACCTTCTCGCGGAAGACGGAAGCATTTATGTGCACTGTGACTGGAGAATGAATAGCTTCCTCCGTCTAATTCTGGATGAAATTTATCAATCTAATAATATGAAAAACGAAATAGTATGGGAAAAGATTCGGTCGGTAAAATCCCAAACAGCAGGATTTGGAAATGTAAAGGATTCAATATTGTATTATATAAAATCAAATAAATCAATTATTAATCAGCTTAAAAAGGAACACAATGAAGATTATATTAACACAATGTATCGTTATGAAGAACCTAACGGACGAAGATATAGGTTGCATGACTTCACGCAGAGCGGGCAAGGAGTTGCGAGGGAATTTGGAGAAAGAGGCTTGCTTCGACCTCCGGCAGGAAAGCACTGGATTTGGTCACAAGAACGCATAAACGAGGGCATTAGTCAAGGTTTGATCGTATTTTCGCGAAATGGTACACCTGTTGTGAAGCGGTACCTTGATGAAGTCCAGGGGGAAGCTCTAAGTGATTTATGGTATGACATTTGTCCGATTGGATCTGTATCACTTGAAAGAACAGACTACCCCACACAGAAGCCTGAGGCTCTATTGGAGCGCATTATAAAGGCCTCATCGAACGAGGGTGATCTTGTCGCCGATTTCTTCTGTGGTTCAGGCACAACAGCCGCAGTCGCCGAGAAACTCGGCAGAAAGTGGATTTGCACCGATATCGGTAAATTTGCAATACACACAACACGAAAGCGAATGATCAGCGTTCAAAGGCAACTGAAAAGCGATGGTAAAGACTATAGAGCCTTTGAAATTCTCAACCTTGGCAAATATGAACGACAGCACTACATAGGCGTAAATCCTAATCTTCGTGAAGAGGAGAAGAAGCGACAAATCGCTGCAAAGGAGGCAGATTTCCTTGCATTGATACTTCGCGCATATCGTGCGGATCGAGTTGAGCATACGCCAGTCTTTCACGGCAAGAAAGCAGGGAGAATGGTTGTTGTCGGGCCAGTCAACCTTCCTGTAACAAGGCTGTATGTCGAAGAGATCATCCTCGAATGCCGAAAAAATCACATCACAAGAGTTGACATTCTTGGCTTCGAGTTCGAGATGGGCCTTTTTCCAAATGTTCTTGAGGATGCAAAATCAAAGGGAATTGACATTGCGCCAAAGTACATCCCCGCAACAGTATTCGACAAACGAGCTGTCGAGCGGAATCAGGTGGTGTTTCACGATGTCGCTGCAATCGAGATTAGACCGCATTTCAACGATAATAAGGTCTCAGTCGAACTGACTGACTTCTCTGTGTTTTACTCACAAGACTCTATTCGTCATGCTGAAGAAGCGATCAAATCCAGGGGTAGCAGAATTGTCGTCGAAATGGGGCAAATTGTCAAGGTGAGTAAGAACGCAGACGGTATCACAACGCGCGAGGTATTGACAAATCAGTGGACCGACTGGGTTGACTATTGGGCTGTTGACTTTAACTACGAAAGCAAGCGCGAAATCATAAGACTGAAAAACGAGGAGACTGGTGAATGGGAAGAGCATTGGACCGGAGACTATATATTTGAAAATGAGTGGCAGAGCTTTCGAACAAAGAAAGACAGGTCTCTTGAGCTAAAAAGCGTTGAGCGTGACTGCGAAAAAGGAAGGCGAAAAATCGCCGTTAAGGTAGTTGACATATTCGGCAACGATACAATGGCAATCGTCGAGATTAATGTATGAAACCGCAGGTCTTTCAAGCGGGTTCTATCCTGCAAGAGCAAAAGGACCCACAAACCTATGCCATAGTTGGGTCTGCAATGGAAGTGCATAGGGAGTTGGGTTGTGGCTTTCTCGAATCAGTCTATCAGGAAGCACTTGAGATTGAGTTCAAGAATCGAGGTATTGAGTACGAAAGAGAAAAGAAACTAACGGTAAACTACAAGGGTAGCGAGATTGCCGATTTCTATGTTGATTTCGTGTGCTTTGGCAGCGTAATAGTCGAGCTTAAGGCTCTTCAACGGCTTTCAGGGGTAGAAGAATCGCAGATCATCAACTATCTCAAAACATCCTGCCTTCGAAGAGGCGTACTTGTGAATTTTGGGGCAAAGAGTCTTGAGTATAGGCGATTTGTGTACAAAGAGACAACCTCATGCAAATTGCGGAGCTGTAACGAACATGAGATTTGCGAAAAGAGTGACAAAGAGGTGAGTAATGGCTCTTCATAAGGATTTCCCGACTTCGCCGTATGCTATTCTCGACCCAGCAATTCGTTGGTTTCCCGCTGATGAAGCAATGCGCGCATCAAGCATGGAAAAGCTACTGCCTCCGCTTGTGTCAAAGCTAAGGAAGGATGTTGCCGAGTTTCGCCGAAGCAGCTATGAAAAGGCAACAAGCACAAGCAGAAGTCTTTTGAACTGGTGGTTTAACACGCGTCATCTCGTTCAGAAAAGTGTTGATTCTGCGATGGAATTCGAGTATTACTTCGCACAACGCGAGGCGATCGAGACAATAATCTACCTGCATGATGTTGCCGGTGTCAAGGACAAGTACGACATGATGCGGTTTGATACAAGTGGAATGGTTCGAAGCTCAATGTTCGACGAGACATGGCGACGATTTGTGATAAAGATGGCAACTGGAAGCGGCAAAACCAAAGTGCTGAGCCTTGTGCTTGTGTGGAGTTACTTCCATAAGCTCTATGAACCTGATTCGAGCTTAGCCCGTAACTTTTTGGTCATTGCACCGAATATCATTGTACTCGACCGCATATACAAGGATTTTCAAGGTCTTCGGATTTTCTACAACGATCCTGTTTTGCCGGATGACGGATATGAGGGCCAAAACTGGCGCGACGATTTTCAACTTACACTGCATATACAAGATGAGGTGCATGTTACGCGACGCACTGGGAATATATTCTTGACTAACATTCATCGAGTCTATTCTGGAGAGGACATTCCACCATCTCCTGAAGACGAGAACACGATGGATTACTTCCTTGGCAAACAGCCAACGGGGGCGACGACAGACTCGAAGGTTGATCTTGGTATGATTGTTCGCGACATAAGCGAGTTGGTAATTTTGAACGACGAAGCTCATCATATACATGATAATCGCATGGCATGGTTCAAGTCAATTGAGGATATACACAATCGCCTTTTGCACAAAGGCGCATCCTTGGCTATGCAGATTGATACTACGGCGACTCCCCGGCATAACAAAGGCGCAATATTCGTGCAGACAGTCGCTGACTACCCACTTGTCGAGGCAATTGCTCAGAATATTGTGAAGCACCCAGTTTTGCCAGATGCACCAAGCCGTGCGAAGCTGTTAGAACGAAAAAGTGCAAGGTTTACTGAAAAGTATGCAGACTATCTTGAGCTTGGCGTAATTGAGTGGCGGAAGGCATTCAAGGAGCATGAGAAACTGGGCAAGAAAGCGATTCTCTTTGTTATGACAGATGACACGCGTAATTGCGACGAGGTTGCAGAATACCTTGAGGAACGATATCAGGACTTGAAGGATTCTGTATTGGTCATCCACACAAAAAACAACGGCGAAATTTCCGAATCATCGTCTGGAAAGGACAAGGACGAACTGAATCGCCTGCGCAATCTCGCAAACGAAATTGACAATTCTGACAATCGCTACAAAGCCATTGTATCTGTGATGATGTTGAAGGAGGGATGGGATGTCAGAAATGTCACGACGATCGTTGGGCTAAGAGCTTATTCAGCAAAGAGCAACATACTACCTGAACAGACTCTTGGCAGAGGTTTACGCAGGATGTACAGCAGTGATGCAGAGGAATATGTTAGTGTAATTGGTACCCATGCGTTTATGGAGTTCGTCGAATCAATTCAGGCGGAAGGTGTTGTTCTGGAGCAACGATCAATGGGTGAAGATTCTGCGCCAAATGTACCGTTACTAATCGAGGTTGACCGAGAGAACACCAAGAAGAACATCGAAAAGCTTGACATCACGATTCCTGTCTTATCGCCTCGCATTTACCGCGAATACAAGCAACTATCGAATCTTGATGTGCACTCGCTATCTCACAGAAAGGTTGAATTCAAGCAGTTCAGCGCAGAGGAACAACGCAGCATCATATTCAGGGAAATTACTTCTGGCAAGATTGCACATACAACGCAAATGCGCACAGAGGGTATTGCTGACTATCGGAGTGTTATCGGTCATTATACGCAGGCAATCATGAAGGATCTTCGCTTGGTCAGCGGTTATGATGTGCTGTACGGCAAAGTGAAGTCATTTGTTCAAGAAGAGTTGTTCGATACAAGAATCGCCCTTGACGATCCTAACACGATTAGAAATCTGTCAGAAAATGAGGCCGCGAAGACTCTTATCGAAACACTCAAGTCGGCAATCAACGCACTTACGATCGCCGAAAAGGGTGATGCTGAGATAAGAGACTATATTAAGCTACGACAAACGCGCCCGTTTATTGTCAAGGAACAGGGTTACATGGTTCCGAAAAAGAGCTTGTTCAACCGCATTATTGGCGATAGTGGCTTTGAGCTTCAGTTTGCTTTGTTTCTCGATGATTGCGACGATGTGCAGTCATACGCGAAGAACTTCCAAGCAGTGCACTTTCGCCTCGATTATGTCAACCACGAAGGCGACATTAAAGACTATTACCCTGATTTCATAGTGAAGCAGGAAAATGGGCATATTCTGATCGTCGAAACGAAGGGGCATGAGGACCTTGATGTACCTTTACAAATGGTACGCCTTGCCAAATGGTGCGACGATATCAACAGGGTTCAAGGTGAGAAAGTATTCGACTATGCATTAGTTGATGAAGAGTCGTTCAAACGGTATAAACCGAAATCCATCGTGCAGTTGATCGCGACATTCCGAGATTACAAGCGATGACTTTTCGTCTTGTTTCGTGCGCTTCGATTAGCAGCAACATCGTTGGCAATACCTCTGCAAACCAAGGTGTAAATCCTGCTATTACACGCATTCGTACTGATGTGCGATGCGGAATAATCACCTTGTGGGGCTCACTATTCGGTGGGCAGAAGCTTCCTTCTCTTCAAATCTGCGAAATCTGTGGATAAATCCTTCCCGATCTTCTGGTTCTCCCGATCAGATGCTGCTGATAATTGGCCTGTTTGGTTGACGAAGGGGCATTAAGGCGGTAAACTTCGCGCAAAAGGTCAAAAATTTACGGTTGCGGTGAAAATTGCGAAGAAGTGCTACAATGCGGCGCATTGTGCGGTTTGGTGCGTCTTATTTACATAAGGGCAAGTAACATGAACGATACAAATGCAGTTAACGCTGCAATACCTCGGGAGATCAAGTTCACGCGGAACTTCATAAAATCCGCTGCTGGGTCGGTGCTCGTCGAATTCGGCTATACCCGCGTAATCTGCGCGGTGACACCGGTTTATACAGTGCCTCCATTTCTTGATCCTGCCGAATCGGGCTGGCTTACAGCCGAATACGCAATGCTGCCTGCATCAACTGGCACGCGAAAGTCACGCGAGCGGAACGGCGCTGATGGTAGATCGGTCGAAATCCAAAGGCTTGTAGGCAGATCGTTGCGCGCTGCAATTGACCTTCAAGCATTTTCCGGTCTCACCCTATATGTTGACTGCGATGTGCTCGAAGCCGACGGTGGCACTCGTACTGCCGCGGTTACTGGTGGCTGGGTCGCACTTGTTGACGCGCTGAAGTGGCTTCACCGCGAGGAAAGGCTCTTCCGCTGGCCTCTTAAAAGGCAGATTGCTGCGGTGAGTGTCGGGCGTGTGAACGGAAAACCTGTCGTTGACCTTGATTATTCAGCGGATTCCAAGGCTCAGTTCGATATGAACTTAGTGATGAACGACATCGGAGAATACATCGAAATTCAGGGCACAGCCGAACGCGGTGGCCTTAACGAGGACGGTCTGCATGAATTGCTGCAACTCGGCAGATCTGCGATTAACCGCATATTCGAGTTACAGCTAAACGCCTTTGGAGTGCAAGAACTTGGTCAGCTTGAGGAGCGGTTCGATTGAAGGTCTTAGTTGCCTCGCAGAACGCTAAAAAGGTCGCTGAGATCGCTGTGATACTTGCGCCTTTTCGAATTGAAGTAACATCATTGCTGGAACTTTCGAACCCGCTTCAAGTCGAAGAGACTGGGTTGACATTCGAAGCAAATGCCCTGTTGAAGGCGCGAAGCGTGGCATCGGCAACGGGCTTTTTGACTATTGCGGACGATTCTGGCATAGAGGTGGACGCACTCAGAGGTGCGCCCGGTGTTTACTCGGCAAGGTTCGCCGGAGAAAATGCGTCAGATGCCGACCGCAACCTTCTTCTGCTTAAAAAAATCGAGGGTGTTGAGTGGCGATATCGCACAGCGCGTTTCCGCTGTGTCGCCGCGATTGCGTCGCCAGATGGTGCGGCGGTTTATTTCGCCGGTTCGGTTGATGGTTATATCGCGCACGAGCAGATTGGGGCAGGGGGCTTTGGTTACGACCCGATATTCTTCTTCCCGCCGTTTGGCATGACCTTTGGGCATGTCCCTTTGGCGAAGAAGAACCTTGTATCGCATAGAGGAAAGGCGTTCCGGTCACTTGCAGACTTCATTGCAGTGGCGGGTATGCCCTTATCGGCGCCAAATTCCGGAAGGTGCTTATGAAGAAACTTGTGCTTATCCTGTCGCTCGTAGTCATCTGCCTGTTTCTCTTTGACGGCAGCGTGCGAGCCGACCTTGTTATAATGAAGAATGGCATGCGCTACAAGTGCAAGGTGCTTCGTGATAACCCCGACGAAGACCATATACTTGTCCGCGTCACTCAATCAGATGGTAAAACAGGCACGATCACGATCGCCCGTCGCAATATAAAGAAGATTGACTACGATTATGACTCCCGCGTGGCGCGCCTTGCGAAAGATGACTATCTTGGTTACTACGACCTTGCCCTATTCTGCATCGAACACAAAATGGACAAACAGGCTCTCGATGCGCTGCTGAAGTGTGTCGGTAAGCCAAATGTGCCTGTTGATGCTTATCTTCATCTCGCAAGGCTTTACGAGAAGCTCGGAGAGAAGCAGAAAGCTCTTGATGCTTACACCCTGTATTACAACGCAAACACAAGCGACGAAGAAGTGTACAAGAAGATACAGGAGCTTAAGCGCTTGTTAGCGACACCCACTCCAGCACCATCCGCCTCTGCTACTGCAAGTGCGTCTGCAACTCCACCTCCGTCAACTCCAACTACTTCAGCGCCTCCTGTGGAGATAAAAGTTCTTGAAGGGCTTGAGGCCCAAGACACATGGCAGGTTGCCCCTTGGGCAGGACCGGGCAACGTAAAAAGCAAGCTAATCGGCCAGAACAAGGTGCTCGATTTCATCTACGAAGATCCAGCCGCGACACAGAAATCCGCGGCATTTCTTGTCTTCAACACGGCGATTGAGCGCAGCAAGGCGAAGAAGCTTACCTTAAAGGCCTTCAACGGCATATCGGCACCAGTACAGGTCGCTCTTGCGTTATGGCTCGGTGAGAGCCTTAGAAACGGCGAGTATTACGAAGCAGCCCCCAAGCTCGCCGCTCCCGGCAAATGGACGACGATAGAATTCAGCCTCGATGCTAACTGGAAATGCCAGCCAAACTGGACATACACAGAAAAGCTTCCGGACAAGAGCATCTGGGTCGCGTTTCTTCTCGTCTATCCCGGTCAAAACGGGGGCACGATCTCATATGACGAGATCGCATTTGATACAGGAGAGTGATGAAGTCCCGCAGATTAACAGCAATTGACCCGATCAAGCCCGAAAGGGTAATAGTCGCCGCTGGCGTGTTGCCCGAGGAGGAAGGCTGGTTCCGCGAATCGGTTGAAGAACTGAAGGAGCTTGTGAAGACGGCATCTGCAGAAGTCATCGGTGAAATATCCCAGAAAATACCGCATCACGGTCAGCCCACATACCTTGGCAAGGGAAAGATGACTGAGCTTCGCGATATGGTGGCCGCGATGAAGCCAGACTATGTTGTGTTCGATTATGACCTTAAACCATCGCAGTCGCGCAATATAGAAGAGGCAATAAACTGTCGAGTGCTCGACAGAACCGAAATAATACTTGCGATATTTGCCCGTCACGCCCGCACAAACGCCGCAAAGACTCAGGTCGAACTTGCGCAGCTGGAATATCTTGCTCCAAGGCTATTGGGGCGGTGGTCTCACCTTTGGCGACAGACAAGCGGCTATTCAATCGGCACGCGCGGACCAGGTGAAAAACAGCTCGAGGTTGACCGGCGTGCACTGAGAAAGAGGATGGGCGACCTTCGACGCGAACTTGAAGAAGTATCCGCGCATCGCAAAAGAATGGTGTCGGCCCGCCCTAAGAGCTTCACAGTTTCATTAGTGGGTTACACAAACAGCGGCAAGTCAACCATGCTCAACGCATTGACTGGTTCTGATGCTCTTGTTGAGAACAAGCTATTCAGCACGCTCGATACAAAGACTCGCGCTCTGAAACTGAACTGCGGTCTTACAACCTATTTATCCGATACTGTTGGATTTATCCGCAAGCTGCCCACTCACCTTGTTGCCTCATTCTATGCAACTCTTGAGGAAACACGGCAGGCCGGCTTTCTGCTGCTTATAGTTGATGCATCGCATCCTGCGTGTGATAAGCATATCGAGGCGGTCGAGCAAGTCTTACGCGATATTGACTGCTCAGACAAAAAGATACTTAAAGTGTTCAACAAAATGGATATAGTATCCGAAATTGACGCTGCAGTGCTAAGATCGGCGCATCCAGAAGGGTGCTTTGTATCGGCTGCGACAGGCTGGAACCTCGACGAACTGCGCATGAGAATAGAATCTCGAATTCTCGAAGACGCGGTAGAGGTAACTGTGAAGATACCGTTAAATCGCGGCAAACTTCTAACGGATGTTCTCGACAGCGGTTTTTCGCGCAGCGTAACATACGAACAAGATTACGCTGTTATAGATTTGCTGATTCCTGAAGATGAATTAGGGCGTGTGTTGCGAAGTGGCGCGCAGGAGGTAGAATGACCTCGCAACCCGAAAAAAAGCCGTTGAAGACGCTTGTCGAAGTGCTTATATTCGCTTCGCCGGAACCATTGAGCGAAGCTGCGTTGGCGTCTCATCTCGAAAGCGAGGGTTGCGATATCGCTGCTGTTTCTGCCGCGATAAGCGAACTCAATGACGACTACATCGCGCAGGGTAGAGCTTTTCGTGTAATTCGATCTGCGGGTGGTTGGAGAATGATGTCGGATCCTGACCTTATGCCGTATGTCGAGCGGTTGAACCCGCCCAAACGGCACAAACCTCTCACCCCCGCGGCGATCGAGACCCTTGCTGTGATTGCGTATAAGCAGCCGATTACAAAATCGCGTATTGACTCTATCCGTGGTCTGAACAGCGAAGGTGTCTTCCGCACTTTGTTAGAAAGAAAACTCGTCGCCCCCGCTGGGCGTAGTGACGAGCCCGGTCGTCCTTTGTTGTATAATACTACCGCCGAGTTTCTAAAGGCGTTTAACCTTAATTCACTTGATGATCTGCCACGCGAGAAGGACTTTCCTACAACCTCTCGGGCGCACAAGGTGGAATGATGTCTGATAAGCTGTTAATAATCAACTGCGCGGCGTTGTCTTGGGGAGTGTTTTCTAAGTTCGCTCAGGACAACGATTTTATGCGCAAGATCTCTGAGGGCTGGCAATCCAAACCAATGAAGCCGATTTTCCCCGCTGTAACTATGCCAGTTCAAGCCACAATGATTACCGGTTCATACCCATCTGAGCATGGTTGCGTTTCGAACTCCCGTTTTGACAGGCGCACACTGCAATATGACAGTTGGGAGCAGTCCTCGTTACTGCTCGATAGAAGGCCGTTTTGGACCAAACCGGAATACAAGAAGAAAAAAATCGCCACAGTTTGCATGCAAGGTGCGTACTTTAACGACGCTGACTTTGTCGTATCTCCAGCTCCAATTCATGACAGGTCGGGCTCGGCTGTTTCTGCGATATATTCCTATCCAGAAGAATTGGCCGAAATACTAATCGGCGAGTTCGGTGAGTTTCCACTCAAGCACTACTGGGGACCTTTTGCTGGCTTTCAGTCAACCGACTGGATCTTTCGTGCAACCTGCTACCTGATTCTCGATTATTCCCCGGATGTAATCTTCACTTACTTCCCGATGCTCGACTACACCTTCCAGCGCCTTAAACACTCAAGCCACAAAGTCAACGAAGACTTGACTAAGTTAGGCTCATACATTGAGAAGATGATTACCTTCGCATCGCGTAAGAAATACAGAATCATGCTTGTTTCAGAATACGGAATCACAGAGGTCGAACAGGCGGTTCCAATCAACATGATGCTCCGCAAGAAGGGCTTTTTGAATGTCAGAACGGCAGCGGGCTACGACCAGATTGACCCGTATCTTTCGAAGGCGTGGGCTCTTGTTGACCATCAGATCGCCCATATCTTTGTGCGCGACCAGAAAAATATCGAAGAAGTAGCGTCAGTTGTTAAGCAGTTTGAGGGAGTCGAGGAGGTTCTGTTTGGCGACGACCTTAAGAAGCTACGGATAAATCACAGCAATAGCGGTGAAATCGTTGCGATTGCTGATGAAAATTCATGGTTTAACTACCACTTCTGGAAAGATAACGCAAAGATGCCTCCGTACGCACGCACTGTTGACATTCACAACAAGCCCGGCTATGACCCGCTTGAGCTATTCTTCAACAGAAGCACCATGACTGTTGAGACTTCGAATGTGGGGCTTGTACGCGGCTCACACGGGCGAATGCCCGACGATATGGCAGATTATGCGCTATTTGCGACCGATGCCGATATACTCGATTCTGACCGCGAAAGCGTCGAAGTGATTGAGATCCCTGAACTTATCGGACGAATTGTCCTTTGAGGTGTCTATGAAACGGCTTTTCGTGCTGATACTCGCGCTCTTCCTCTTCGTCTCTCCCGCGCTGATATTCGCGGATGACACCATTGCTTTCCTTGATGGCTCGAAGATTGTCGTCAAGGTGAAGCAGGTTTCACCCAAGGGTGCGCTTGTTGAATATGAAGGCACAGAACTGCTGTTTGCTTGGGACACCATGCCGGTCGGCGAAGCTCTGCGGGTGTGGGAGACTAACCTAAATCCTAAAAACGCAAACGATTGGTACAGCATCGGAATGTTTGCGCGGGAGTGTGGACTAAAAGATAGGGCAAGATCATATTTTGAGCAAGCCGTCAGGCTCGATCCGTCACTTTCTGAAAAGATACCATCGCTTATAAATCCCGATGCAGAGGCAAGGGAGATAAAGAAACTGCTTGACGATGCAAAGAAAGCTGAAATTGCAAAGAACCACGAGCTTGCTCTTGCTATCCTGCAGCGCGTGTACGACTGGCCTTCACGCGATGTGCTTGATAACGCGCTTCGCGATACAGACTACATTGACCGTGTTCTTCTGCTCAATCAGATTCGTCTTCTTGAAAAGGCCATTTTCGAAAAGCGTGGTTTCACGCGGATGGGCAGAAAATGGGTTACTGACGATGAGCGCAAGCGTCGCGAAAAGGACATTATGAGTCGCGATGAATCTCGGCGACTTGACGATAAGGAAGATGCTCGCCATGCCACATGGGATAATGCATGGGAGAGAAGTGGTGAGATGTTCCGTATTCGCTCCAATGTATCCAAGTGGTATCTGTTAAGATTCAAAGATAGACTCGATGTGCTATTTACAAATCTGAAGGGGATTCTCTCAATTACCGATCCACCCGCAAACAAGATTCAGGTTAACATTTACAATTCACGCGACCTGTATGTTCAACAAGCTTCGACAATCAAGCCCGGCACATCGAATCTTGGTGGCTTTTACGCTGAAAACACTGTCCACATGTTCCTCGAATCGGATCAAGAGGACCTTACATTCGAAGACCTTGCCATAATGAGCCTTGAGTATCTTGCGACGCAGGCGTTTCTTTATGCCTATTTCAAGAAGGTACCATTCTGGTTCGAATCCGGCTTTGCCCTGTATGTTCAGGATTCTAAATGGACCGCCCCATTGAGCGTTGAGATTGGCACTTCGCCAAACCGGTATGCGTTAACATCTTTTCTCGCATCACTTGATGCAGGCGCATTTTTCGATCCTGCACGACTGGCATCGCTTGAGGGAAGCGGTTCGTCGTTCGACAAAAACGCATCGTGGGCGGTCGTCGCTTATTTCATGCAGGGTGCTTCTTCCGCTGTCAAGACCAGCTTAATCCGTGCAGTAAAGGGGCTTGACGCTGGCGATACACCGTTGAACAATCTTGTTGCAAAGGACGACAAGCTTAAAGACGAGGTTGTAAAGTATGTCCGCAAGCTGCAAAAGCCGTTGATTGCGCTACAAGTACCGCCTTATCCGATGTTTTAACGGAGACCGTTTTTCTGGTCTGTTAACGCTGCAATCTGTCGTTTTCTTGAAGTAACTGCGCCTCGGTGTAGAATACACAAGTGCAAAGACTCAAGATCCTGCTGATATCGGACTCGCTCGATAATGACAGCCCGTCGGTATATGCTGTTGATGTCGCCGACGAGCTTCTGCGCCAGGGGCACGATATCCGCTTCGTCTGCCCAGGTGCAAAGTGCGCATTTGCTCTCGATTCACTTAGAAAAAGTACAAAAGACCCGCAAGCACCAATCGAACAACACAATCTGATCGAGCTTCACGGCCTTAACACTCCGCTTGTATCTTTTCTGCGCAGGATTGAGCTGAAGCGATCACTTGGCTCATTTCAACCCGATATTGTACACTCCCTTGGTGAGGGAATTGCTGGGCATGCGCTTTGGCTCGCAAAGAGCTTGTCTGTTCCCTGCGTAGTTACTTGCCATCGGTATCTGAAATCGGTTCCATTTGGAAGGGATCCGATGCTTTCGAGAGTCATATCAGTCTCAGACGCATTACGCGAGCATCTTGTCAATGATATTGGACTTGGCAAGGAACTTGTTAATGTGATACCGAACGGCCTAAATTTGAGAAATTACGAGCCATCTTACTCAACTGCTGCAACAGAAAAGACAGTTCTCGTGGGCACATTAGGAGCTATGGTCGAGCGCAAAGGCCATGCATTTTTGCTTAAAGCAGCGGCAAAGGTGATGGAGCAGAAGCGAGACGCACATTTTCTTATTGCTGGCGAAGGTCCTCTCGAATCAAAGCTCCGCGTGCTTGCAGGAAAACTTGGCATAACACCTTTTGTAACCTTTTCGAACTACCCTTTTCGCGCTCACTCTGTAATTCGAGAGCTTGACATTTTTGTGCTGCCGTCAATTTCCGAGAGCCTTGGATTCTCTGCCCTTGAGGCATTGGCATACGGCAAGCCGGTTATTTCTTTTGGAATCGGTGGAGTATATTCGTTTATAAAAGACGGCGAAACAGGCATCATTGTACCAGTGCGCGATATTGACCGTCTTTCAGATGCGATCGTGCAGCTTATTGATGATTCAGACAGACGCGAAAGGCTTGGAAGGCAGGGCAGAGCGCTTGTCGAGCGCAGTTTCTCGATAGATGTTACCGTTGCTCGTCTTACGGATCTGTATAGGGAAGTGTTGAGGGAAGCAAAGTGAAAAAGCAAACGATAGTTCTGTTCATCCTTTTGTCTATCTTTTCAGCATTGCAGGTTGCCAGTTTTCAGTTCGCTTTTGGTGAAGAGGAGAAACCTAAGTACACCTACTCTCCATTCAAGCCGGTATTCTACCCAAACGAGTCACTCGATTACAAACTTACATCCAAGGGTATTCCCGCGGGCTATTTGAAGTTTTGGACCGGTGCGAAACCCGAAAAAGGCAAGCCATACGAGCTTAACTTTCGCGCAAAGTGCAATCGCCTTGCAAACATGAATATACCCTTTCTGTCGTTCGAGTTCTTCAACTCGAAAGCATTGACCATGCAGAATACTGAGGATGGCTCAAGCATTGAGTTCACTCGATATCTCGATCGCGACAAGCAGTTTCTCGACGAACAGCTTTGGTTCGATTACGAGCGTCTTGAGGTCAAGCAGCGCATAACGAAGAACCGTGACATAAGGCCGTTCGAGCGATTCCATCTTCTCAAAGACAAAATGCTTGACCCACTATCGGTCATATATCATCTTCGTGCTGTCAAGCTGACCAAAGAAGGTGAAAAGCGAAGTTACCATGTGTTTGCTGATGGGTTTTGGGATATTACGCTTGTTGTCAAAAAGCAGAAAAAAGCCAAATACGGCGATCTTGGCGAGCGCAAGGCGTGGGTTGTGGAGATGACCTTTTCACGCCCGTGGCTTTTGTTCTACACTGGTGACTACTATATGGAAATTGATGTTGAGACAGGTATCATACTTATGACTGAATGGAAGACATCAAAAGGCAAGTGCAAGGCCGTTCTTGAAAGTGGCTCAAACAGCCCGCTTCCGTTCCCTGCACTGCAGTAAAGGGGTAATTATGCGCAAAAAGAACGCGCTTTTTTCGGTCTTTGTACTTGTGTTCATGTTGCTGCTGATATGTGTCTTTCAAGCCGATGCAGAGACAACACCGGCTCCCTCTCCAACAGCAACAGAGATTGTCAATCTACCCAAGTTTGTTCCCTCCGCTCCGGCTCTGAGTGTCGGAGAAAAACACCTATACGAGATTTCGTGGAAGAACATCGCCGCTGGTACGGGCGAAATCGCTGTTGTTGAAAAGGTGAAGGATAAGAAAAGCTATCATATCGTTCACATGACAGCCCTTTCAAGCAAGTTCGTTTCGGTGTTCTACAAGGTCGAAGACCTGTTTATATCCCACATTGACAGCACAAACGGTTCATCTTTGAGATTTGAAAAGCAAACGCGCGAAGGAAAAAGCTATCGTGATGAGCTTGTGTTGTATGATTATGCTGCCAAAAAGGTTCGATATGAAACTACGAAGAAGAAAGGATCTGAGCCTAAAGTAAAGGAGTTCGAGCTAAACGGCCTGATACTCGATCCTCTCGCTGCGATTCTCCACTTGCGCAGCACTGAGCTTAAGGTGGGGGAGCAGGTCAGCTTGCCTATACACTCTAACGAAGAGCCTTGGGTATTGAAGCTCAATGTGGTTGGCCTTACGGGGCTTCGCGTTCAGGGCATCGGCAAGTTCAATGCATACAAGCTTGTACCAGAGGTAAAAGAGGATGCTCTGTTTGCCGCAAAGGGCGCAATGACCCTTTGGGTCGAAAAGACGACCAAGGTGATATTGCGCGCAGAGGTTGATATTCCGATCGGCGTTGTTGCAATTCGAATGATACGCGCAGAAAAATCACCACTCGAATCGGTTAACCGTAAAGAAAAAAGAAGACGCTGGGTTCGCCCAGGCACAAAGGAAATAGCTTGAAAAACCTGATTGTTATCCCCGCGAGATATGGATCTGTCCGGTTGCATGCCAAACCGCTTGCGGTTGTGCACGGCAAGACTCTTATCGAGCATGTCTATTCAAGTGTTGTAAAGTCGAAGCGTGCAGATGCCGTTGTCGTCGCAACAGACGATATGCGCATTTCGTCCATCGTCGAGTCCTTTGGTGGACGAGCAATTATGACCTCTCCAGATCATTCGTGTGGTACTGAACGGGTTCGCGAAGCGGCTGCTGCTTTTGATGCAGAGTTCATAATAAATGTGCAGGGAGACGAGCCCACAATGCCGGCCGAGCTTCTCGACCGAATATTCGAAACGCTTGCCACGCGCGAAGCAAGGCTTGTTACGGCTGCTCGTAAAATGCGCGACGATACAGAGTTTAGCGATCCAGCCCGTGTTAAGGTTATATGCAATAAGTTCGGTATTGCCGCACTGTTTACTCGCGCTTCTATTCCCCATCCGCGCGAGCCACAGCATGTTGCCGCAGCACACAACTATGCGCGGATTCATGTAGGTGTTTATGGCTTTAGCGCCGACCTGCTCGATGAATATGGGCGCATGGAACCAACCGAGCTTGAGACAATCGAAAGGCTCGAGCAGCTTCGATTCCTATATGCTGGCGAGCCGATTAAGGTGATCGAGTGTTCTGATTTTGGAGATTCGATTGACACACCGAAGGATTTAGAGCGTTTTGCATCAATGTTTAAATGACAATATGAGGGTGAGGCAACTTTGACAAAGTACATTTTCATCACTGGTGGAGTAATTTCGAGTCTTGGAAAGGGCATCACCGCAGCTTCGCTTGGTGTGCTGCTTAAGTCTCGAGGGTACTCGGTTGTACTGCAAAAGCTCGACCCGTACATCAATGTTGACGCGGGCACTATGAACCCGTTTCAGCATGGCGAAGTCTATGTAACAGAAGACGGTGCCGAAACAGACCTTGACCTTGGACATTACGAACGCTTTACTGGCGTTTTGGCGGATAAAGACAGTAACTACACCACTGGTCGTATCTATCACGAGGTAATTTCTAAAGAGCGCAAAGGCGAGTATCTTGGCCAAACCGTTCAGGTCATTCCTCATATAACCGACGCAATCCGACACGCGATGCTACACGCAGAGCGCCAGAACGCAGAAATTGGCATTGTGGAAATTGGCGGGACTGTCGGTGATATCGAAAGCCTTCCATTTCTTGAAGCAATCCGACAGATGCGGCTTGAATACGGTCCCGACAATACTCTATTCATGCACATCACGCTTGTGCCTTACATTCCAACAGCGGGCGAATTAAAAACCAAGCCGACTCAACACAGCGTAGGAAAACTGCGCGAAATCGGTGTGCAGCCTGATTTTCTTATCTGCCGAACAGACCGTCACCTTTCAGAGTCTCTTCGCAAAAAGCTGTCCCTGTTCTGCAATGTGCCGTTACCCTATGTTTTCGAGGAGATCGATGTCGAAAACACCATTTATGAAGTTCCGCTCGATTTACACCGCCAGAATCTCGATATTTCCGTTCTAAGTAAGCTGCGTTTGCCTGTCAAAGATGCCGACTTGACCGAATGGAAGCGCAGGGTCGAAAGAGCTATTAAGCCACGCCACAAGGTGAATATCGCGGTTGTCGGAAAGTACATCGCGTTGCAGGATTCGTATAAGTCAATTTTCGAGGCTCTTGCGCATGGTGGCATGGAGCACAACGCAAAGGTTCAGATCACAAAGATTGATTCTGAAGAGCTTGAGAAGAAGGATGTCAAAGCAGAACTTGCCGATATTGACGGCATCCTTGTCCCCGGAGGGTTTGGGAAGCGGGGAGTCGAAGGCAAGTTATCAGCCATCAAGTATGCACGGGAGAATGATGTCCCATTCTTTGGAATATGTTACGGCATGCAACTCGCCGCGGTCGAGTTCGCTAAGAACGTGTGCGGGCTGTCTGACGCAGCTTCGGCTGAGACCGATCCAAAAACACCGCACCCGATCATCACTCTTCTTGATGAACAAAACGAAGTCACCGACATGGGCGGTACAATGAGATTAGGCTCGTATCCGTGTTGGTTGCAGAAGAATACAAAGGTCTTCCATGTATATAAAGAGCCTGTTATCATGGAGCGCCATCGTCATCGCTATGAATTCAACAATGGATACCGTGTGTCCTTTGAAAAGAACGGCATGAAATTTGCGGGTCTTTCGCCTGATCGAAAGCTCGTCGAGATAATCGAATTGAAAGATCATAGTTGGTTTGTAGGTGTGCAGTTCCACCCCGAGTTTCGGTCACAAGTGCTTCGCCCTCATCCGTTGTTCGACGGTTTTGTAAATGAGTCGCTGAAGTACCACAAACGCCGCCGCAATCGAAATAAGAGGCAGGAAAACAATGTCTAACGAAGAAACTATCAAAGAGAATGCCTACACAACCCCGAATGAGGGTCTGCCTGCTCCGACCTTTCTTCAATTCTTCTCGGGTCTTGCGGGTGAAGTGCTTATTCATCTTGGCATGTACGAAAACCCAATTACTCGCAAGCGTTCCGTTAACCTTCCGCTTGCCCGTTACACCATTGACCTAATGGGTTTGCTTGAAGAAAAGACCAAAGGCAATCTGACGAAAGAGGAAGAAGGGTATATAAAGGCCGTTCTTTATGACCTGCGCATGCGTTTTGTGGACGCGTCGCGCAAGGAGCCAAAGCCTGATGAGCAGCTTAAGCATGAAGAGAAGCCAGAAGAGCCGAAGTCGGGGGAAGTGACGGGGGAATAAGCTAAGTATCTATAAGCCTGTATTCCTTCTCCTTCACAGAAAGGAATATAGTGGCAGCAAGGCTTTCTCCGACTATCTTTATATCAATGTTACCTTGCATTCGAGCAGCAGCCTCGATTGCTGATTGCAGTGAATAACCCGCAGCGAATAGAGACTCTGCTCTATCCTTCTTTTGTGGGGCATCAGACGATACGAGTCTGTTGGCCTGTTCACGATGTTCTTTTAATACAGGGCAGGCAAAACTGACCCATACTGAGTTGCCGCTTTGTCTCGATGACACATCAAGAATCGAACCCAATACAGACGCATCACGATAGAACAACAGCAACGAAATCACGGTTTGAACGAAGTAACCGGGGACAAACACGCATTTTTCAACCGGAGTCAGCTTCTGAATCACCTCAACTCCCTTTTTGGCAAGCTCTTGCTTCGATAAGAAAAGAAGGCCATCGAGTATCGGGTTCACATCGTCAGTTGTTGCTTCGTTAACGGAAGCATCGAAGTGATTTTGAAGTGCTGAGATAACCGCCTTTGGTGGTTCTGTAATTCGCAATATCTCAGCTATTGCCTTTTCGCATTGGGCTTTGTTGTAAATCCCCTTCGCCATATTGCTCTGCATGATTGATGCATACCCGCGCACAGAAAGTATAGTGTCCGAAAACAATGAAAGCAGACCCCGCGTGAACAACCCGAGTGCCGCAACTGAGTGTTGTTCTCCAAGGTGTTTCATTGTCGAAACATGCTTGCCTGCAAGGTCTTGCGCCTTCTTTGCAAGCTGTGTGGTCTGTGTGGCAAGCTTGCGCTCGGCATATAGAGTTCTTTCCCACTGCATTATCTTGGCAATCAACTCACCCTGATGCAAAGGTTTAGAGATAAAATCGTCTGGCAAATACCGTTCTTCAAGGCCAGCAAGCTCTTTATTTATACTCAATCTGTCGCTTAATAGAACGAAGGGGACAAATCGAGGCATGGGTATCTGCTTTATGCGTTTAAGCAGTTCAATCCCCTCTGTCTTGCTGTTGTCGGTGCCGAAGTGGATGTCAAGCAGTACTAAATCGGGTGACTGCGCAAAAAACTGCGTGAAGCCAGTCGCAATGGATTGTGAATAAGAGGTGCTGATACATTCGCCGAAATGAACGGCAACAGTGTTATCAACAGAGGAAAACACTCCCTCGTCGTCATCAATGATCAGAAGTTTTCGAATCGCCTTCGTCTTCATTTCAATTCCTTCTGAAGCTATTATACATGTAATATCACTTTTTTGCCATATCGTCAAGCGCGGAAAGTGCTTTGGTCGTCTTTTCGTTGCCCTTTGCTACTTCAAGTAGAACCGCTTTAACCTCGCCTGCCTTATTCTGCATCTTGGCGTCCACTAACAACTGCTTGAGGCGCTCGACAAGCTGGTTCAACGCTGATTCAGGAAGGGCTGTCTTCATCAGTGGTTTATAGTGAATAAGCACTTCTGACAACGCTTGCTCTCGGTCCTTTTGCTGAGCCTTGAGCACTTTAGATTCGGCCTCGGTAATCAGCCCTTTCTGTGATTCGTAAAGCCAATATGATACCTCATCAAGCTTCGAACCTGCGTAAATAGCAAGCTCGAACGCCCTTAGCACGGTCTTACTGTCGTTCTTTAATGCTGCTACTTTTGCCGTCATCTCACAGAACTCCGCAACAAGCTCGGGCGGCAATTTTTTCTTGCCCTCAAGCGACGAGTAGCAAGATTCCATTATTGATTTGTACTTCGCATCATCTCCTGCGGCAAGTGCAGCCCTTAAAGCCTCAATGTCGCGGGGAATTCTCTTCTCGTGCCCCGATGCTATGCGCTTCATAACAGTGTTCATGTATTCGCTGGCAAGATACTTCTTGTCAAGAAAATCCGGCAGTGTTTTATCGTTGCGCTTCGCGGTAAGTGAATAAAGAGGGTCGCCGAAATAAATCAGCTTCCACGGTGTGTAAAAGTTCTCACCCATCTTTCTTCGCAGAGAAAAGCCCATCGGATAACCTGCCATCGCGTCAGCGAAAGACTCCTTTGGTGGGCGAAATGCATCAAGCAAAGGCTCGCGGTAGGAGCCATAGAAGATAAATGCACCGTTCTTTATCCATCTTCCTGCAATGGTGTTATGAGAATATGTGTTGCCTGTGGAGTTCGAGTGTATATAGCTTACGACTGTCGGCAGAGTCAAAGGAACATCCTCATGTGTTGCGCCACGCCCCTTCATAGACCAACTTGTCTGTCCTCCTGATGAATTGCAGTGCACAAGCGATGCTCTGTTGATTGCCGTGAACTTATTGCGCCATGTTACAAGGTTTGCGTCTTCCATTATGTTCTCAACCTTGTATCCTGCCTCTGTCAAAGCTTCCTCTGCAAACTCTGTGCTGTATGTCCCCCACGAACCTGATTGAGAGTATGTATTGAATAAGAAAGCATCTTCGAACGGTAAAAACAGCGAGCAGTTTGCCTGATATAGCTTGTAAACATCGTCGCCGATAAGCCGTCCGCCAAATCCCCAGCGGGAATCATCGTCGTTTCTGAACAACGCATCATCAACTGCTGTGGATTGCTTATCGTATCTTGAAAACAGGTTGACGCCAACCGGTATGTCGCACGCGATAGTAAAATAATCAAGGTCGTCGAAATACTGCTTATAGCTTAGGCCTGTGGAATCAAGGAGTTCCAGAAATTTGTCCTTAAGCGCATTGTATTCCTTCTCGGATATGACCTTGACGGGATCCTGCACGCTTATCATAGACATGATCATCGTCTGAAAATGTCCCGCAGCAAGCATAGCTGCAGCAGGTACGCCCGTGCCCTTCATATCCGCAAACACTATTCCACATGCTTTTTGCTCGATTGCCTTTCGCGTTTCCTCGTAGGTTCTCCGGTCGGCCTTTGCAAATTCATTTGTAAGCTTTGGTGAAAGCGCGGCTGTCGCTGCACCCCATACAAGCTCAGGGGTTACCGCTGTGGAGGAAGACGGTAGCGCAAAATATACCCTTTTTGGCTTGAATTTTTCTATGAACGCAGGAACAAGATAGTCGTCCCACAACAGAATCGGGAACATCGTATCAGCATCCCATCTGCCCAACAGATCGAGCACCGATGGAATATCAGCGGCAATATAAAGGTCGCGGGCTACCGAACGGAGCTTTGCTGCGCGCAGATTATAGTCCTTCGCGTACTCCAACTGCCTGAGCGAGTTCACCATGTGGACAAGCATCGCGTCGTCAGGGAAGTCTTTCTGCATCTCATCAAGGACCTTGCGAGCACCCTCAATATCATCGTTTTTAAGCGCAGACTGAAATGAGCCGATCACCCGGGTCGAGCCCTTCATGTACTCGCCATAGTCGCGATTGTCAATCGTGCCGGTAAGGCTGACGCCGACAAACTTGGCGAGCTTTTCAAGTATCTCCTTGTTGCTAAGGTTTAATGAGAGGGAGAAATCCTGTTTTCCGTCTTTGTAAACAAGAAATGAAGGCCCCTTGTCTTTGAACTCATTGCTTCCCCAGCCGAAAAGCGTCCAGACTTTCACCCAGTTATATGAATCGCGAATCTGCTCAAATTGCTTGCACGAAAACAACAATCTCTCGCGCTGGCGCATCTGATAGGCAAAATCATAGGGAAGGGCATAGACAACAAGAGGTTTATCTGTGTAGTCTTTTATGACATTATTTGATGCTGAAAGCCACGGAATGGAGACCATACTATCCGCGCCGACGGGGAGGGATGAAGCGAATAACAGGAGCGCGATTGCGGTGATAAACGGGCAAAGTCTCTTCATCGTTGCTCCGAAGTTGAGCTTATTAGGCGTAAAGCGAGTTGAGTTACCTCTTTGACGCGCGAAGGAGCGACTGTGAGGGATGGTTGCTTAAAATTCGGCATTTTTCCGCTTTCGATATCTGACGCGACTTGTTCAAGATCGCCACGAAGCGATATGAGGGACTTCATCTCGCTTAGAAGCTTCCTTAGCAGCAAGTATTCTTTAATCTGCTTGATGCCGACCAACGACTGTGATGCCCGCAGATCGCTCAACTCAGCAGTGGTTGTGATGTGCTTGAACAGCGACTTTGCGCACGCTTTTACTACCGATGCCGCAGTGTTTCTTGCAACTGTATTTTCAACAGTCGTCTTTTCTGCGATCTCTGCTGCATTTGTCAAAAACACTATTCGCAGCGATTCTGCTCTGTCTTCAAATTCCGGTTGCATATGCAAAGCAAGCGCACAGAGTAAGCTGAAGCCATCGTGGGATCGTCTTTGAGTGTCCTGCGCGACCCAGAGCGGTATAAGATCGGCGAGTCTCATCAGCATAAGCACCGTTGCGTCATCTCGATCGTCTGCGCCTTCAGGTTGCTTGAAAAGCGTCTTTCCCGGTTTTACCGACACGGACTGCCTGAGCAAGGGCAGAGCGTATGTCGAGAAATCAGATATTCTCGCCTTTGCCTTTTCTGTCGAAGGGTCGTCAAAGACAGCTTTCCAGTCGTCTTTGTCGAGTTGCAGGGTGTTGAGAGAGCGCAAAATCAGCGGAGCTGCGTCAGTCAATAGCGCATTGCTGCTGTAATCGTGCGACATAATTTGGTTCTGCGCCATCAAGTCATCCGCTTTTTCGCTTAATCTGTCTATCTCATACAGCAACAGCATCGTCAAAGCAACAAGCAAAAGCATTGCTGACAGTATCGAAAGCACGACTTTTCTGCGCATATTCTTCTCCAGTTACCCAAAAAGGGTCAATGCAGTATAATGACTTTATGTTAGCGGCAAAAGGCGAATTTCTACCTATAAATCTAAATGAAGCCAAGAAGCGTGGCTGGGACGAGCTTGACATAGTTATCATCAGTGGCGATGCCTATGTTGACCATCCCTCCTTTGGCGCGGCTGTTATCGGGCGCGTGCTCGAGGCGGCAGGATTTCGCGTCGGCATAATCCCTCAACCCAATATAAACAATCCGCAAGACTTTCTCGTTCTTGGTCGTCCCCGTCTGTTTTTCGGTATCGCACCGGGAAATGTTGACTCAATGCTCCTTCACTTTACTGCGCTTAAGCGGGTTCGCAATGACGACCCCTATACCCCCGGCGGTGTGATGAAAAACCGCCCCAAGCGCGCCGCGATTGCCTACACCGCCGCTGTTCGTCATGCCTGCAAAGGTGTGCCGGTTGTGCTTGGCGGCATCGAGTGCTCAACCCGCCGTTTCACCCACTATGACTACTGGGATGATAAGCTTCGCCGTCCAATTCTTCTTGATGCAAAAGCCGATCTACTTGTGTTCGGAATGGGCGAAAGGCAGATAATCGAGATCGCCACAAGGCTTCGGAAAAAAGAAAAGATCGAAGACCTTACCGATATCGCTGGTACAGTGCATATCGCGAAAGACCGCCCGAAAAACGCGATTGAACTGCCGTCTTATGAGGACTGCCTTCGTTCAAAGGATATCTTCGCTCAACAATTCCGTTCGATAGAGAACAATCCCCACGCCTCTTTTTACGAACCTTCGCAAAATCGGTTTGTCGTGCAGAATGCCACACAGGTGCAATTGCCTACAAATGAGCTTGACGCGGTCTATGAGCTTCCCTTCATGCGCGACGAACATCCCACGCACAAGGCTGCCGGTGGCGTGCCGGCGCTTGAGATGGTCGCAAACTCAGTCGTATCGCATCGCGGATGCACCGCTGTTTGTTCGTTCTGCTCAATCTCTGTGCATCAGGGCAGAACGCTTTCGTTCCGTTCGAAGGAGTCTGTGCTGAGGGAGGTAAGTACCATAACAAAAAGCCCGCACTTTCACGGCACAATAAGCGATGTCGGCGGTCCATCGGCAAATATGTACGGCATGGAGTGCGAACTTGGCGGTTGTTCAAACCCACGCTGCGTTGGCAAGGAAGTATGCCAGCATTTTAAGACCGACCACAACGCTTATATTGACTTGCTTGAATCTGTGGCGGCTGTAAATGGTGTCAAGCATGTTTTTGTAGGCTCAGGCATGCGCTATGATCTTCTTCTTCGCGAGGACGAGAAGAACTTCGAGCGCATCATTTCGCGCTTTGTTAGTGGGCAGCTAAAGGTCGCACCAGAGCATGCTGCCGTTCGCGTATTGCACCTGATGGGCAAACCACCTTGGCGGCAGTACTTAAAATTCCGCGAAAAATTCTACAAACTCGCTGCGCGGCTTGGAAAAAAGCTTCACCTCATTCCGTACTTGATAACCTCCCATCCGGGTACAACCCTCGACGATGAGCGATTTTTGCTTAACGAATTAGAGCGGCTGGGATTTGTTCCCGACCAAGTGCAAGACTTCATCCCCTTGCCAATGACACGCTCATCTGTGATGTTCTATGCAGGTGTTGATCCGATGACAGGTGAGTCTGTCTATGCGGCAACAACTCGCGAGGAGAAAGAACGCCATTTCGCAGTACTGCGCCCAAAGGTAAAGAAGTATGAGGGAATGCGCAAGAGCCTTGTTAAAAACAGACAGAAGGATAACAAGAACCGAAAGTCAGATAATGACAGGGGAAGGGGACGCGGTGCTAAGAGATAATCGAGGCCGATTCTGACTCAAATCTTCCGGTTGATGGATCGCGTTGAACATCGCGCAGTATCTTACCATCCTTCAATTCAATAATTCGGTTTGCATTTTCAGCGATATCAGGTTCGTGGGTAACGAGCACTATCGTAACTCCGTATTTGCGGTTCAAGTCGTCGAAAAGCGACATGATCTCGTTGCTCACCTTTGTGTCAACATTTCCAGTAGGTTCGTCGGCAAGAAGAATTGATGGCGAGTTGACCAGCGCGCGCGCAATGGCGACACGCTGACATTGACCGCCTGATAGCTCGTTGGGGCGATGCCAAAGCCTTTCACCTAATCCCACCAACGACAGTGCTTCCACAACACGGTCCTCGCGATCTTCGTCAGAGACACCAGCATACAGCAGGGGAAGCTCGACATTAGAATAAGCGGTATAGCGGGGCAGTAAATTGAAAGTCTGAAAGACGAACCCTATGCGTGAGTTGCGAATCTGCGCAAGGTTTGCATCTGACAAACGGCTGACCTCAAATCCCTCAATCGTATATGTTCCAGAGGTAGGTGTATCGAGGCATCCCAACACATTCATCATCGTTGATTTGCCCGAACCTGACCTGCCCATGATCGAGACATACTCTCCCCGTTCGACCGAAAAACTTACGCCGTTCAAGGCTCGCACCTCGGTCTTGCCCATCTTATATACTTTGGTGATATCGGTCAGTTCGAGCAGTGCCATAGTTACCCCAAGCAAATTGTCGTTCATTTCGACGCCGTTTCCAACAAACGGTTACAAAAAGCCGATGTGGGATGTTTGAGATTGTCTGTGTTGAGCTTGAGCAACGATAACACCAGACACAACTCAATTGAATCGCGAGTTATGCCGGTGTCTCGTTGTTCGTCAGACTTCTTGCCAAGCTAAGTGGTGTATCCGTGATTCTCTGACAAGAGTGTGATAAGATGCAAAGAATGGATATCCCGTTGCCTTTGACAGAATTTGCACAGATTTCTATATCCTGCGGACTGGGCGCCCCTCTATATAGCCGCGATAACCCTGTGGAGCAAGTTGAAATCGCGGGCCTTCGTCTTCTGCCCATGCAAACCCATAGGTCTCAGGCTTATAGGTTGACATCACATCCCAAAGCGATGAAATCGCCTTTTCGAAATCCTTGTCGTCGTATTGTGGCCCTTGAAAGACCATCATCATGCATGCAGGCAGATCCATTAGCTCATAATCTTTGGGAATTTCTCCTGAGAAATCAGCTGGCACTTCAACTCCCTGAAAATATTCTGAAGTCCCCGCGCGTCTAAATCTCTCTGGTAACCACATTCCCATTGGTTCATGTTGAGCATGTGGAAAAGAACTGAGAATGTCCCATACTTCGCAACCCACCTCTTCGCAATACTCGAAATAGTGCGTTGCCTTCACCCCTCTCCTTACAAGCATACGGCGAGCAGGTTGCTCAAGCACCTGTACGAAAACAGTGTAAGGATGAATACTCTTTGACATTGAGATCTCTCCTTTTTGCCTCCGCTTGTACCACTCATTGAGCCTTGGAGGCAGAAACAGCTCAACAGGTGTTCCGGATTTACGGAAGTGAGAGGGTGAAATGCCAAATTGTTTTCCAAATGCTCTGGTAAAGCCTTCGTGAGAATCAAACACGAAATCAAGAGCGACATCAACGACCTTCTTTCGCGTCGAGTTCTTCAGTTCCTGAGCGGCAGCAGTGAGCCTTCTCAGACGAATGTATTCGAACGGAGATTTGCCAGTTACCTCCCTAAACATGCGGGAAGCATGCCATTGGGAGTACATGGCCGTTTCAGCAAGCTCTTTCATCGTAATGATCTTGTCGAGATGTTTTTCGATATATCGCTGCATACGCTCAGCGACCTTTATCTTTTCCCATCTTGTCAGCAAATTACCTCCACTTCACAGGCACATGTTAACCGAAATTGTACACAATTCTTGACCTTCCGTGCTGAGATGCACATGCGGAAACGCCTTAAGAAATTGGGCGATTCTGAATAATGCAGTGCTTTGTGCAGATTTTGCCAATCGGCGACGCCAATATGGAACAGCTTCGCACAAGCTGTATTTGTCGCATTTCCCTTCGCATTCCCAAGGCGCGTTTGTACGCGGTTTTCTGATGCCCCTTGATAAGTGGCTTCTGACCGGTTACAGCCACATCTCGGATTTGCTCTCTACCATCGCGAAACCTCCAGCTTGACAACCATTTTTCACACTTAAGAATCAATGGCTCGGTTGAACAAAGTCAAGATAGACAATTCAAATTGTATTTTCGCATTGTGATGTACGCATAATTTGCGAAAACAGTTGCATGCCGCTGTTTGGCGTGTTTTGTTCTTCAATATCTTTGCATTCCATATCAAACCTCTATAATTGAAGATATGTAAGGCTACATAGGAGGTTCGGATGCTTGGGTTCGCGCGCAGGGTTCTAATTATTCTTGCTATCTCAGCAGTTCTGGCTGTATTACAATCGGTCTCCGCTGAGGAGCAGACAGGTGTTTTTGTGCCAAAGAGCTTTCCGGGAATGGCCTTTACAGGCTCTTTTTCAGATGATTATAAGTTCACCTTAACCATTGATCTTCCGGATGCCATCCTAAAAGACGCTGGGATAAAGAAAAAGTCAACATCTAAAACCACTGTGGCTGCGGAATATGACCATCAGACGGTTTCAACCGATTCTGAAGGAATGATCAATGCCTGCGTAAGATACTACACCAAGAGCTATGTGCGAAATGTGTCCGAAGGCAAAAGCAAGCGTGACAACATAGATATGACAGGCAAGAAGTTCTTCTTCAAAGTCGGCAAAGAGACCATTACTTATGCCCCAAGTCATGACCTTCCGTACACAGGCAGTAAGTTGATACTCTGCGATATCGAAGATCCCTTTCAGAATATGCTGCCGCGAACCGTCCTTACAAAGGGCATGAAGTGGAGCATAAATGACCGTGTATTTGACAAGTTTCTTAATACGCTGATCTGGTATGAGCCTGATGAAGGTTCAGAGGGTTATTCAGCGAAGAGTGCCGAGGGAATTGTTGCTAACCTCACTCCCAAAGAAGCGCATTTCGACATTTCATTCGATGCTTCGTATTTCGTTACCGGCACTAATATACCCTATGTTTATCCGCTTGAAGGCAAGATGAAGCTTGTGTATAGCCTTGAGCACTATGGCATACTTAGTGCAAACCTATCAATGAGCGGTGACTGCAAGGTTACGGCGAAGAGTGATGATGTTGAGATTCCCCTTATCCTTTCACATTCCGAAAAGTTCACCATGACTCGCAAATACAAAGGTGTTTCTGAAGGCACAAAGCCACCAAAGGGCAAAACTGCCGTGTTCAGCACCTGCTTTGGTTATGCGCCCCAACTCGTTGCGAGTCTTCCCGAGAAGGGAAAACTTCTGTTGCAGGCGAATTGGAATGGCTCTCCTTGCTTTGAGGAAATCAACACGAGCGGTTTTGGCGTTATAAACGAGTTGCCAACGGCTGCGGCTTTTTCACCATGCGGAAACTCAGCGATTGTCGCCTTTGGCAATCGTGTTTTCATCACTTCTAACACTGGCAAGACATTCAGACCGCTTCAATGGGCGAATGCGCCTGTTGTAAAAGTGGCATTCTGCAAGTCTGAACCACCATTTGCAGTGATTAAATGCCAAGACGGCTCCTGCTTCATGCTCGAAGTGACCGATAAGACAAACGCGCCGTCCAAGATTACTCATCCAGAGAACAAGAAGATCGTGCACATTGCCGAATGCTGTGACTTCAACGGTTATTATCTGTACGATGGTGCGGATATCTTTGTCTGCCCCTGGGGTGGCAAGGCAACAAAGGCCAAACTTGCGCTCTCAAAGCCAATCTCCCATATGATTTCGCTCGTGGGCGGCTTGGTGTTCATTGCAGAGGACTTGTATGTCTATTCAAACAAAGAATGCAAAAAGGTGTTTACCGGGTTGAGTGACAACTATGTGGATTTCTGTTTCGATACTGACGCTGCCTTTTTCCTTTGCGACGATGGTAGTATGATGCGGCTTAATCTCGAAACTTGCATAATAAGCAAAATGCGCGATGGCGTGAACTCCTTCTGTGTTCGGTACAACACAATCTTTATGGGCACCGACGATGGTCTGGTAATGGAGCCGGTAAAGTAGCAATCACCCTCTGGTCGCTGGCCGTGCATCGTTTTACGCAATTGTTGCTCTTCTGCGTGCAAAGAAAGCGATTGCGCTTGTTACAAAGAGCCGGGGGGCATACCACCGAGGTGTCCTATACACGATAAGGTTAAATTGCAAGGTCGTTATCTTGCTCAACAGTGGCGAGTGGTTTTCTGAAGAACAAGGCTATTCCGAATGTAAGCGGACCAAGCCGCCCGCACAGCATAAGCAATATGATCACAAGCTTTCCTATTGTACTAAGTGATGAAGTTATCCCCGTGCTTAAACCCACGGTACCGAGCGCGGATGCCGCTTCAAAAAGCGTCTGCTCGAACTCGAATTTCTCCGTAAGCTCAAGAAGAAATGTGCCGGTAACGAATAGCAATACATAAAATCCCATCGCTGCAGTCGCCATCCATATCCTCTCGAACGGCACAAGTCTTCCCCAAAATCTGACTTCCTTTTCGCCTCTAAGCGCGCTTCGCATTACGCCAATCATTGCAGAGAAGGTGGTAGATTTTAATCCACCACCTGTACCGGATGGAGAGGCTCCAATGATCATTAACACAGTGAGCATCAGCAGAATCGCGCGTGACAAGCCAGAGATGCTAATCGTGTTAAAGCCGACAGTGGTCATAGAGGTCATTGCCTGAAAGAAAGATGCCATCAGCCTCTCATCTGTCGGTTTTGACTGAATGCTCGGTTCGCCGAGAAATATAAGAGCTGTACCAATCAGCGACAGCCAAATAGTGCTCCAGATTATAATCCTGCTCGTAAGAGTAACCTGCTTTATCTTGCCCTGAAACATGCGCCAGTAATCAACGCAGACTATAAAGCCAATTGCACCAAGATAACTCAACGCAGCGATGACGGCGTTAAGCCAGAAGTTTCCAGCATAGGATTCGAGGCTGTTGTTGAACAGGCTGAAACCAGCCGTGCAAAACGCCGAAACGCTGTGAAATATTGCACACCAGAGCGGGTATTCTTCACCACCTCCCCGAAAGATAGGATATAGTGCCGCGGTACCGGCAATCTCTATCACAAGTGTGAAAGTAACAACGCTTCTTATGAACTTGTCTATGCGAAACGATGCAGGAAGGCTGAATACTGTCTCGGCGACCTTTGCTCGCTCATTAGGAAGCTCTTGCTTGCGTGAGAGGATCACGAACGAACCGAAGGTCATGTATCCGATTCCGCCGATCTGTATGAGAAGCAAAATGATGAGCTGACCAAGAAAGTTGTAGCTATCTGAAGTGCTAATCGTTGTCAGGCCAGTTGTTGAGACAGCCGAGGTGGCGGTAAAAAGGTTATCGAGCGCGCTTATACTGTGCCCATTCTGCACAAACGGGATACACAGCAAAAGCCAGCCAAGCAGTATGTAGGTAAGATAGCCGAACAGCGCAAGCTTGGCAGGATGCAATCCCATTAGAAACAAGTGAAAACCTGAGAAAAAGTTGGATAGTGTGTTCTTCATAGTTTTGTAATACAAGCCGGCATTAACACCAGATCCCATATTTGAGCAGTTTCTGCTTACCGCAAATCATGTATCGCTTGTTTCATGTGCATTTCGTCGGTTATGATAACGCGGGGTGTGTTAAAGTAAAGTGGTTGAGTGGATTTTCTCATTGATTCGATTGCATTTGGTTCGATCGTGTCTTTGTAGTGTACGAATTCGCCTCCTTTGGCATAAGGTTCGTGCAACTTGCGATAGAATTAACTTCATACTTTTCTCGAACAATACGATGAAGGGCGAGGTATGGACGACAAACTAAAGGCGAACCAATTAAGGTGGGATGAACTGACCGCACGGCATGTTGACGGCAGAGCTTATCCAGTGGACGATTTCATCGCGGGCAAGATTGGCACAAAGCCAAACATACCAGACGATATTGGTTGTGTAAACGGCAAGGACATATTGCACCTGCAATGCCATTTCGGACTTGACTCAATGATGTGGGCACGCTTGGGTGCAAATGTTACAGCAATTGATTTTTCTCCGCGCGCAATTCTCGAGGGTAGAAGGCTCGCATCCAAATTGGGATTGAAGGTGAATTTTATAGAATCGGAGATCGGTGATCTGCCCACCCATCTTACGGGGCAGTTCGATATAGTCATCACTTACTTCGGAGTGCTTACTTGGCTGCCCGATATATACCGCTGGGGAGAGGTTGCGGCACGCTATGTCAAGCCTGGCGGCTTTCTGTATGTAGCCGATACCCATCCAATTGCCGGTCTAATCGAACCTGATAATGGCGAAAAGCCATTTAGGTTTGCCCGTGATTACTTTGCTGGCAGTGAAGCCCAGCGATATGAAGAGGAATGCGGTTCGTATGCAAACCCCGAAGCCGCCAACATTCACAAGGTTAGTTACGAATGGCAGCACTCGCTTGCTGATATTGTAAACTCACTCGTTCGGGCAAAGTTGCGAATTGAATATCTTCACGAGTTCCAATATACCTTCTACGACATGTTCTATTTCGACAAGTCGAAGCATCTTGTTCAAAGTGATGACGGTTGGTGGTATATGCCCACGAATGATAAGCAGCTTCCACTGATGTTTTCAATAAAGGCGGCGCGCCAATGAGCGAGAGCCAATCCGAAAAAGTTCGAAGGGTTTTGATGGACGAGGTTGAGTTAGAGCCTTACAATCCCGTCTGGCCTAACTGGTTTGCAGAAGAACGGGAACACCTTTATTCATGCCTTCCGCAAGGCATGGTTGGGCGAATTGAGCACTTTGGCAGCACAGCAGTACCCAGCCTTATCGCAAAACCTATTGTTGACATGCTTGTTGAAGTTTGGAATCTTGCCGAAACCCGCGAACGCATCGCGCCGATCCTTGAGGCGCAGGGCTACGACTACTTCTGGCGACCGACATGGGGCGACGATACGCCGCCATTCTATGCTTGGTTCATCAAGCGAAATGCTTCTGGCAAACGCACACACCATATTCATATGGTCGAACCGCATTTTGAACACTGGGATCGCCTGTTGTTCCGCGATTATCTTATTTCGCACCCCGAAACCGCAGCGGAGTACGGGCGACTCAAACTCGACCTTTCAACCCAATTTCCCAACGATCGAATCGCATATACAAACGGCAAGACCAATTTCATCACCCGCATCACTGAATTTGCGAAGAGGGAGGATGCAAAGCAGTAAGACTTATGCCCCTCACTCAAAATCCCACACGAAAATGACTATAATTTGATTTTCCGTACAACAGTCACTTCACAAGAAGTTCTTGAAATGGGGCACACATGAACGACAGAATCCGAGAGCTTTGCACGCAGGTCTTTCCATTTGTTGTCGAGCGAAGGCGTGATTTCCACAAGTACGCTGAATCCGGATGGACTGAATTTCGCACTGCTTCTCTGATTGCGCGTGAGCTTGCAGACCTTGGTTTTGATCTGCAAATCGGCCGCGAGGTGCTTCGAGATGATGCGCGAATGGGTTTGCCAAGTGCGCAGGAGCTTGCAACCCAATTTAACAGAGCGAAAGAGCAGGGCGGGGATGCAGAGTTTCTGCCTATGCTCGAAGGTGGTTACACCGCTGTGGTTGGCATTCTTCGGTGCGGAGAAGGTCCAGTCTTAGCACTCAGGTTCGATATTGACGCACTCGACATATCAGAATGCCAAGAAGATGAGCACGAACCTGCTGCGCTCGGTTTCGCCTCGATTAATGATAATACAATGCATGCGTGCGGTCACGACTGCCATGCTGCGGTGGGGCTTGGTCTCGCGCGTATTCTTAGTAGTATCAAAGACGATCTTCAGGGTACAATCAAGCTGGTCTTTCAACCTGCCGAGGAAGGTGTAAGGGGTGCGAAGGCGGTTGTTGAGGCTGGGGTGCTTGACGATGTGAATTACTTGGTCGGCCATCATATTATGAGCGGTTGGGCAGTCGGAGAGGTTGTCTGTGGTATGGGCGGTTATGCTGCGACGAGAAAGTTCGATGCACTTTTCACCGGACATCCTGCTCATGCGGGTGGAAGCCCTCAAAAAGGCAAGAATGCCCTGCTTGCCGCAGCCACCGCAGTTCTCGGTATGCATTCTATTCCGCGCCACGGAGGAGGGGAGACTCGCGTCAATGTTGGTAAAATGACGGCAGGTTCAGGCCGAAATGTGATTCCTGCTCAGGCAATTCTTGTTGCAGAGGTTCGTGGTGCAAACAGTGAGGTGTGCGACTTTATGCACGAACACGCTTTGCGTGTTATACGATCAGCCGCTCAAATGTATGATTGCGAAGTTGAGATTACTCCGATGGGCGAGGCAGAAAGCGGATTTAGCGATGTTGCTCTTGCCGACAGAGTGCGAGGAATTGCCGAAAGGCTTGGAGGCTTTTCATTCTTCGAGCTTGAAAAAAGCGGCGGTTGCGAGGACTTCACATTTATGATGAAGCGGGTGCAGGACCTTGGCGGTCTTGCGACTAATATTGGAATTGGTGCAGACAAAAAGGGCATCAGCTATCTGGATAAGGTCGGTCGGCAGAATTCATTCGGCGCACATACGACCACATTCGATGTTGACGAGACTGGAATGCACAAAGCGCTTATGTTGCTTTCAGCAGTATGTGTTGACATAGCAGGGAAGCGGAAATGAAAGCGCGCCGCTTTCGCGGCGCGCAGGTTATTAACGCGTGATTAACCGCTACTTGGTTGCTTGTGTGTGTGACTCGTAACGCCATTCTTGCTCTTTCCGTTCATCTTGACCAAAACAGATAGAAAAACGGGGATCAAGTCAAGCTGGCAGCCGTCAAGCTCATTTTCTTCGTCGTAACCGTGAAAGAAATCCTCTAAAAATACATCTGTGTACTCAGCACGATTCTTGATTCCGCAGACCTTCATTGCGTTGTGAAGCGCCTTTGCAATGTCGAAGGCGAACCAGCTCTTACAGCAGTTTTCGAATCCGTGAACAACAACTGCATCGCCGTTGAACGCGAGATTTTCGAGACAGAGATTGCCGTGCACAAGACCGAATTTGTTCTGATCCTTGCCGAGTTGGCAGAGTATCTTCTTCAATGATTCAATCTCTTCAGTCTGCTCGGGTTTGCTCTTTGCGTCAAGTTCCACAAAACGATTTAGATCTGCGCTAAACGGGCGTTCCCAAGAGGGCAATGGTGTTTCATAGACTGCAGAAAGAGCGTGGATTTTGCCTATGGCTCTGCCCAGTGCAACTATCATCTCGTGTGTCCACGACTCTGGTTTTTGCCCAAAACCTGTGGGTAGATTGAAGGCTGCAATTGCATAGTCGGTGCCGTCCTCAGTTACTGCTTCAAGCATCTTCTTGTTGAATGACTGAAGAGGAGGAGTGACGGGCGCACCGTTCTCATGAAGATAATTGACAAAGTGAAGCTCAGCCCGTTCAAGATCGAGGTTGCTCGATTGAGTGATACGGATTAACAGCTTCCGGCAATGACAACTTGTTGATAGCAAACAGCCATTTGTCAACGGCCTTTCAACCACTGTCTCTGCAGGATCGAACCCGTACCGGGCAGACGCGACTTTTAGAACCCCAGATGGAATGTTACATGCTTCGTATTTCATTATGTACCCTACTGTATAATACGAAGCTACTCAAAACGGTTATGCCTTTTTTTGCCTTTTCAGCGGAAACACACTGATGGAGGAAGCAAACGACGCGAAAATGAAGCAGGGGGCGTGTGCCCCCTGCGAAAATGTAACGCTTGTAAACAAGATTGCCGTTTTCTATTTCAAAAATTCTCTGACCAATGCGCGGATGCTGGCGCTAACCGCGATGCCGTTTGCAGGCTCTGGCGAAAGCATATAGTAAAGGCTCGTTAACGACCCACCCACACTCGATGTTTCAACAGACAAATCGCGAATCTGGCACAACCTTTCAACTGCAATTGCGCTCGCATCAGCGAATGCAGCACTGGCGATAAAACACCCGCTTTTAACCCTTGGATGTCCCTTTGTCGCAGTGACATTCACCGAATCAGCAACGCTCCACGTGTCGCCGTTTGTAATGTACATTGCGAATGAATATACACCTTCCACAGGCGGTATGAAGCTGGTCAAACGCGTGTTGTAGCTTGTCAGGCGGACGGTGGTCGGGCCGCTTAACTGCACCCAAAGCACTTCGCCACCAAGCCATCTTTGGCTGTTGTCGTGGTCAAGATTCGTCGAATAACCTACAAATGCGTTTTTGTCGCGGTTTGCATGCGCCTCGGGGAACTTTGCTCCATCTGCCCTGACAGCGATTGATATATCGGCATAAGATGTGAACAGCCCGTCGCTGACATAACAACGGAAAGTATGCAGTACTGGTAAAACTGGCGTGAATTCTGGTTCCTGCGCGGTTGCGTCGAAAGCTGAGAATGCACCCGCTATAAGCTCCCACCTGTATGTCAAAGGATCACCATCGGGATCGGTGGAGTCGTTTGTAAGGTACAAGGTTGTTGGTATGACCGCTGTATCTGGAACGGCGATGTACCCTATTGAAACGATCGGAGGGGAAGCATTTACATCAGAAACGACGATCGTGATAACAGCAGGCAGGCTGAAGTCCTTGCCATCGTACACCACAAGCTGGATTCTAAATATGCCTGGGCGGAAGGGGATGAAATGTGGTGTCGCTGTCGTTGGATTGACTATTGTGGTCGCTCCCTTAAGCAGTGTCCAAGCATATGTTAATGGGTCTCCGTCCGCATCGCTTGAGGCAAGACCATTAAGCTCAATTTTCGGAGCAAAAGCAACTGTCCTATCACCGCCTGCATTTGCAGAAGGCGGGTTATTCGTGCCGTTTGTTGTTACAGATACAGTGACAGTATCTGCCATTCCATCCACTTTGCCATCATTTACAGTCAGGGAGAAGACATACACTCCAGGTGCTGATGGAGTGAAGATACAAGCAGCTGCGCCTGCATTAGCGAGTGGCGCAGTGGGGCCTGATACCCTTGTCCAAACATAAGAAAGCGAGTCGCCGTCGGCATCTGTTGAGGCTCTGCCGTCAAGATATGTGGGTTTGCCAACAATACCCTGCTGATCTGGCCCTGCGTTTGCCCTTGGTGGTGTGTTGTCGTCCGAAAACACTACAACAGTAACAGAAGCGGAGGAGGAAAGTTTTTCTGGATCGTTGACGGTTAATATTGCAGTGAAAATACCGTCCACATTTGGGGCAATTGCGGGGGACATAACCGCTGTTGATGATAGATTCAACACAGCGGGTGCGTTCCAGCTATATGTAAGCCCCGAGCCGTTTGGGTCGAAACTTGCGGATCCATCCAAGAAGCTTGTCGGTGTTATCGAACGGTTGATGTAAACAGTCGTGCCAGCATCAGCGATTGGCGCAGCGTTTGTCACTGTTACAGATAACTGATCGTATGCTGCATCGCCGAAGGCGTCTGTTACGCCGATGATGAAGATATATGTTCCTGCTGTCTTGACAACGACCTCTCCGCGCTGTGTCGAACCGTTTCTTATCTGCAGTACCTCTGGGCCGTCGAGCTGAAGCCACAGATAGCTGAGTGTCTCGATCGGCTGGTTGGGGTCAACAGGGCTGCATTCAAGATAAACCATTGAAGGCACAACGGTAAGTGTGCGCCATGTTGTAATGGCCGGCGCGGTATTTGAGTTATATGTAGCAATATTGCCAGCAGCATCCTTTATGTTCGCTTCTGTGTAGCGATAGAATGGCATACCGGGTGCGCCCTTGTCGTCGCTCAGCAAAAAGGTGAGTGTTGCGCCGTCGTGAACGAGCGTTATGCCGGTGTAGTCGCCAAGCAGGTCAACAGAGCCTGACGAGTCAATAATCATCCATCCGTCAATTGCAGAGGCCGATGGCGCCAAAGGTTCGGAGAATGTAAAGACGATGCGTTCTGGGTGGCCGTTACCGTTCTCGTCGTATACATCAACAGCGATAATCACAGGCGCGGCATGGTCCTCGATTTCGATTGAGAAAGTCTCAAGCTTGTTTAGTACGCTGTCGTACACTAACGATTCGGCGAGTGACTGGTAATCGAGTGTCATAACACCTGTGCCGAACGGCTGTGGATCGAACAGCAGATCAACCTCGAACAGCGGAAGATACGAATACGATGCCGCTGAAATACCCGCAATCGTGAAGTGATTTGGAATGAAACCGGTCTGCGGAATAACTATTTCGTCGAAGAACAGTGTAACCTTGTCAATCGCTCCGTTTCCATCGGTGTCATAACTCTCGGCGCGAATCACTTTCGGGGGAAGCGGGTCATTTACAGTTATCGAGAATATCTCGGTGATCGTTGTGTGACCGTCATTCACGCTGATAGTGATATCAACATATGTCCCTTCTTGGAACTTTGTGGGGGTCCACATGAAGCGACCGGTTGCTGGATTGAAGTTTGAGCCCTGCGGAGCGTTGGAGATAGAGACAGTAAGAGTATCATCTGTATCAGGATCTGCCCATGTCGCGGTGAAGTCAATGGTTTGTTCTTCATTTACAACAATGTCGTCAATGGGGTCAATTGCGGGTGGTCTGTTGACATTCTGTACGACGATCATCACTGCAAAATTGTCGAATCCATTCACTGTGCTGCCGTATTTCAGCGAAGCATTGTCTGTGGCTGTAAACGTTAAAAGGTAGTTGCCTGCCTGAAGGAAATTCGGTTTCCAAGAAAACGCACCGGTACCGTAATCCATGCTTGCGCCGTGAGGCAGTTCTGACGAAGTTAGCAGAACTGTATCATCGCTATCGGGATCCGTGTACTGCACCGCAAAAGTCAGCATCTCGTTCTCATTGACGGTATAGGTCGGCGTGCTCTTGTCGAATGATGGAGCAGTGTTGACATTCGCAACATTTATGCGGATTGTATATACGGTGACACCGTTTGCTCCCTCGCCGAAAACATCGGCAAAATCGTCTGTTGCGGTGTAGGTTATTACATACTGGCCAGCTTCGAGTCTGTTCGGTATCCACGAAAACTGGCCTGTCACATCGTTCCAAACAGCATTGACAGGCATACCGGTGTGTGTAAGTTTTACCGTATCGTTCAAATCTGGGTCAGTCGCGGTAAGTGTGAAGGTAACTCTGTCGTCTTCAAATACATTATAGACGCTTGACTGTGTAGTTATCACTGGAGGCGCATTAAGGTAAATCGAGCCATAATATGGCAGATAGTTCTGAGCGGTTACAACAAAGTCCACCTTTCCGTTTGTCGCGGCGTCAATAGTGGCATTGAACTTGCCATCAGAACCTGTCAGCCCGTATGCATAGATATCGGGTTCGCGATACAGGCACACCATCGCCCCAACTACACCCACATCAATAGTGACGGTTGTCTGCTCTGTTGTCACAGAATAGGGAGTGGTAACTGATAAGGTCGCTGGGTCGTCGGTTAGAAGCATCATGGCGGGGTCGCCCATCAGATTGACACCATAGAATAAATGGCGCACATAGGCATCATCCTTCGCCGCTAAACCGTAGTATGCACGGTGCGCGGTAAAGGCTGTACCGAGCATGTTCTCAGAGCCATCGAAAACATAGGTGAAGAATCTTCGCGACCAAGATTCACTAACACCTTCCCAGATCTGAAAGTCAGAAGTACCCCATCCCTCGCGTGAGCAGCCCATGTATGCCACAGCGCCGCCGTTGGGGTTGCGTATGAACGCTTCTGACAGGCAGGGTTCGGCTGCGTCGAATCCGTTGGCAAGGCAGGCGATAGTGTAGATTATGACTGGCGATGTGTTGGTCATTGCAGCGGCATCAGAAGTCCAAAAACCACCGCTTTCCATGGACCACACGGTGTAATTACCGTGCGTCAGCATCATCAGATAGTTATAGCTCTTTTCGGCAAATTTCGTCTTTAGGTTTGCCGCCGTAAGAGGATAATCCCCATTCGTGGTAGTGTCCCAACTCGTCTTTGTGTCATAGAATTTGTCAGCGGGATTAGTTGCAGCATGAGCCCAATATGTGCCGATGCTGTCATTGTATATTATGTCGCCCTTGACCTCTGCATCTGATGGATTGTAAGGATATCCAAGGTCTGCACCTACACCGGTATTCCAAAGCTTCATGCCTGAGAACATAATGTTGCGGGCGAAGTTTGATGTCGGTGGATTCTTCTCATACGCCATAATCTTAGAAATGGCCGCAAGAGCCTGAGTGGCATTTCTAATAGGCAACCGCCCCACATGCACTTCTGGATCGTAATCGCAGTTGTCATCTGTCTCGCCATACACTCCGTCTCCGTCACCATCCCAAGTTCCATCAAGGCAGGCGTAGTAGAAATCACAGGGCATATCCGTGTACTGAACGCTTGGGATTACATAGATATATGTGTCGCGATCGGGCACAACTGGCGAATCTCCTCCCAGCAATACAAATCTGGTGCCCTTGTTATCGTAATAATCCTTAATACAGGCTCTTATCTTTGCCTGATTGTCAACGCCAGTGTAGTTAGCGTAGATAGTTGATGTCGAAATTATCTCGGCGGGGTAGCCGATACGGGTCTTCCAGTCGCGAAGCTCGGTGAAGGATGAGACGAGATCGGGCGATGTGATGATAAGGTAGTCAACATCGTTTGCATCAACTGGTGAAAGCGGAGCCTTACCGTCAATCGGTGCTTCTAAAAGCGTCCTGCCAACTGGTGATAAATTCGGGAAAAACTCGGCCTGTGGATTAAGCGTTCTTGCTCTTTCCTCGGCATAAAACGAGCTGAAATGCCTCTCCGGTGCAGTTGTGGGGTCTCCATCTATCTTGCAAGTAACCGTGATTGTCATTTCGGTCGCAATACGCAACACGCGCGATATTGGATTGTAAGCGAATTGGTGGGCGTAGAACGATACCTTCTTGATGCCGCGCCGCGTAGAAATCTCCGGTCTTCCGTGAAGTGCAGAGGGATAGAAAGAGTCAATTCCGTAGATAGCGGCATCGGGTTGTGTGAACTCAAAAATCTCGTCACCCGCAACCGGTCTTTGCTTAGGACGAAGTGGGGCATCAAGCTGTATATCCGTATAGGTGGCAAGAATCTGAACCGTAGCTGCCGTGGTGCGAGTGTCAACTATAAACGACGCCAGCTTTGCGGGTAGCATTGGTGCACCGACTGAGCCTGGGTAGAAGTAACCGGCTTCAACCGTGGGGGAGACGGTTGTATATCCATCGCGCACGGCGATTACATAGTCAGCCTTCGATATTGTTATACGCGCAGATACGACGGACTCACCAAAGCCTGCCGTATAGCAGAATGCGCAGAACAACACCAAGACGAGCAAAATAAGATAGGGTCGTCTCATCACAAACGCTCCAGAATGATTGTGGGCATTCGATATTATAACAGCAATTTCAGAGTTACACTATTAACAATGAGACGCACAAATGGCACACTTGTTCGAAGCAGAGTAGGGGGAGATGGCTTTTTCTGATGCTTATCTGCTCTGATGCCAATCTTGCCTTGCGCTTACAGTCATCAGGCAGGTTCTATTCAAGCAACAACCTGTAACAGGTCTGTACTATATAAGGTCACACGGATCTTATTAGCCTCTCGCACAACTTTGAAGCTTCTACAAGATGCGTCTCACCCACTCTATATGGTTGGTGTTTATGCCGCATAACGCTTGTCTGACACATCGTTCTTGCCTTTTCGCATTGCTTCTATGTATGGTGTTCGCTTTTCAGTCGTTCGCATGGCCTGAGGAGTCAAAAAGGCTTAGCGATATTGAGGTCAATACATACAAGATTCCCTCTGTGGTTGGCGCATATAAAAAGCAGGGCAAGGAGGAGTTGAGAGAGATAGAGATTGCCGACTTTTGGGTGCGAAGCGGCAGCAATCTGATTTTCACGCGAGGCGATTACGAGCAGACTGGCAAACTGCTCGTCTATTCCCTCAATACTCAGAAGAACGAGACAAGCTTGCTGCTCGAAATGACCGGTGTGCATGGTTATCTGCCCAACCGAAAGGGTTGGCTGTATATCTGTAGAGATGACGAAGAGGACGGCAGGATTATTGACAGGCGCGAGTATCGCGGTGGGTTTATCTGCAAAAGCTTCAGCTCGGTGTTGCCAAGTGACTCTCGCATAGTTAACTGGCATCGTGCCTCAAGCGAAAGTCGTTACGCCTGCCTTTACTCACCCGAGACGAAACAGCTTGGCATTTATGACATGGCGAAGCTGCTGCCGACCTATACGAAGATGCCAGACAACATTGATATCCACATCGTTGACTCTTGCACCGATGACTATATCTACTTGCATGCGACAGAGTACGATAACGGAGCCGCATCGTACAAGCATCAGATGCTTATCAACGAGCAGGGGAAGTGGGTCGAAAGAGACTACAAGCACTACAACATGATGTTCGTCTTTCCCTACATCATCAAGTTCACACAAAGTGCAACCGATACGGCGAGCCTTTCAGTGTCTGAAATTGGCAAGACGGAGGACAAGAACCTGACCGAGGCATCAATAAAACCGCCTTTCTTCGCCAAGGCGCTTCCCTCTGGCCTTATGCTTGTTTCGACAAACGGTCTTTCGCACAAGAAGGATGGTTTCACCTTAAAGGATAGGGACTTCGACTATTGGGTTCAGATGGCGAACGAGGAGTTTCCCCGTATGAAGGGAAACGCAAATGGTTTGCTGCTGGGTATAAGCCCCGAGGCGATTGTCTATCGCAGATCGAACGCGATCATTGTCAACACTCGCGAAGTTGCGCAGTTTAAGGGAAAGTTCGTATCCTTCGACTGGCTTGACAACACCCTGTTTATCGTATCAAAGGAGGATGAAGCTTACGAGCTAATCGTCACAGAGATTAAGCTCCCTCACAAAATCCCATTCCTTCGCAACTCCATGCAAGGCTCTCATCCCCCCACCATTTGGTGCCAGTAGGAGGATTAGTCATTAACCTCACCGTGTGGTGGTCTTGCTGCGAATATAATCAACTTTAGCTCTGTATCATCAATCAGTTCATAAATTGGCCTGATACCAGATAGTCTTTCGCTTTCAGTAATAATGATTGGCACACCCTCTCCGCGTTTGTCCATGATGAAGTTACGCCTGCAATCCTCGATTTGCGTTTTCAAAGGGCATCGCGCAAGCAATGATGTCAACAGCTCATTTCTTGAAGACTGTCTTTCTGAAAGGCTGCTGATCGTCATTGTGTTAGGAATTGTGCCTGGTGAGAATATTTCGATGCGATCGGCGAACATGTGTAATCTGATCTTCGATCCATATATCGAATAGTCTCTATGCGCAACCGCGTTTGTCACAGCCTCGAAGACTGCGTTCATGGAGTATTGCGGTATTTCTCTCCTGTTTGGTGCCTTGATACCGAAGATGCGCATGTTCTTATTTACGAAGTCGCATGCCTTTGATATCTGAAAGTCCAACGGACCAGTTACTTCCTGTGCATCCAGTTGATATGACGCGTTCCGTTCAACACCACGATACGCGACTGCTTGAATGAAGGCGCTCTTAATGTATTCGTGAGGGGTTTTGCATGTCATCAATATGCCGCTTACAGTCGGATAGATCTTTCCGTTTTCATCTCTTGTGACGAGACAAGCCTTTAATAGAAAATCCCGATCATCAACAGGCGACAACGGGGTTCTGAAGCGATTCCAAAGGTCATGTTCCATGCAATCGAGTGGTGCATTTGGAACAGATTGCTCATCAAATCTTATCAGGCGTACTTGGCTCCTTTGCTGGAACAATCTCGCAAGATAGTCTGGCGACATTTCACGCTTTGAGCTTCCTTGCCTGATGAAGTAACCATTTGGGCTTTTGTGCACAAACAGGCTTCTTGGTATCTCGATTTTGATTATTGACCTGAAAGTGCCTGTTGTATCGGGCAATTGCATTCGGAAAGTACGAAAGACTACCGGTGGCTTTATGCTGTCGCTGCAAACTTCGAAGACATACTTTTCTGCTGCTTCAAGGAGATCGGTTGGGATGCCCTCAATGTCGCGTGTCTTGTCGTTGACACCAAGCACGACGACAGCTTCGCATGTATTTGCGATCGCAGCGATTTCATCAGCAAGGTCACTCCTTGTCGGGTCTGACACGCTGTGGCCTTTGAAGCGTAACGATTTCAATTCGAGACTTGAATCCTCCCCGAGCCGAATTTTATCTAACAGATGTTCAGGGCTATCGAACATTTCTGCCCTCCAGTGCTATGCGATCGTAACGCTGTTTGAAGGCTATCTCGCCCCCTTCCATGATGTCACATATTGTCTTGCGTACCTTTTCGACCTGAAGACAATCAGCAACACTCTGCTCAGTTTGACCTTGTTTTGCATCTAAGGCGACGACCAGTTCTGCATCGCCGTTAACAACGATATTTGCGTTGTGAGTTACGACAATAACTTGGCGATTAGGCTTTATACGGCGTAACTGCTCCACAATCAGATCATATATCAATCGGTTATCAAGATCATCTTCTGGTTGATCGAGAATCAAAGGTGAATCATCGTAAGAAAGAAAGAACGCGAGCAGCGTGGCAGTTTTCTGCCCTGGTGAACCGTCACTAATGGGGTTGTACTTACCATTAGATGAAAGGAAGCTGACTGCAATCGAGTCTTCTGGATACCAAAAAGCGAGCCTATCGAGCACTTCAGGTGACAACTTTGAAAGGTAGTTCGCAAAACGAAGGTCTTTCGCTGTTGTGTTTTGACCGTTCTTTGCATATTCCCTAATCGTGTCCTTGAACCTTTTTAGCTTCATTTCCATCTCGGTTCTGTCAGGATTGCCTTCATATAAATTATTAAAAAGACTATCAATATCCTTTGCGAATCTGTCCTGTTCCCTACCAATTAGTGTGCTGAAATTTCTCTCGCTCTCTTGTTTGTTGCCGAACAATTTGATTTCGATTCTAACAAATTTATTGTTTTTGCATATATCTTCAACAGTTTTTCGCCTCATTTCTGTTAAATTATTGCGCATGTAGAAAATATTGCTTAGTATCTGCTCTGATTTGGCTTCAAGGTCTGCGATGATTATCTTGTTAGCTTCTTTCTCTTTTATCTGTTTTTCAATGGCCTGATGTTTCTGTATGAGAAATCCATATTCACTTGGATCTGATACGCCTTTTATCTTGAGTTGTTCTATAAGGTTAAAGTGTGCGGTTTCTGTGTTCTTCACATTGCGTTGCCATTCGGATGCTAATCTGTCTTGCAGCCATTTTTCTGCTGCCGCTTCTGCACTTGAGGCGAGTTTGGATATGTTGAGGGATATCTCTTCAAAGACCTCTGCTGTTTTCTCTAAACGAGAAAGCAACTCACTTTCTTCTACTCGGCCAAGGTCGAATGATGAACGGTCAAGTGTATCAGGCAATACTTCATTGCCTGTTTTTCTCAGTTTGCTGACAATGTCTGTTAGTCTGCTTTCCCATGACTCAAAAGCGCCTACCTGTCTGCGACATCTTTGGTATTCCTTAAGCAGCTCTGAGTGTCCATGTTGCTCGAACACTTTAATCTTCTTCTGAATATCATCTAAATCACCCTTCAAACGCGTGATTTCATCAATAGAAGCGGTGAGCTCGCGGATTTTTGCCCTTGTCGTTAAGTAGTTTCTCTCTGCAGCAACGCGTTCCTCCTCAAGTTCGCGAAAGCGTTGACTTGCTTCGTCAATCTTTTTAATCAGCGCCGATGGAACACCAGCGATCTGGAATATCTGCTTTTGGCTATATATGCTCGCGGGGAACCGTGAAGCAACATCTCCCTCACTCTTCTTCCATGTGCCATCGCTTTGCTCTTCCTCTATTGGATCCAGAGTGCCTTGCACATTCCATTGCACACGATATAGAACTTGACCCTTTCGATAATAGACACGCACTACAGAATCGTTTCGCAAAAGCCCTGACTCATAGTCGTCTTTGGAACGCCTGTATTTAAGGAAGTCGCTTTTCATTTCCTCTGGAAGCTCGTCCAACTCATTATCTCTGCGCAAGGCAACGCGAATAAGCTCTACAATTGTTGACTTGCCTGTCCCTCGTCCCCCAATAATCGCGTTCATACACGGATTGAAACTCAGCACAAAGGCCTTGTTGTTGCCTATATATTGTGCCCTTTCGATCTCGATTCGCTCGATATATGCTCCAGTATGATGGTTAAGATCGGAATCAGTTGAAACCTCGTCAAAACGCTTAACTGACATTTCTCCATCAAGAAGCGCTAACCTTAATCCTTCAATGCATGGAGTTCCCATCTTGACCCATGTGTAGTGGCTCCCTGGGTAGTTGCTGTGCTGCGATGAATCGGGATGATGCGAGTCTGAGCCAATTACAATCGTAGGTTTCTTGTTGGCTTCATAGAAAATCTTAGGGATATCCTTTTTGCGGTCAACTACTTCCATCGCATACAGCTTATCTTGTATGTTACTTGCGTCAGGACCTTTCATGCTGAACAAGCCAGCGTCTTTGTCAGAGTGCGCGGGAATAGGAATGCCGCCCGCTTTTTCAATCTCCCGAATCACTTCAATCATTGTCTTGGTCGTTGCATGCTCGCAATACCCATTCTGCCCTTTATAACCAACTGCTCCAATCAGCTTGTTAATATCGCTTGTAGTGGTCTTTTGCCCAAATATAGCAAGTAGGTGTATGCCGCCCGATACACTTATTTCGATACCGGGGAATAGGTATAGCTCGCGGTAGTCCTTGGGCTGCTCTGCTTTTAGCTTGCTGAGGGCTTGTTTCAGTATGTCTATGTGATCGCCCGAGTTATGATCTGTTACTGCGACGCAGTCAATTTCAGCCTTCATGAAGCCAAGGAGCCAGTCTTTTGCAGTAATTTGCTTACTCGAAGTTTGGTGCGTTCCTTTTCCGTAATCACAAGAACTTGGTGTATGAGCATGGAAGTCGAACTTCCACCAACGAGCACCAACCCAGTTTATCTTGCTCATCTTATCCCCTTGCTTATAGGTCTGAACTGCGATTATATGGGCGTACTGTATCAGCGATTCGTCACCTATGTCAATAAACGCAGTTGTTGAGCGTATTGTGCTCCCTTGTGAATCAGGTACCACTCAGCAAATCTGGAACATGCAAACAGATGCACAATTACTTGCTGTTGATACGCAAACGAGGGTTGAATCTCCGAGCTTCATGTACACCAATGCTATACTACTCAGTATACCGAAAAATGCAACTTGATTGATGTTCGCTCTGTCGCGTTTTGAAACCGTGGCAATATCGCTTTTGCCCCGTAAAAACGAAAAGGGCTGCATTGCTGCAGCCCTGTATTTATCTGGCGAGGATGACGGGATTCGAACCCGCGACCTTCGGATCGACAGTCCGATGCTCTATCCAATTGAGCTACATCCCCGCAATTTGTAAATGGTGGGCGATACCGGACTCGAACCAGTGACCCCTTGCTTGTAAGGCAAGTGCTCTAGCCGACTGAGCTAATCGCCCTTAACTCCTAAAATTCTACCCGTCTATAACGATTTGTCAAACCGTTTTTGCCAAAGTCAGCGCCGCGTTGTAGTTACAGATTGTAGTCGTCATCGTCGTCTGGCGGTGCGTCGAGGTTTAGTTTGCTGCGCATCTTCGCAGGTGACGCAATACGCCATGCTTCCGCAATTAGTGCCATCATTGCGGGTGGTTTTATGCCGATTTTTCCGCTTTCAGCCATTAACGCGGCAAGGTAGTCAAGGCCGGCATCTACTTTGCCAAGCTCGAAGCTGAGGCTCGTTGCCTGCGCAAGCGAGTTCATTAGCATAGGTATCTCGTTCAAATCGCGCGCCCGTTCGATGACTGTGTTAATAACCTCTATCGCCTTATCGGTTTGCCCGCTGTTTGCAAGCTGGGTGGAAAGCTGATCGAGCGACGAAAGGTGCGAGGGCAGGGCACCGATGTTTGCGAATAGCTGCCCAGCGGTCTTTGTTTGGGAAATTGCAGTATCGTCATCACCTGCGTACTCAACGCAGCGACCATAGACGAGCCTGACATGCGCCTCATCCCACTTCCATCCCCTCTGATTCGCGATTGATACTGCTTTTACAAAATGCTGTTCTGCATCATCAAGGTCGCCGAAATGCGAAAGCTGTTCGGCGGCAAGCGCGATTGTCAACGGATCGTCGCACTGGTTCGCACATGAATTTGCTACTGTGAGCAGCAGATCCTCTGCACGCTCTGTCTCAACTACAAGCCCAAGGTTTCGCGCAGCAATTACAAGACCCTCGCACGCGGCAAGCTTAAGATGAGAAGGAGGCTCTGATTTTAGGGTGCGATATGCATGCGTGAAGTATGTTAACGCGGCTTCATCTTGTTGCATAATCTGAAGCAACTCGCCGCGCTTCAAATTCAGTTTGGTCTTCAGATCCGGTGGAACATCGTCGGGCGTTTCGAAACCCATTAAAGTGTTAAGCGCGTCAGAGTGCTTTCCTCCTGCCTGACTGATATCCGCGTGCAGAAGTATATACTCGATCTTGAGATCCGATGAGTTGGTCTCTATTTCGTTCGCGCAAGATTTGGCTTCAGCGAATCGCCCCATTCGAAGCAGTGCAGTGGCTCGCGCCCAACATCCAGAAAATGACTTTTCCTGAATGTTTGCAAGATCGGCAAACTGCCCTTTGTGAAGCATGTCGTCATACCGTTCTCTCATATTGCCCCTTTTCGATAAGCGAAATTCTTATTGAGCCGAATGTCGTACCCTGATGCACATCAACAAAGCCCTCTTTGACAAGCTCAAGCACCGCAAGAAATGTAGCGACAACCTCTATTCGCTCGGTTGCGCCGTCGAACAGCGACAGGAAGTCGAGTGAACGCGTCCTCCCGAGTCTTTCAAGCACTCCATCACGATACTGCGAAGCTGTCTTGTTGTTCAGCGTGATTATGCGTGACGCCTTAAAATATGTTGATTCAAGTATCCGCTGATATGCCGAAAATATGGTGTAGGCGTTGTATGTTGACTCATCCTCTTCAACCACGCGAGCGTTTTCGTTCCAGCCGCGCGGCGCGTATCTGCAAGACTCAAGCTGAAGCACCGACAGCCATTCCGCCCATTTTTTGCACTCTGAATATGTAAGTATCTGCCGTATCAGTTCTTCGCGAGGGTCGGTTGCTAATTCCTCATCGTCCTGTTCGGCTCCCGGCAGAATCCGCTTTGACTTTATTACAAGAAGCGTCGCCGCGATAATAAGAAACTCGCCACCTATCTCGATATCAAGCTCCTTAGACCGCTCAAGAGTTGCGATATACTGGTCGCATATTTCAGAAAGCGACACCTCCCAGATGTCAACCTCCTGCGCGCGGATCAGGTGCAACAGCAATTCGAGCGGGCCTTCGAAACACCCTATGTCAATATGAAGCGGGGTCGCTGCTGAGGGTGATGCTGGAGTGTTTTCCATTACAAGCTAAAACCGGAATAATGTTGCCAGAAACTCGTCATAAACATGCTTGAAGACTATGTACAGCATCGCGGCGAGCGATAGAAACGGCCCATATGCGATGTAGTGGTCTTTCTTTATTAGCATTTGAGGCACAGCGATAAGCAACCCGAAAAACGGTGCGGTAAAAAAGACCAGCAAAGCCGCCTGCCAGCCCAATAAGCAGCCTATCAAGGCCATCAGCTTCACATCGCCAAAACCCATTGCCTCTTTTTTGAATGCGTAGCTTCCGAACACGCCGGTCAGCCATGTTATACCCGCGCCTGTTGCTCCACCGATCAACGATGTCACAAGGCCGCTCAGAGGCTTCGCCCAACCCGAAGCAAAACCGACCTGGGGTGCGAGCTTATCACCCATTATAATAGCGAGGATAAGCGCGACAATGGTGCCGCCCATGCTTATCTCGTTGGGGATTATCTTGTGATCGAAGTCAATGAATGTAACCGCAATAAGTGCAGCGGCCAAGGCGCAATGAACTGCGAATACCGCGTAACCGACGGGCGGGGCGAATATGCCAATAATGTCAACAGCAAAAAGCCCCACGAACATCGCGGCGGTCAGAAACTCGACGAACGGATAGCGCAATGGGATGTCAACGCCGCACTTACGGCATTTACCCATCAGCACAATGTAGCTTACAAGCGGGATGTTGTCGAACCAGCGGATGGGTGTGCTGCACTTCGGACAGTGGGACCCGGGCGATAGCAACGACTTTTCGAGCGGAAGCCGGTAGATCACCACATTGAGAAAGCTGCCGATACACGCGCCCAGAAACGCGGCGTAAAGCGTGTAGATGAAGATTTGTATGTCTGTCAACGCGCCCCCGCATGTGTAATGACGATTTGCTGAAAAGCCAGTTACTGTTTGCGTTCTTCAGTATATCCGAAGTGGCGAAAAGTAGCAATAAAAGCCCCTTGGCAACCTCCAAAAACGCCGAACTATCTGCCCCATGCCACAAGTTAATCCGTATCAGAGGCCGCTCCTTAGAATGCGAAACATGCCTCTTTGCTTCTTCGTTTCGAGTCTCATTCTCGGCTCGAACGCATCTATTCACGCCTAAGCGAGTTTTGTCATTTCAAAGTCAGCTTCATAGGCACAAACACATGCCTGTGCATCTTACAAGCCAGATTGTTTCTGCCAGTAGGATGTCGAAAGACTTTTGCTCATCAAAGATTGCGAGAACACCCTCCTCAATGACTCTCTGTGTGGTAGGAGTTTGTCCCTTTACCCCCGAAAGCATCCTTCCGGGTCATAATGACCTCTATCATTGCAGCCTCTCTTTCTGCGACGACCTTAATAGGCCGCTCGGCAGATAGGATGACTTTTTTCAGAATCTTGTTGACAACGCGGAAACCGCAATGTATAATGGGTGAGTTACTTCAGTTTTTAGAGGTGGCCTTTAGAGGTAACCGCAGGTTATAGTAATAACAACGGAGGACTTTTATGCATCGAACAATGATTTGTGTGTCTCTGTTTATCTGCCTCACATTAATTGTTTGCAACACAGAAGGAGCTATTACTGTGCCAGGCACTAATTGCATCGTGAATCTAAGCGCCTGGACATTAAGTAAGCTGGGACCAAGCAATGAAAAACACAACGCCAGCGTGGGCACAGTTGAAGGAGATAATTTCATCGGTGACTTTGACGAAAATGGAAATCCAAATCTACGAGTGGCTTATGATTTATGGGTAAATCCTGATAACAACCATCCTGAGCCAGTAGAGACAGATCCACCCATACCTCCCTTCATAACAGCGATAACGTATAATGTCAGCATCTTGTATGTCAATTCAGAAGGTGTGGAGCAAGAGATTATTAACGCGGAGATTGGTTACGACGAACAAACTACTGCAGTTGAACAGGCAACCAATATCACAGGATACCAGCCAGGAGGTAACATCCTTGTAGCGGATTCAACCAATGAACCAATAAGGTACGATCCCGACGTCTTCTTTAATGCTCTACCATCAGGCAGACTGATCATTACGGTAACATGCACGAAGTGCGGAGGAACCGCTACAATTGACAGATTGGTGTTCTATAGACATACGAACATCACGCGAGTTATCCTTGTTTCATTCGATAATGTCTCAAATCCTGGTAATGATCTTGCGGTAGGAGACAATTTCACGGTTAGCGTAGGTTTCACTCCAAGAGATTGGGTGAATTCATATAACATTTACACAGATGTGATCGATAAGGTTCGTGTCTCAATAAATGGTCCGGCCCCATCAACCATCTACCAAGCAACGAATCCACCTAACAAGATTACCTCCGACCAATATCAGATCGCAACGGGAGGAGCGAATCCCAGCGCAAAGGCGTGGGGTAAAATGCAAGATGAAGGAGGATACGTCACCGATACAGAGGATCTGGTGTTTCAGTAATTCAGATCGGCAAGGGGGCATTTATTGCCCCCCTTACCATAACAAATCGAGCTATGAAATACGCATCGTTTTTGATCATTCTTCTTATGAGCTTTTGTCTTCTCGGTTTCGGCGAGAACGATAAAACCATAGATCCACTGTACAGTTTGTTCGAGTCGCTGCCCGACTCTCCCAGTGAAGTCGAATTTGCTTCATTTCTCAATGAGGTGAAGAAGGTGGCGCATTTTAATCCTGGCATTCCATTCACTTTTAATGGTACATTTGAGACTTCACTGTACAAAATTCTCGGGCTCGGCGATTTCTACGACTCATACTTGCAGAACGACGAACGAAAATTGGAGCGCAGCCGTGAAAGCGAGGACATATCACTTACTCGCGACAAGCTGAAACAATACTTGCTGTGGAACAGCCTGCCAGCCCTCGTGCTGGAGAGTAACTGTACCGATCCGAAGAAGGACGACATCAACCTGCGCGTCTCATATTCCCTCTTCATCTGTCGGGCTTATCGTCAGCGGTACGCGGAATCTCTGTTAAACCCATTCACAAAGCAGATAGCGCAAACGGCAATTGAGGGGATCGAGAAATTCCCGATAAAGAACGATCTTGACAACCGGTATCAATCCTATATCGAAAATCGAGCGAATCAGCTTGAAATCGCAGGTGATAACCTTCAGCAGCAGATAGCATCCGTAATGAAACTGGCAAACGAAAAGTCCGGCGATTACCTCTATCTAATCACCCTGTTGCACTGGTTGGAGTTGAACATTCCGGCAGAGGCGATTTTCGTCAAACCGATTCCGAATGAGATTCTCCTTGAAGTTGACCATTACGATTGCTACAGCATAGTGCATGAGTACGTGCAGTCCTGGGTTTTCGGCGATCTCGACAAGCTGTTCATTCCGGACAACGGCGAGCGAATCTTCCGCGATCGTACTCCCGGAGTAAACCTGCTTCTTGTATTCGTTGGCTCGTTTCTCGTCGATGCGATCATGAACAGAGAAGACGGCATTGCTGCGCGAAACAGTATACTCTTCCGATTTCATATAGGAGTCGGCAATCATTTCGATTATTGTGGCTGGCCCAGTTCATTTCTCAATCGATATTCCCGCTACATCAAAGAGTGTCGGCTTGAGAGAACCTATGGTCAATATGGTAACAGCACTCAGCCGCGACATTTTTTGAAGCTTGTGGAGGAGAGCGAAGGGGCTTCCTGTTGGTTTATCGGCAACTATGTTCCGGCAACCGAAATCGGCTCAAGAAGAGTGGAAAGCGATTTTGTATATCCGATAATCAAGCCTGTATGTCATCCAAGGTACCAGGGATTTCTGGACGGTATTGAGAGCGATGCAAAGGAGATCCGGGAATTGCTTGGAAGCACAGATTCGTTCGAATGGAACAAATACTACAGTATAAAAGAACACGATATCGAGCGAGAATACCCCATCGAACAAACGGTCCATCACAAGTACACCCTTGCTGGGGCTGCAGAGCATCTTGCCGATGGATGGCTCGAGAAAATCATGTTCGGACATGCAAAGTACAGCGAACCTGTCGAGAAGACCGTTCAACGCCTGGATCGCGCGGTCTATTACCATTACGCGAAGACAAGACTTAGGGTATATCAGATGGCATCACCCGGGCCGGTCAGCGATATGTTCTATCCTGTTTTCTACGTTGAAGTTACCCCGGATGCAAGCGTAAGGCCGGATGAGTGTCTCGCTTCTTACATTGTGAAGGGTAAAGATTGGGTAAGACGCACCAATATTCATTCACTTGCTTATGACTGGTGGTGTCTGGAGCTTGTGGGGTACGATTGGTACAAGGAAAAGCGCAAGCAGGTTGAAGACCTTGCAGTGAAAGCCAACGCGGATTTTGAAAAGGACTCCAGAGCAACAAACGAAGCAAACTGGAAATGGTCAAGTGAACGTAATGGAAAATCGATGGAATCCAAGGCGGTTGTGGATCCGGATGCTCCAACTACCGAAGAACTGAAGGCTCATTTCGAAAGAGTCTATATTGAGTATCGCCAGGCTATCGAGCAGTTGCCTGACGAGCCTGATGAGAATGATAAGAGGATTTTCTTCGACAAAATGAAGAGCATTCTGAAACTGGTGCCTTCCGCACCGTCAGCCGTTCGATCAGGACTACCCTGGACAACTCCCCCCTCCGCGTACTGTTTATCTTTCTTCTGTATTCCGGAAATGATGTTAGGTATGCCATTTATGAGACATACTCACTTCGCCAGTTCCGTCGGACACACTATTTCCACAACAACGAAAAAGGACTTCTTCATAGAAACCTGCTTTGTAAGACTGCTTCTTGAGGGGGAATTCGAGCGGAGAATGCTGAGAAACCAAAGTCTGAAGTACTATCTCAAGGATGAAAAAGCCCTTGAGGAATACCGATATCAGGCAGCATTTATCCTGATGGGATTGTTGCGACTGCGTGAAAACGCCCTCATTCGCGAGGATCTGCGGGAATCGCATACCCTGCAGATGGCCGAACTCGACAACCTTGACGCAAAATACAAACTCACAGAACGGTACATGCAATCAGTTAAAGAAACTGAGAAACGCCTTGATTTAGCATCGCTTCCAAACGAAGTTGTGATAAAAAGGCTGAAATCATTTCTTTTTCCCGGCGACAAGCATTTGCCAGAGCTAACGGCAATGTTGAACTGGTTGTTTTCCACTTGCCCCAACAGTCTGTTTCTGGATGCCGAACCACCAGATGTTATCCCGGTCAAGGATATCGTCAAATACAATACACTGTTGAGCAGATATGTCAAACCTGATTATCTCAACCAGAAGAAGAACTCCTGGTCAGACAGAAGAGGCAGAACAATCGCATCTCCGCTTCAGATAGTCACAGATATCAGAGTGCTATCGACGTTCTTCCCGTGTATCATCAATGGCGAAGACGCGAGTCTTCTTCGAAGCACATATTTTGCGAATGCATTCGGTATGACGATGGGAGACGGAATCGCATTCAATACACTGCGTATTCTTACTACCGGCGAGGCGCAGAAATCGCTCGACAAAATCTACAAGACATCGATTTTGCCGACTTGGAAGATGGCCTTTGAAGCGTGTGAGACGCCTGAGTTCAATGCAACAGTAATCAGGGAAGGAAAGCTCAAGGACATTTGGCTCCCGCTGTACGTAAAAACCACTGAACCGATCGGCACATTCACAAGCGACGACGCATATCCTATTCCTGTGCTATTCTCGCATGGACGGGACGAATTCACAAATGCGCTTCTCGACGAGAAAGGTTCAGCGTTCTCTTTCTACAAATCTACGAATGTACTAAAGCAGGATTTTTCACAAAACACGAATGATACCTCTGTAAGGCGGTACAAGTGCCCACTCAGACTGAATGTGCCGTACGATTTTTCCACCGACGCATTGGCAGTGAGAACGGTTACGACAGAGCCATGGGAGAGTCCAATACCTGGTTTGTCGGACGAGCAGTTTTCTGGTCTCATGAAGGGAGTCAAAACTAATATTTACGAACGCGTGGTGTTTGCACACTACCCAAGCGTGACCTGGAAGGCTTTCTCAAGCAAGGAAAACTTTTCTCCATTATTGAGGAAACCCGGTAGATACAGTAACTTTGTGGCATATTCTATCCTGCCGGGTGAAGATGATGTGCCAGATCAATTTGTCCCTGGGATGCTGAATTCTTCAGGCAACGGTCTATTCGATAGGGCTGTTCCACAATCCAATGGACAGTATATCTACCCGCATATTCTCAGAATTCGGGAAAATCCTACTTGCCAGGCCATGCTTGACACTGGCGACGAATTGCTTGAAGAAGTCAGGAAACTCGCAAGATTGGAAACAGAGAACATCAGTGAGAAGAAGCGTGAACTGTGGGAAGAATGGGGAGGACGCGGCGATTTCATATACTGGTTGTTTGATATGCCGATCTGGTCGGGGGAATGATAAAACACTGAACCAGTATAACATCCCGCTTACAGGCGCACAGATGCGAAGGTTATAGACTTTGGGAAGCAAACATGTAGAGATCGTTAATTGTGCTGCCCCCACTTTATGGTCCAGTCGTTATGAGAGTTTTAGGTTTCACAGATAATCGTTTGTCAACCTCATCGGGCGAAGGACTGAGCATAGCGAAGGCCGAAGCCCGATATTGCGTCGCGTACTTTGCGGGGGGCATGTATCCATGCGAACTGTGCGGCCGCATTGCCTCCCCCTCACCTTAAGAACATGTGGTAGTATTACTTTTGCAATGCTTTCGGACGAGGTTATCAAAGTGGGTTTAGAATGAGAAACATGCTCGCTCTTACTCTTATCCTGATGAACTTGATCTTGCTCACTAACCTTCCTCTGTACAGTGAGGAGGATGTAGACAACACACCTGATTGGTACGCAGTGTATCAGATGCTGCCCGAGATTCCGACCGATGATGACCTCGACAGGTGCTTTAACTACTTAAACGAGCGGATTCTGCTTCGTGCGCCGGATCCGTCTTTTGTTGCTAATTACCAGTCCCATAGTCGCGTAATCAACAGGGTGGTTCCTGTGAATCTAAAAGAATATCCCCTCAAGCGTTTCTCGCGGTCGGAAAACATGCCGCCACCGGGGTTTGAGGGAAAGACGAAGAGGGAGGCTTGCCGGTCGTCCTACAAGTCCCTTTCGCTGCAACTGCTTCGCGCCCGGCTGATATGCGAGGGCAAAATGGCCGAGGGTGAAAGGGATATGACGCTGCTTGAAAAGGCGATGCTCTGCAGGTACGCGATTGCGTTAATTCCATGGAGTTCTACCGAATGGCCGATCCTATGCAAGCGAGAGGTGAACGACTGGTACGCGGAACAAAGCAGGAAACTCGATGAGAGATTTGGTCTTCTGAAGGCGATAGACAACAAGATAACCTCGGTATGCGATGGATTTGGGATTGTTGGTGCCACCTTTGAAGAGAGACTCGCGAAGTGGGAGGCGATTGCAGACGAACCTAACTTGGATCATTTCAAATCCTCAGCGCTTCAACATTGGCTTGTCATAAACTGCACCCCCGATGACATTCTGAAGGACCCGAAGAATGTACCAATATCATTTAGAAATGGTGCTCCTTCCATAATAGAGGACTATGTGAAACGCAGTTTTTTTAAGATGGAGGATGTAAATGAAGTGCGAGGCGATAGGGAAAATCTCAACTCATCGGTATTGAAGGGAATGCACCTACGAAGGTTTCTGTGGACTTTGCTTGATGACAAGTTCAAGTGCATTTTGGGTCACAACTCACTCCGATTTGTCAGCATGAAGCCTGAACACATACCATTCTTTTCGTCAACACAACGCAATCAGTTTTCAAAACCAAGTGTCACTTATGATTATTCGGTTGTGAACAATTCACGGATAGATGAGAAGCGGTACCAGTTCGAGCTACTCAAGGAGGGAGAAACTGGGCCTGCATACTTTATCGGGATGCACAGTCCCTGTAATGAACGGGGCGCAGAGTTCATAGAGACAGATTCGATCTATCCCATTCTTTTCTGGCATACGAACTGCCCGTACGGCGCAGAGATGCTGAACAGCATGTACAGGATAGATTTCGGCTTTGCGCCTTCGATCAATCGCACAGATCTATTCTATTGGTCTCAGAACATGCACTTTCTGAACGAGGAACCGGACAAGACCGACAGAAACCTGTTTACGATAAACAGAGACTTGGAGTATGACCTTACCAACGAAGGCAGAAACAAGCTGATGAACGATGCTGCTCTTCGGAAGATGTACACCAACGGGTCATCATTCAAGACGGACGAACCACAAATGCCCGACGGTTACGACTTCCCCGTTGTTTACAAATACAACCGCGCAAGGTACAAAATCTACGGTTTTATGCACTATGATGCCGAGACTTGCCAGCCCGGGGCGCGGTTTGCCCTGTGTTTGATGGTTGTTACACCGCCGGATGATTCCCAGCCGTATAAGGTGTTGATTTGTCCCACATCGAAGAAATACGCGACCACAATCCGCAAGATGGGGCTTTCACACTACGGCGATATAGTATGGACAGCTGCTGAGTTCAAGACGCATGCCGAGAACATGGAACAGCTTAAGTGGATAGAGGATTATACAACCAAGCTGCATTACAGACAGAAGGAGGAAAATGAGGAGGCAAAGAAGAGAATCGAAGCCTTCAAACGCCTGTTTCAGTATATTCCCCAAGATGCAAAGAATCCAAATTAGGCATAAGGCTGTACCAAGTGCATTGTCGCAAATGCGTGATTCTATGTAGTTCTTGCGTCAACCCTTAACTGCGCCTGCGGTAAGGCCCGATATCAGGTGTTTTTGCGCGAATAAAAACACTATCAACGCGGGTATCACTGCAATTGATATCGCCGCCGCTGTTGCGGGTATGTCAGCGCCGAAGTCGTGCGCAAGGTCCTCCACGCCCAACGGCAATGTGTATTTGCTGCGAGTGTTTATCATCGTCAGAGCGAACGCAAATTCGTTGTAGTTCATCACAAAGTTGTATATCGCTACAACAGCAATCGCGGGACGAGAAAGGGGCAGGGCGATGAAGAAGAATGTCTGCCACTCGCTGCAACCATCCAACTTTGCCGCCTCGAAAAGCTCCTTTGGCAGAGCCTCGAACGAGTTCTTCAGTATGAGTATCGTCAAAGCGAGGCCGAATGCGGTGTAGATCGCGCCGAGTGCGAACAGTGTATCATAAATCCCAAGTAGCTGGGTGGTCTTCATCAACGGCAGCAGAGTGATGTGGATAGGTATGGTAAGCCCTATCACCAATGCAACGCCTACGATTGATTTGCCAAAAAATCTGCGCCTTGCCAGAGCGTATGCCGCTGGAGCAGCGAGCATAATAGTTAATATGACGCTGCCTGCAGTTACAAGAAAGCTGTTGATAAGATAGCGCAGAAATGGAACCTCAGAAAACACTCTGCTGTAGTTTTCGAGCGATGGCGTGAAGAACGGCATTAGCGGGTTTGTGGTGAAATCAGCCTGAGATTTGAACGAAGTTGTGAACATCCAAAGGAAAGGCAGCCCGAATGCGGCTATGACGAAGACGAATGCAAAAATGCGCATCCCGCGTATCATCTTGCCATCCTTTGCTTAATTGAATAGACCAATGCACCAGCGATCAATGCTGTAAGAAGGAGCAAAGTAGCGATCGCGCTCGAATAACCGAACCGCATCGAGTTTATACCGGTCTTGAAAAGGTATGTGCTTAGAAGCTCGCTCGAATGGTGCGGCCCGCCGCGCGTCATTATGTACACGAGGTCGAAGTACTTCAGCGAACCCAATACCGCAAGCAATACGACCAGCTTAAGCGAGGGGAAAATCTCAGGCAATGTGATGTGCCAGAACCTGCGCCAAGGCCCTGCGCCATCGAGAGAAGCCGCCTCATACAATGACTTGTCAACCGCAGAAAGCGCGGCGAGAAGTATCATCATGTGAAATCCAATGTAACGCCATGAAATCGCGGCAATAAGCGATGGCATCACAAGCGTCTCGCTGCCAAGCCAGTCGGGCGATAGGCCGAAAGCGACCTTCAATATGTTGTTCAACGGTCCTTCAAATGGATTGTATAAAAGCGCGAACAGCGTCGCGATGACGACGCTCGGAAGCACCATCGGAGAGAAGGCAAGTGACCGCATAATCTTAGATACTCTGGTGCTGTGCAAAAACGCCAATGCAAGCCCAAGGGCAATGGGGATCTGAATGGCGACCGACGCAATGGCGAGCATTATGTTGTTGAAAAGTGCGCGGTAAAAGACAGGATCTTTAAGCAGTTCGGCATAGTTGGCAAATCCGCAAGGGCGAGCGCCTGAACCTGATCCTGTCCAGTCGAAAAACGAAAACGAGACAGACATGGCGACCGGCAGAAGCACAAACGCGCCATATAGCGCCAGTGCAGGCGTTAGAAAAGAGTAAGACTGAAGGTTACTGCTTTCGCGCCTCATCTCGCTCGTATCTTCGCCGCTGCGGCTTCCATCTCGTCACAAACCTGCTGTGGAGTCATCTTGCCAGAAAGAAGGCTCTGCACGGTCTCCTTGTGTTTCTCGCCAAGCTCTGGGGGAAGAAGCTGATCGAAATAAAGCTGCACAAAACTCGCCTCTTCCAACACTTTCATCGCCTCTTTCGTAAGTTTCGAAAAGCTTGTGTCTGGTGCACCTTTTACGGCGGGCATTCTGCCAGTCGCAGCCCATTCGATGGCGAACTTGGTGTCAGAAAGGTACTTCAACAGCTCTTTTGCCATTTCTGGATTTTTGCATTTAGCGCTGACGGCAAACGCGCAGTTAGTGCCACCGACTACCGCTTTGTTATCGCCCATCGTAGCGTCGCTCATTGCAGGGAAGGGGAAGCAACCAAGGTCATCAAGCATCTCAGGAGCCTCACTTACCGCACGCGCAATCATCCATGTGCCCATAACGGTCATAGCAGCCTTTCCGGTAAACAACAGACGGCGGGCCGCGTCATCCTTCATACCCTGAAATCCCATATTAAAGCAATTCTTATCGAGCATCATCTTGACCATTTCGCCCGCCTTAACAAACCCCGCGTTTTTAAACGCATTGGGAAGGTTAGCCTCGACAGACATACCGAGTGTGCGCCCGCCAGCCCTCACTGCGCCGTAAACATAGAAAAAGCATCCCGGCCACTGTTCAGCATTGCCGAGTGCGATAGGCTCTATGCCTTTATCGCGAAGCTTTTCGCAGATTGAAACAAGCTCTTCGAAGGTCTGTGGGACAGTCAAGTTGTTCTCTGCAAACATCTTTTTGTTGTAGAAGACGGGCACAATCGAAAGGTCAACTGGAACGCATGCGGCGCGGTTTCCAATATTGGCGAAGGAAAGTGATGCGGAAGGAAAGCGATTCTTGAATTCGGTATCGGCGAAAAGGTCATCAAGAGGAAGCACAAGACCCTCATCGAGCCTCTGTTTCAGCACACCGCCACCCCATGTATGGAAAATGTCAGGCGCGCTGTCGCTCTTGAATGCAAGCTCTATTTTGGTTTTGAACGCATCATTCTTTATCTCATTCACCTCGACGATTACCTTGGGGTGATCCGCTTCGAATCGCTTGACCGCAGCAGCGATAACATCCTTTGGCGGCGAATAGTTCATGATATGCCAGAATGTGAGCTTTGTGGCCTCTTTCTCAACAGCATAGCGGCTGGCGATAATTGCACCGACAACCACAGCAGCCACGATAACAAGCAGCAGAATCTTTTTCATAATAACCTCGTCTATGCCAATCGAACGCCCGTTGTTGCGTCGAACCACATTGCGTCTTCAAAGGGAATATCATACAACACAAGTCGAGAAATGCTTTCTGGTCTTTCGCTGGTAACCGCCGCATACCGCCTGCCTTTGCAGTCAAAGTGCAGTACTGTTCGGTTGCCCTGATACTCGGTTGAGATCACATCTCCCGCTAAAATTCCACTGGATGACGGTCTCATGCGCTCAGGTCGAATCAACAACAGCACTTTTCCGATTAGCAAAGCTGGGCACTTCATTGTGAATCCAAGTTCGCAGCGAAACTCCCCTTTTTCGCAAATTCCCGTAAACTCATTAGCCTTCGGTTTGCCTAAAAATGTGGCTACGAAGACCGAACTTGGCGAATCATATATCGCGCGTGGCGTATCGAACTGCCTTAGTGCGCCGTTCTCTATCACCGCGGTGCGATCTGCGAGCGTCATGGCCTCTGCCTGATCATGTGTAACATAAAGCGCGGTTGCATTGAGGCTTTTTAACAATGAACGAAGCTCTACTCTAAGGCTCTCACGCAATCCAGCGTCAAGGTTTGAAAGTGGTTCATCAAAAAGAAACAGTGCGGGTCTTCGGACAATTGCTCGCCCAAGCGCGATGCGTTGCCTCTCGCCACCCGAGCATTCGGCAGGCCGTTTGTCGAGCAGCTTGGTGATATCAAGCATTTCGGCGGTTTGTTCAACAGCTCTTTTCACATCATTTGGGAAAATCTTCGCAATATTCAGCGCAAATTCCATGTTCTGCCGAGCCGTCATGTGAGGGTAGAGCGCATAGTTCTGAAAGACCATGGCAATATTGCGGGAATGCGGCGGGATACTTGAAATATCGCGGTTTGAAAGACGAATATAGCCAGAATCAGGAACCTCAAGACCAGCAAGAAGGCGAAGAAAGGTGGTCTTTCCGCATCCCGACGGCCCAAGCAGGACGATTATCTCACCTTCAGATGCGGAAAGCGAAATTCCGTCAACAGCAATTTTGCCGTCAAAGTTTTTTTTAAGGTCTTGAACTTCTAAAAAAGCCATCTGTCTCCCCAAGTTCTTGGGCAAAAGGGGTCATAAAGGAGTTTCCTACAAGTTATCAACAAATCTATCAAAATCGGCGGGAAAAAATTCACCGCCGGTTAAATTTAAGTTAGATAAGCGTTTCAGACTTGACCGATTCACAAATGGCTTAGATACTTGCTTCCACGCTTGTCTGTGCCAAAAGCCTTTCGGGCTTTTTCAGTGCTTGATGCGACAATCTGATGGAACGCGCAAACTTTCCTACAAGTTATCAACAATTCCCAAGACATTTTGAAGCTACATTTTTGATGCCAAAAAACGCCCAAAAAAGTCGTGCTGAAAGCCGCAACCTATCGTGGGTACCCCGTGCAAATACACATATCTTGCGGCTCCGCGCAAGGTCATCCCTTCGTACGGAGTCCAAGCACTTTTTGACGCGCAAATTTTCGCCGAGACACTCACTTTTCCATCTAACGAAATTACGCTGAAATGGGCTATTTTGCCTGTTTCTAAGCTTGTCAAGTCGAGTTTTGCTATTCGTCGCGGATTTGTGCAAAGAAGCTCTTCGAGCCTTTCGAGCGAAACAAAACCACGATGATAGAATTCGATTGCCCAGGGTATCAGGTGCTCAACTCCAGGGAGACCTGCGGGAGCTTGTTCAAAGCTCTTTGACTTTTCATCGAAAAGATGCGGTGCGTGGTCGGATTGCAGCACATCAATTGTGCCGTTGGCAAGCGCTTTACGAAGTGCTTCAACATGGCGATTTGCACGCAGAGGAGGGTTGACCTTGAGGAATGACGGTGAATGTTTCGCGTCCTCGTTTGTCAAAACAAGGTGATGCGGGCAGACGGCTGCGCTGACTGGCAGCCCCTTGTTCTTGGCCTTTACAACCTCAACAACGCTTTCGGCGCAACTTAAGTGGAAGAGGTGAATATGAGCCTTTGTGTCGCGTGCGAGCCTTATCGCCGCCTTTACAGACTCAACCTCTGAAACGCAAGGGCGGTTTGCATCGTGGTCGGTTGTCTTCGCCTTTGGAAAGAAATCAGGATCTTCTGCATGAACAGCTATGGGAAGACCTTTCTCTGCCGCGATTTCTGCGGCTTTTTCCCAAACAGACTTGTCAGACACGCCGATGTCGCCTGTAGAATGACCGAGAAATAGCTTGAAACCCGCGCATAGCGGCGCACACTCTGAAAGCGTATCGAGATTTGTAGCCAGCACATTCGCGTAAAAACCGAAATCAACAAGGCTCTTTTTGCTGACAAAATCGCGCTTGGCAATAAGCGCGGATGCATTCGTGCAGAATGGCGGGCTGTTTTGTACCTCAATCACACCTGTTATTCCACCGCGCAACGCTGAAAGTGAACCGCTTTCCCATCCTTCCTTGTACGCAACAGGGCCGGGTTCGCGAAAATGCACATGATTGTCTATTGGGCCGGGGAGCGCAATGCAGCCCTCGCAATCGAGGATTTCTGCACCTTCTGGGGGAGAGATTGTGTCGGTGGGTGTGATGGATTCAAAGACACCGTTCTTTATATGCACATCGCGAATGCCCTTGTTAGGGCCGCTTATCACCTTCAATCGTGTCAGGAAGTGTTCTTTCAATCTTGTACCTCTTGATACGGTATAATCAACAGACAGGTCTGTTCTTTCGATGCGCGTTTTCGACAGAAGCCGATACGGTGCTGTTTCTACCGAAAAAGTAACTGAAGAAATGAATCTTAGCGCTAAGGTATTATAATAGCTTTCGAGCAAACAAGCTTGCTGTTCTCGGCTTTTTTCATTGCGCTGCAGACATTGCTTACAGACCGTTTTGCGCGAGTCAGACAGCCTGTTCGCCAGAAGTATAGCGCGACGACAAACTACCGAAAGGCAAACATGGAGTTCGCGAATCCACTTTCAACGATCCCAAACAGAACGATGTCGCTTGTAGCCAACCTTCACACGCTTATTAAGCTCCGTTGGCTGGCGATAGTCGGTGTCGTCTGCGCGCTTGGTCTTGCCTATTGGTTCGGCCTGAATCTTCCATTCAAGACGCATCTCCTTCTTACTTCCGCGCTTCTTGCTTTAAACATTGCCTATTTGGTTGCGCTAAAAAGTGTATCGGGAAAAGAGCAGAACAGCGACGAATATGTTGATGACGGCAAATTGCCCCGACCGCTACTCGCTATACTATTCGCCCAGATTGCGTGCGACTGGCTTCTGCTGACAGCTTTCTTACACTTTTCCGGTGGCATGATGAATCCGTTCCTCATAATCTTCGTGCTGCACATGATTATCGGGGTCAGTCTGCTCGAGTTCAACTTAACCTTTATTCTTGCATCATTCGGCATGATTCTAATTGCCTCGACAACGGCGCTTGAATACTACGGTCTTCTTGCGTATCATCCGCTTATACCCTCTCTTCCGGCAATATCCGAGCTTCCGCTTTTCTATGTAATCGGCATGTTGGCTGCCTTGGCGATCGTGTTGACCATTTCGGGCGGCATAACCTATACTCTCGTTCAGGGAATACGCGAACGGGAACGCAAGCTGTACAAGATGTCACAAGACCTTGTTGCTTTGTCAAAACTGCGTTCTGAGTTCTTGTTCCGCGTAACTCACGAGCTGAAATCACCCGTCGCCGCGATGATGTCGGCTGTTGACGCTGTTTCAATTCTTGGTGGTGATTGCCTTGACGAGAAGGCGCTCGATATGCTCACGCGAATACGGCGTCGGGGTGAGGGCTTGCTGAATCTCATTAAAGACCTACTTGAGATTGCGCGACTTTCCACACCATCATTTGAAGTTGAGATGAAAGACCTGAACACTGCTGATATCCTTCGCATGATCTGCGAGACAGAAGAATTCAAGGCTCAGGAAAAGGGCATTGAGCTAAAGGTTGATATATCGGCGCAACCGGTTGTGCATGGTGATGAAAGCGCACTTCGCGAGGTGTTTTCAAACCTTGTTTCCAATGCGGTACGATACACGCCTGAGAAGGGAAGGGTAACAGTCAGCTTGTCTTTGGAAAGCGGGAAAATGAAGCTTGTCGTCACCGACACGGGCATTGGCATTTCAGAGGAGGATCAGAAGAAGTTGTTTTCTGAGTTCTTCCGTGCTGCAAACGCGAAAAAATTCACCCCTGCCGGCACCGGCCTTGGCCTTGCAATAACAAAGCAACACATCGAGCGTATGGGCGGGACGATTTCGGTATCATCGAAATTGAATGAAGGCACGACCTTTGCAATCGTCTTACCCGCTGTAAACGCTGGGAGATAGAGAATAATGCTTCCATTTGCGCATTTGCATGTTCACACAGATTACTCGCTGCTCGACGGCGCTTGTGAGATTAACAAGCTTGTTCGAAAAGTCGCATCGCTTGGGCATACCCACATCGCCATAACAGACCATGGAAACATGCATGGCGCGCTTGAGTTCTATCGAGCCGCACAAAGGGCTTCGTTAAGACCTATAATTGGATACGAAGCCTATATGGCGCAAAACACACTTCACGACAAAGAACTGACTCCAAACGGAGATTATGCCTATCACCTGACGCTTCTTGCCGCAGATGAAGAAGGTTACAAGAATCTTTGCCGACTGGCGAGCATCGCGAGCATAGAGGGTTTCTACTATAAGCCTCGCATTGATTTCGAAACGCTTAAAAAGAACTCCGACGGTTTGATATGTCTGTCTGGCTGTCTTGGCGGGCAGATTCCATTTCACCTTGTCAACGGCGAGCTTGCCGTTGCTCGGCAATTGGCTGAAAAGTATCGCGAACTGTTTGGCGATAGGTATTATTTCGAGCTGCAGAATCATGGTATTGACAGACAGAAGACCGTAAATGAGGGGCTTCTTGCATTGTCGCGCGAGCTTGATATCCCTGTTGTAGCTACCAACGATGCGCACTATATAAACAGCGATGATAGCTATGCGCATGAGGTGTTACTGTGCGTTGGTACAAAGAAACGGATTAACGATAGAGACCGTATGAGATTCGATGGAACTGAATTCTACATAAAGAGCACTGAGCAGATGCTCGACGCTTTTCCCGACAACCCCGAGGCCTTGGAAAATACGCAGGTGGTTGCTGAGAGGTGTAGGCTCTCGCTCACACAAACAGGATTTGTCATTCCAGGATATTCCGATGGCTCTGGCCTTTCCGCGCATGATCTGTTCAGAAAGCTTTCGTATGAGGGCACCGAAAAAAGATACGGCAAGGAAAGGAGCAAGGATGTTGATGAAAGGCTCGAATACGAACTGAAGTGCATTGCCGATATGGGCTTCGAGACTTATTTCTTGATCGTTCAGGATTTCGTCGCCTACGCAAAGAACAACGGCATACCGGTTGGGCCGGGAAGGGGATCAGCTGCAGGGAGCCTCGTCGCATACGCATTGGGAATTACAGACCTTGACCCACTTAGGTTCGATCTAATCTTCGAGCGCTTCTTGAATCCGGGCCGCATTCAGATGCCCGATATTGACATTGATTTTTGCCAAGAAAAGCGCCATCTGGTGCTTGATTATGTTGTCAACAAATATGGCGCAGAAAATGTTGCGCAAGTTGTGACCTTCGGAACCCTTGGTGCAAAAGCAGTTGTCCGTGATGTCGGTAGGGTTTTGGAGATGCCGCAGCCGCTGATAAACCGCATTGCAAAGCTGATCCCCGGCGCACCCGGTACGACACTTGAAAAGGCGATACAGTCGTCCACAGAGCTTCGGGAGATGATTGCAGGAAATAAGGAGATCGAGAACCTGTTCAATGTGTCAAGCAGACTCGAAGGCCTTTCCCGTAACGCTTCTGTTCACGCCGCTGCGGTTGTGATTTGCGATAAACCCTTGTACAACTACTTGCCGCTCAGCCGTGCCAAGAAGGAAACCGGCGACGAGCAAGCGATAGTAACACAATATTCAAAGGATTGGGTCGAGGAGATCGGCCTTCTCAAGATGGACTTTCTCGGCCTTGCTATGCTCACAACTCTTGAATATGCGCAGCGAAGCATCGAAGAGTCCGCTGGCAAGAAGGTGGTTTACGACGAAGCTCTTGCTGACCCAAAGACATACGAGTTGCTTTGCTCTGGTCACACGATGGGCATATTTCAGCTCGAATCGCGAGGTATGCGCGAGCTTGTGCGAAAGCTAAGACCAGATTGTTTCGAAGACATCTCTGCGGTGCTTGCGTTATATCGCCCCGGACCACTTGGTGGCGGCATGGTTGATTCATTCATCAAGCGCAAGCATGGCAAAGAGCCTATCGAGTACATGCACCCAATCCTCGAACCTATCCTTAGAAGCACTTACGGTGTGATCCTTTATCAGGAACAGGTGATACGAATCGCGAGCGTTGTCGGTGGTTTTACTCTTTCTGAAGCCGACAAACTTCGAAAGGCGATGGGCAAAAAGATACCTGAGATTATGGATAACTACAAGCGCAAGTTCGTCGAAAACGCACCCAATCAGGGTGTATCAGCCGAAATAGCCGATAAGCTATTCGACTACATTCTGAACTTTGCCGGTTACGGTTTTAATAAGTCGCATTCGGCAGCCTATGCCGTTCTAACATATCGCTCTGCGTATCTCAAAGCCCACTATCCACTTGAGTTTATGGCAGCGGTTATTTCTTCGGTACTCAACGATACCGATAGGTTGCTTGATCGCCTTGAGGAGTGTAGGCAGGCAGGATACGAAGCCTTGCCGCCCGATATAAACCGGTCGAAGGAAGTATTCTGCAAAGAAGGCAAGCGTGGAGTCAGATTTGGACTTGCGGCAATCAAGGGTGTCGGCTATCGTGCCGCAACAAACATCGTCGAAGAGGCAAAGAAAAAGCCTTTTTCGGGCATATTCGAGTTCTGCGAACGGGTGGATCTGAAGATAATCAATAAGGGCACGATTGAAGCCCTAATCAATGCTGGCGCCATGGATTGTCTTCCCGGCAACAGAAGGCAGAAGATAACCGTGTTAGAGGAGGCCATTACCTCAGCACAAAGCCAGCAAGCCGATGCTGATATTGGTCAGATGAACCTGTTCGGGGGGGACTCCTCTCCTGTATCAAAGGATATTCTGCCAAAGATGCCTGATTTTACTGAAGAGGAGTTGCTGCAGCGTGAATCAACAGCACTTGGTTTTTTCCTTACAAAGCACCCGGTAAGTCGGTACGAGGAACTTGCTTCGACCTTTATCACTTGCCGCATAAAAGACATCCATTCAGCGGCGGGCGAGGGCTTTTCGTCAGGTGGAATAGAAGACCTTGTGATTGACGATGTATTAGGTGAAAACGAGATTGAACAGGATACTGCAAAGCTGCCTTCGGATGGCGAATCGGTGCTTCTGATAGTGCGTATCGCATCGCTGCGCAGGAATTCGACTCGCGACGGTAAGCAGATGGCGGTCATGACTATCGAAGACGCAACTGGTTCGATGGACGCTGTCGCATTTCCAGAAGTATGGACCCGTTTGAGCAACGAGATGAAGGATATGCCCGCGGACGGGGTCTTCTTCGTCGGCGGCTACCTCGATTTAACTCGCGAGATGCCTCAGATAGTAATGGAAGAATGTGTGCGTCCAAGCTCTGTAGTTGAAAGACTCACCGACACTATTTCGATCGCACTGCCGGACGATGATAAAACTCGCGAGTCAATAAGATGGATAAGCTCTTTTGTTGACCGCAATACCGGCCCAGTTCGCGTATCGTTGCGTATTCCCTTTGATAAATATGCAGCAAATCTGACCCTTCCCAAGGAATACAAGGTTAAGCTTACGCCACAGGCAATGGCTGAACTGACAGATAAACTTGGCAAGGATTCATATAAACTGATACCTCGAAGACAATTCAATACCAGTCGGAGGAAAAATGGTTTTGCCTTTCGAAACGGTGATCGTTCTTGATTTCGGTTCGCAGCTCGTACAGCTCATCGCGCGTCGAATCCGTGCGCTTAATGTCTTCTGTCGCATTCTACCATCGAGCGCTTCAGCGGCAAAGATTGCAGAATACAATCCAATAGGCATTGTGTTTTCGGGCGGCCCCGCATCATGTCATGTTAAGGGATCGCCTCGACCTGACCCAGCAATCTTCGAACTCGGCGTGCCGATTCTTGGCATCTGCTATGGCAGTCAAGTAGTTTGCCATGAGCGCGGAGGTCGTGTCGCTGCCTCAGAAACCCGTCAATACGGCCACACTATAATGCGCATCACCGATCGTGATAACCCTCTTACTATTGGCTTGCCCGATTCTTTTCGCGTATGGATGTCTCACGGCGACACAATTCTGAAGCTGCCCGAAGGGATGAGCCAATCAGCCGATACTGACACAGCGCCTAACGCGATTATCTTTGATCCGCAAATGAAGTTCTATGGCGTGCAATTTCACCCCGAGGTGGTTCACACCGACAATGGCGAGACGATTTTCAAGAATTTCCTTTACAGCATCTGCCATTGCACAGGCAACTGGAAGATGGGCGATTTTATTGAGGATTCTGTAACCTCAATCCGCGAGCGTGTTGGTGATGGACGCGTTGTGCTTGGTCTTTCTGGTGGCGTTGACAGCTCTGTTGCAGCCATGCTCCTTGCTAAGGCTATCGGGCCAAAACTCTCATGCATTTTTGTTGATAACGGTCTGCTTAGACTAAATGAGGCGGAAGAGGTCAAGAAGAACTTTACCGGAAAATACGGCCTTGATTTTCACTTTGTTGACGCATCCGCGCGTTTTCTTGACGGCCTGAAGGGTGTTACCGATCCTGAGCAGAAGCGCAAGATAATCGGTCGCACATTCATAGATGTTTTTGAGCAAGAGGCGAAGCGAATTACAGGTGTCAAGTTCCTTGCGCAAGGCACTCTGTACCCCGATGTCATTGAGTCAACAAGCGCGCACGGCGGGCCGACAGCAAAGATAAAAAGCCATCACAATGTAGGTGGACTGCCAAGCGTGATGAATCTGCAACTTATCGAACCTCTCCGCGAGCTATTTAAAGACGAGGTGCGCGAGGTGGGTATCAGACTCGGCCTGCCTGAGAGTCTTGTCTGGCGACACCCGTTCCCCGGACCTGGTCTTGCGGTTCGCATACTTGGTGAAATAACACGAGAACGAATTCAGGTTCTTCAACGAGCTGATGCAATAGCCATAGAGGAAATCCGCGCTGCAGGATTGTATCGCGATATCTGGCAGGCTTTCGTGGTGCTTCTGCCGGTCAGTTCTGTGGGTGTGATGGGTGATGAAAGAACCTACGAAAATGCTGCGGTTTTGCGTTGCGTGGAATCGAAGGACGGCATGACTGCCGACTGGTTCCGCATGCCACATAATGTTCTTAATCGGATTTCAAACCGCATTATTAACGAGGTAAAGGGCATAAACCGCATGGCTTACGATATCTCATCTAAGCCTCCGGCAACGATAGAATGGGAGTAAATGCTTAATCCTGCGCTTGAAAAACTTGCGCAGCATGCAACGGTGTATAATATATAAGTGTCAATTCGGATGCGCCCATAGCTCAACTGGATAGAGCGTCTGGCTACGGACCAGAAGGTTAGGGGTTCGAATCCTCTTGGGCGTACCACCTGCTTATTATCTCGATTTCGAGTTGGACCCGGGCGAAAGCCCGGGTTTTTGTTTATTGTCGTGGCGGTTGTTTCAACCACAGATTTTGTATGAAAAACCGTCAGTAGTGGTCTGCGGCATCATAAGGAGATCGAGTACGAGATCGTGTTCTTTCCACCATTGCTAATCAATCGCACAGGAATACGAAGGTGAAGTGTCTTTGGAGTGCAAAGCCCCTGCGCGTCATCACAAAGCACAAACGAGATCTTTGCCACGATCTCTGCATCTATCTCAACTTCCTTAAAATCTGATACTTGAACGGGCAATTTGACAAGCTGTTCAGCTTTTCCATCCGCTGTTTCTGATAATGTCTCAGAGTCAATAAGAAGCAGATCTGATCTGCGCGATACCTCTAACCTCGTGTTAATAGTTGAGCCTTGCGAGAACTTGCAGCCCTCGGTCGCTTTGATACAAAGTCGAATCTCTGCTGTGCCAATGGATAATCCCTCGCTGTCAGCGGGTTTTAGCAAATGTGTAAACCAATCGTCCGCATCTGCACAGGGCTTAGTTTTTGCTGAAGGGGTGTTGAATGTTTGCTGTGGATTGACTGATGGCAAGTCATGAAACTCTATCGCCTTCATCTCACCGTTCTTGAAATGCAATATGCGGTGCGCGTTTGTATCGCAGATAAGCAACGAGCCGTTCGTCGAGGCACGCACGCAGTTGGGTTCGTTAAGATCTCTAACGATTGTGCTGACTTCACCAGATGCAAAGCTCATGAACTTTATCTTGCCGTTATATGTGTCGGCAATAAAGAGCCCCTCGCTTGTCGCTTCAACTCCAAGGCAATGCTGAAGCAGGCATTCAGATGCCTTACCGTCAACATCGCCGAAGTTGAAAAGCCCCTTGCCGATCAGCGTGCGCACGATGCGTGACTTTGTGTTTAATGCACGGATCGCGCTCGTCTCGCTATCAGCGACAAACAGCCAGTCGCCAAATACACTAAGACCTGATGGTTGTGCCCAGGCACTCCGCATTAAATCCCCGTCAATCAACGACTCAACCCCAGTGCCTGCATAAGGCTCAATGTATCCTTCTGTCGGGTTGAAGCGATGCAACTGGTGACTGCCCGCCATCGCGATTACCAACTCATCACCAAGACAAACAATATCCCACGGCGAACGCAATGGGGTTTCGGTTGCGGTTCTTCGACCCGAAAACGCATTTACCCCCATCGAGCCTGTACCTGCCACGGTGGTTACAGTCTCAGTATTAAGGTCAATTTTGCGTATGGCATGGTTGCGGGTATCTGCGACAAAAATCGCGCCAGCAAACTCGCATGTCCCTTGCGGGTCGTCGAAACTGGAAAGTTCAAAAGACCCATCCCTAAGCCCTTTAATTCCGCAGCCGATTACTCTCTTTACAATGCCGTCAGGGGTTGCGATAATCAACCTGTTGTTGCCGCTGTCGCTTATCAGAATGTCACCGGTGCTCAACACCGTCAGTTTTCCCGGAAAGCGCAGAGGGCTATCGTGTTCTTTTGAAACAGCACGAATGTTTGGTGGATTGAAATTGAGCTTTCCTTGCTTTCTGGATTCATCAAGGAGCTTTGTGATAAAGGAGTCGAGAAGCTCAAGATCTGGTTCACCTGGTGCGATTGCTGCGACAGTGCCATCCGGCTTTATAACGACTATTGTGGGCCATGAGCTGATGCAATATTCAGACCAGATTGCCATCTCATCGTCAACCGCGACGGGGTGGGTGATGTTGTATCGCTCGATAGCCTGCATAATGCGTTCGTGGTTTTTTTCGGCGTCGAATTTACCACTGTGAATCCCAATTACAACCAATGGCTCGCCTTCGTGTCTGCGCTCTATTTCGTTCAGCACCGGCATCACATGCATGCAGTTGATGCAGCAGAATGTCCAGAAATCAAGCACAACAACATTACCGCGAAGCTCTTTCATAGAAAGCGGTCTATCGCAGTTTAACCATGCGGTCGCGCAGGTTAGTTCGGGTGCGTAGATTCGTGACTCCATGCCTGTTCTCTCTTCTGTATGTCCTGTTTGCTATTCTTCAGTTTCCTGCGCAAGCACAGCCCGCACCTTATCAGATAGGCTCTTGACGGTGAAAGGCTTTTGCAGAAAGCTAACGCCTTCATCAAGAATGCCTTGGTGCGCAATGACATTATGAGTATAACCTGACAGGAAGAGCACCTTTATACCAGGGCGAAGCTCGGCGATCTTCTCGTACAGAACCCTACCATTCATATCAGGCATGATGACATCAGATACAAGCATATCAATTCTTGACTCGTAATTGCGAGCGATTTCGATTCCCTTTATTGGGTTTTCTTCTGATATCACCTGGTATCCCTTGTCACGCAATACCTCACACATCAGTGCCCGAACCGAATTATCATCTTCGACTATAAGAAGCGTCTCGCCACCTAACTTCGCAAGTCTTTCTGATTTTGGCTTTACGACTTCAGTCGCAGACTCATCGCAAGCTGGGAAATGCAGCTTGAAACATGTGCCTCTGCTAATCTCACTGTACACCCAGATGCTACCTCCGTGTTGTTTGACAATGCCATGCACTGTCGCAAGGCCGAGTCCAGTGCCTTTTCCTGTGGACTTTGTAGTGAAGAACGGCTCGAATATCCTCTCTTTCACCTCTTCGGGCATTCCCTCACCGGTGTCGGTTACCGCGAGCCTAATATAGCGCCCAAGCTTTAGTTCTGGATGTTGCGTGGCATATTCTTCGGTAATCTCCACCTCTTCAGTTTCAACAGTCAGCATACCTCCGTTTGGCATCGCATCCTGCGCATTTACAGCAAGATTCATCAGAATCTGTCGAAGCTGGCCGACATCAGCGCGTATGTACGATCGGATATCACCGAGAATGCTCTTTATTGCGATATCCTCTCTAACCAGGCGGCGAATCATACCCCAGAATGCCCGTATTTCGTCGTTGAGCGATACAACCTTCACTTCAAGAATTTGCTTACGGCTGAACGCCAATAACTGCTGAGTCAGATCCTTAGCGTGAACAGCAGCCTCGAAGATTCTCTGTGCACGACGCTGGTCTGTGGAGTTATCAGGCAACCTGTCCTTCAGTGTCTCTGAATAGCCAAGAATCGGCGAAAGCACATTGTTGAAGTCGTGAGCAATACCTCCCGCAAGTTGACCGATGGCCTCTAATTTCCTTGCTTGCTGAAGCTGGTTTTCTAACAGAGCTTTTTCTGCTTCGATCTTCTTCGTCTCGGTAATGTTCTTGTTGTGCGAGATTATGTACTTTGGCTTGCCGTCATCACCACAACTAACTGCCGCACGCACAGAGACCCACACTATGTCGCCGTTCTTCGCGATAAAGCGTCTTTCGAATTCAACGGAGTCTGACTGGAAGTTGATTAACTTGTCAAACATCTGCCTTGATAGTAAAAAGTCATCGGGATGTGTATATTCGTAAATACTGCGCGCGAGCATTTCGACCTTGTCGTAACCAAGCATTCCAGACATTTCGTCGTTAACCCGAAGAATGCTTGTGTCGGGCGCGAGAATAATCATACCAACTGGAGCATGCTCAAAAGCACTTCTAAACCTCTCTTCCGTCTCACGCAAGGCGGCCTCACTGCGCTTTCGTTCGCGCAAGTCAATCAGCACTGTGGTGTTGCCAAGTATCTCACCTTTTTCGTCTCTGATAGGCGCGGCATAGATTGAAAAGGGGATGTTTTCTCCACTCTTATTTATTCTCTGTATCTCAGTACCATTGAAGAATCTGCCTTCACGGATCCATTCAAGATACATTAGGTATTCGGCCTTGCTTTCATCTGAAACGGATGGTAGCATTCTGCCTATTACCTCGTCACGGCTCCAGCCAAGTATCTGTTCAGCAGCCTTATTCCAGATAATCTGCACGCAACCATTCTTGTCGAGCGCGTAAACTGGCAGAGGCACAGCGTCAAGAACCGCATTAAGTGTTGCGAGTGCTGACCGTAAAGACTCCTGCGCGTTCTTCTGTTCGGTGATGTCAAAGTGGGTGCCAACCATGCGCAATGGTTTTCCCTCTTCATTTCGCGCCACGATTTTCCCTCTGTCAAGAATCCATCTCCAATCACCGTTCTTATGCTTCATGCGGTAAATGCTGTCGTACTTTTGAGTTGTTCCGTTCAAATAAGCAAGCATCACATCACGGCGAAGTGTAAAATCTTCGGGATGAACAAGTTGCTTATGCGCATCTGAGCTTGGTTCGATCTCATTGAGTTCGTAACCTAACATTGCCGCCCATCGCTCGTCGTGGTATATCTTGCCAGTCGTTAAGTTCCAATCCCATAGACCAAGATCGCCACCTTCTATCGCAAGATCGAGTCTTTCTTCGCTCTCTGCTAAAGCTTCAGCAGCGATCACTCTTTCTGTGATGTCGCGCACGATTCCACCAATACCTACTCGTCCATTCGCCAATGGAACGGGGAATTTCACAGTCTCAAATACTCTGTCTCCGACCCTCTGGTCATCAATGATTACTTTGCGGGATTTTAATGCAATCAGGTCAGACTTGTGGCATTCTTCAGCAGCCTCAGGCGGCATTAATTCGAAGTCGCTCTTGCCGATGACATCTTGAATAGACTTGCCGAAATACTCAGCCAGATGCTCGTTGCACAATATATGCTTGAAGTTTTCGTCTTTGATATAAATCAGATCGGAAGTCGCGTTTACAAATGCTCTATAGCGAGCTTCGCTTTCAACAAGCGCTTCAGTGGCACGCCTACTTTCTGTAGTATCAGCGAACACGCAAGCAAACTGGTTAGTGGAAACTCGAAATGCAGAAACTTGAAAATACTTGTCGAATTCGCGTGCATAGCTTTCGAAAAACGCTGGTTCCCCTGTAAGTGTAACTCGCCCATAAATGTCTATCCATTTTCGTTCTGTTTCTGGGAGAGCCTCTAATACTGTCCTGCCTATCAGGTCATGTGCCCTCAACCCGGTCATCTTTTCAAATGCGGGATTCACAGCGAGAAAGCGGTAATCCACAGGATTACCTACCTTGTCACAGATAAGCTCGTGCAGTGCAAAACCATTTAGCATCTCGTTGAACAGTGTCTGATACTGCTGCTCGATTTCCCTTTGTTCAGTGACATCAATTATGTTTCCTACGACCTTAACCACTCGCTCATTTGCGAAAACAGCGCTTCCGGTTGTTCTTATCCACAGCTTTCTTCCCTTTGCCGTTGTGAAAGGACACTCGATGTCATAAGGCTCGCCGAACTCAACGCACTTTTTAAAAGCATCGTACACCAACTGCCTATCGTCGGGTTCATAGCACAACAGACTGCGATGAACATGCTCTTCGGAGCCGGTGGGTATGTTACCAGGATATAGGTCGTGTATGTAATATGTTTCGTCCGTCCAGAGCATCTTCTTCTTAACAACATCCCATTCCCATCCGCCAATCTTGGCAATGTGCTGTGTGGCCTTCAGCAATTCCCTGCTTTCAGAGACAGCTTGCTGATCGTATGCTCTCTGCAGTGCAATTGAGGCGACATCAGCAAGCGCACCCACAATGCTCGCATCCTCATCAGTAAAACCTGCTGGTTTGTTTGCAAGCCCAATCAGCCCGATGGTCTTTCCCTTGTGATTGATCGGTGCGAACATCACATTGCTGAGATGCACATGTCCAGATGGCATGAACTGCATCCATTCGCTTCGTGAAAAATCGTTTTCAAAAACTGCGCGACCGGACTTGTATGCCTCTGCTCGAAGACCGCGAATCGGCATGGGAAGACTCGAATCAACATCGCAGGGCAGGCCGCCTGACTCTAAAAACAGCACTTTGTTCTCGGAACCGTCATCAGAGAGTAGCGCGACATATCCTGATACTGCCCCTGTCACTTGACGGCATATATCGAATATCTGCCTCGCAGCTTCCTCAAAACTGCTTGTTGTTAACACAGAGTTTGATGCGTTCAGCAACGCTGAAATCTGGCGTTCGCGCGCGGTGGATGCAGCAAGAGCATTCTTTAGCGCAGCTTCAATGGATATTCGTTCTGTGATATCGCGAGCAGAAGCGTAGATTAGTTTGCCTGCAGGAAAAGAACGCCATTCGATCCAGCGATAGCTACCGTCTTTGTGTCTGTAGCGATTAACAAAGTTCGTGATTTCTGACCCTTCTGCGAGAGTTGACACAGCCTTCATCGTTGCGTTGAGATCGTCAGGATGCACTAAGTCAAGGAATCTTCTACCCTCAAGCTCATGTAATTTGTAGCCTAAAGCAGTTTCCCATTCAGGATTCAACCGCTTGAAAAAGCCATCTGTATCCGCAATACAAAGCAGATCAAGTGCGCTTGAGAAGAATTGGTTCAACTCCTCAGCTTTTTGACGCAGTTCTTCTTGTGCCTTGACTCGTTCTGTTACATCCGTTGCAAGTTCAAATCGCACATCCCTTCCATCCGGCCACTTGATTATCCTGTCAACCAACTCATAGTGACCCTTAAGCTTTGGATTGAAGTAATACCACCTGTAAGGTTCACCATTGTTACTGAGGATTATATCGTTTGTGCAGAACTCGCATGGCTTGTCAAGCCCTTGAAACTCCTTGTAGCAAAGCTTACCAACTGGATCCTGTTTGTATAGCTTTCTCAATGCTGAGTTCACAAAAAGCACTTCGTAAGTGTAAGGGTCAGAGACGTATATACATTCTGGTATGCTATCGAATACCGAGAGCAACTGCCTTCTTTCAATTTCAAGTGCGTCTTTGATGCGCTTCTGCTCGGTTATATCTTCAGCAATTCCTATTCCAAAAGCTTCATCTTGAGTACTACCTTCAATCATTGCACCAGAAAGCCGCACCCAAATCAATGAGCCGTCTTTTCTTACATAGCGCTTTTCAATCAGGTAGCCTGTCTTCCGACCTTCAATAATCTCGTTCATGTCCACAATTTCATTTGCATAGTCATCTGGGTGGGTTATGTCTTTGACGCGAAGTTGCGCTATCTCTTCATTTGTGTAACCGAGCATGTCGCAGAAGTACTTGTTTGCGCTGATTATTTTCTGATCACTTGGTCTGGCGATCACGATGCCCACTGGTGATTTATCAAAAAGGCTTCGAAATCTCCTTTCGCTGCTTTGCAGCGCTTCTTCAGCTTGCTTGCGTTCAGTAATGTCTCGCGTAACACCATGATAACCGACCACTTCACCGTACTTGTCTCGAAATGGTGAGACAGTAACTTCAACCCATCTCCATTCGCCATTCCGGTGCTGTATCTGCATGTCGTACCTGATTGGTCCTGTCTCAATTCCCTTATGCTCGTCGAGTATTCGCTTCTGATTCGAAGTCTGGATCTTCTTAATGTCCTCTTTCCTAAGAATGGTCCAGAGCCTTTTCCCAATGAGTTCCGTATTCTTTATGCCGAGCATCTGCTGCGAGGCACGACTGACATAGGTGAACACAAAGTCACTATCTATGTGCCAGATGATGTCGCTCGAATTTTCTGTGATCAGCCGGAACTTTTCTTCGCTTTCGCGGACTTCTTCTTCCGCCTTCTTTCGTTCAGTCAAGTCTATACCCAGACATGTTACATCTGAGATTCTGCCATCAGCATCACGGGTCATCACATTCGACCAAGCAATTAACCTTTCTTCACCAGATTTAGTCACTATCTCATTTTCATGCGTTGAGAAGGCAATAATGTCTTGTGTCGAGACAATATCTTGGAACAACTTCTTTGTCTCTGCCCGAAGTCGCTCCGGCAGAAATGTCTCGAACCAGTCTTGACCAAGCGCCTCCTCCTCGCTCCATCCTGTCAGCATGAGGAAATGCTTGTTTGCAAAGGATAATCTGCCATCTGGTGACAAAGATATGCCAATCTGAGGGGTGTTGATAAGAATGTGCTTCCATTTGCTCTCGGACGCACTGAGCGCATCTTGAACTACCTTGCGCTCTGTGATCTCAGTCAAAGTTACTGTTGTGCCTGTGAATTTTCCGCTGACATCATGCATTCGGCTAAGGTGAACTTCGAAGATTCGGGGCTTGCTGTCTAATACAGCTTCTTTGTCAAATGTCAGCTCTCTTTTCTCGGATTCTTGAAACGCTCGTATGTCAACTTTAAGCCAATCAATCTGAACATCAAGCTCATCCGTGCTATAGTACGCTGATTCATTCTCTAATGCATAACCTATCAGCCGCGCTGCCTGAAAGTTCATGTTGACTATCTTGCCGTCGGGCGCAACAAATAGGGCGGGCGATGCGAGGCTTTCGAATATTGTCAGGTACTTGTTCTTCTCGTTGACAACCGCACGCGTGGATGATTGTATCTCTTCGAGGAGTTGCTCCTGTGTATGCTTTGTCCATTCTGAAATGAAGCCCAACTCGACTCGATCAAAGAACTTGTTGACGAAGTGCAGAGCTACTTTCTTGCCGACTGGTTCGTCGAGACTCTCTTCGACGAGATCAATGTAGGCTTGGCGGTAGTATTTAAATAAACCGAGAAACATGCTAATTGTGATTCCGCGGGAACGGTGGCGCTGTGCTTCAAGTACGCCGAATGATGCAATTGGATCCTCCTCGTACTTCTCATCCGGCCCAATATCGTGAAGCTTGCCAGATTTGATGCCCATTTCAAGCATCTCAGAAAGCATCGTGATAGAGATTCGCCATGCCTCGCGAAGCGTGGATGTGTATTTCGTGTACTCATAGCGTTTTGAGTACTCTAATATTCTGTCAACGAGCCATTCTTCACTTTGCTGAAGCAAAGCGAGCAGCTTGTTAAATGCTGGTTCGTGTGACATGCTTATCTCCAAAAAGTTGAGTTAAGAAAACTGCAGACGCAACGCGATGAACACGACAGAATCGTGCATCACAAACAACCACCACCTGTAGTATACACGCATCATGTCATCATCGAAACTTAGGTGGGAAGCAGAACGATGACAGGTTTCTTAAGCTGCCTCCTGTGTCTAAAGTCCTTGTAAAAGGAGAAGTAAGGCGTCTTTCAGCATCTCGAACTGCTTTTCGAGTTGGGGCATCAACCTTTGAATGGCATCAATATCGTTATTATTGTTCGCTTCCTCAATCTTATGTGCAGTGCTTTGCACGGAATCACCGCCCATATTCGCGCTCGATCCCTTTATCAGGTGGGCGGCCCGTCCGATTTTATCTTTGTCTCTAAGGTTAACTGCGTTCTTCAAAGAGTCAAGCTGGTTAGGAAAATCATCGAGGTATATAGTCACTATCTCACGCGCAAGCTTTTCGTCGTTCATCATACGGCGCAGGAATCCTGCTCTGTCGAATACAATTCTGCTGCTTGCCTTCGAAAACGCGTCCTCGCGCGGTTGTGGAAGTGAACCTAAATCAATCTTACTGGCTTCGGGCATCCATTTCTCAAGGGCTTTGCCAAGAGCTTCAGGAACGATCGGTTTCGCGACATAGTCGTTCATTCCCGAGGCGATACACCTTTCGCGATCGCCTGATAACGCATGTGCTGTCATCGCAATAATCGGTATATGGCTGTTAAGCACGACTGACATTGGACAGCGTATTGCCCGAGTCGTCTCGAATCCATCCATCTCTGGCATGGAAACATCCATAAGCACAAGGTCATACGGGATGTTTTCAAGCGCTTTTAGAACCTCATTTCCATTTGCGACCGCGTCAACATGCAAGCCAAATTTAGACAATATTCCGATTGCAACTTGCTGGTTGGCAATGTTATCCTCGGCAAGCAGAACCCTCCCAGAAAATCTCGCACGATAACCCTTTAATCTTCGTTCGGTGCTTTGCTTCACAAATTCCTTTTCGCTGACTGACAGGCAAGAAGCCAGCGCATCGAACAGGTCAGATTGCCTTACCGGCTTTGTGAGATAGGCATTAAAACCAATATCAGCAAACCGCTTTGCGTCGCCGCTTAAAACCATTGAGGTCATCATGACCAATCTCAGATTCTTCAATTTGCTGTCGCTTCGTATTGCCTTACCTAAAGCCTCACCATCCATTCCCGGCATAAGCATGTCAAGCACTGCGATGTCGAAAGGTTCGTCCGAATCCAAAGCGTTATAAAGCAAATGCAGAGCCTCAGGTGCGTCGGATGCATCAGTCGTCTTCATTCCCCATGACTTAAGTCTAACCATAAGAATTTCCCTGTTCGTTGCATTGTCGTCAACGACCAGTACTTTCGCGCCGCGAATGTCTGCTACTGGACGCTCTTCAGCGACCTTTACGCCCGATAGTTTAAGTGATACCTTTGCAGTGAACCAGAACTCCGATCCTTTTCCAAGCAGACTATTAACCCCAATTCGCCCACCCATCATCTCGGCAAGCTGCTTTGAAATTGCCAATCCTAAGCCCGTACCGCCGTATTTTCTTGTTGTTGAAGCATCAACCTGCATGAAGCTGTCAAACAGCAAGTGTTGTTTGTCGTCTGGTATTCCGATACCCGTATCGCGCACAGAGAATCGTATCATAGCAGAGCTGTTGTGCTTTGATTCTATCGAAGCTCGAACAACAACCTCGCCCTCATGTGTGAACTTGATTGCGTTACCAACAAGGTTTGTAATGACTTGACGCAATCTGCCCGGGTCTCCGTTTACAAAGACGGGCAAATCGGGGTCTGGGGCAAAAATAAGCTCAAGACCTTTTTCATGCGCCTTTACCGCATGAACTACAGACAGTTCCTCAAGCATGTTATGAATGTCGAAGTCCACTTCTTCAAGCTCAAGCTTGCCAGCCTCGATTTTAGAGAAGTCGAGTATGTCATTTATAATCGAAAGAAGCGATTCTCCACTTGATCGGACGATCTCGGCATATCTTCTTTGCTCTGAAGATAGGGCCGTATCCAACAGCAATCCGGTCATTCCTATTACACCGTTCATAGGCGTGCGTATTTCGTGGCTCATATTGGCCAGGAACTCGCTCTTTGCCTTGTTTGCTGCCTCTGCCTCGGCTTTTAATGCTTCGGCTCTTCTTGTGGCAGCCTCAAGATCCTTCAATGTCTGCCTCAATTTTTCCTCAGCCCGTTTCCGCTCGGTGATATCTTCGAACACAACACAGAACTTATCCATAGCTTCAATTGGGCGATACACATTGCAGTAGTAGAACTTGTTTGTTGGTTTATGAAAACGCTCAAAGCTTCTTGGTTCGCCTGTTTTGACGGTATGGCTGTATTCCTGCACCCACTCTTGCTCAGTATCAGGCCAGACTTCATGCACTGTTTTACCTTTCACCTGTTCGAAGGTAACTCCAGTGGTTCGTTCATAGGCTTCGTTGACCATTTCGAATCTGTAGCTGACAAAATTACGATTTTCATCATACACCGATTCGAACAGAACGAAGGCATTTGTCATCTGCATAAGGAGTTGCTTAAGCTCCCTTTCGCTCTTCTGAAGCGCCTGCTCAGCGAGCTTACGCTCTGTTATATCGGTGTGTGAACCCGCCATTCTGTATGGTCTTTCGTATTCATCACGAAGAGCTTCTCCCCTTGCCAGTACCCATATATACTTGCCTGATTTGTGACGGAAGCGGAATTCGGCACTATAATACTGGGTCTTTTTTTCGAAGTAATCGCGAACATTATTCATAACTGATTCGATGTCGTCAGGATGAATCCTGCTCTCGAATTCAGAATACTCATTCTGCAATTCATCATCTGCATAGCCGATCATCTGCTTCCATTTTGTTGAGAAGAAGATGTCATTGTTAAGCAGATTCCAATCCCATATTCCGTCGTTGCTGCCATTGACTGCCAACATGTATTGCATGCGGCTTTCACTCAACTCTTTCTCAGCCTTCTTTCGCTCGGATATATCTCGCAATATGCCGACTGCATGCCATTTTCCTTTAATCAGCACAGAGGAAAGCGCGATTTCGACCGCGAATTCATCTCCATTCTTATTAAGCGCGGTCAGCTCTGTTAGTTTGCCGATAGCACTACCTTTACCGGTGATCTGAAAATCCTTAAAGGCAACAGAATAATCCTTGCGATATTGTTCTGGCGCAAGAAAATCATGAAGCACTCTGCCCATTACTTCAGATGGGGTATAGCCAAATATGCGAGTTGCCGCTTCATTCCACATCGTGATTCGACCCTTGTTGTCAATCATAATGATTGCATCCTGAGCGGCTTCCACGATCTTGTTCAGTCGCGCTTCGCTGTCGCGAAGCTCTGCTTGAGCGTTGATGATACTTGAGATATCAAGATCTGAGCCGATGTACCCAATTGCCTTACCCTTACTATCGTATTTCGGAACACCGTTTGTCAGCATCGTGACAATCCTGCCATCTTTGGAAACAATTCGGTTTTCGAAGTTACGAAGCACTTCGCATTTGGCGAAAAATTCAAGCCCAGCCTTCTTTAAGTACACTTGCTCTTCCTCGGAAGCAAGATCAAAAAAGTGCTTGTGCCCGACAATTTCATCTGTGCTGTACCCCAATATCTGTTCGCACGCTGCACTGATATATGTGAAAAGTCCGTTCATATCAACTTCCCAAATAATCTCGCGGCTCTGTTCAGATATCTGCTTGAATCGCTCGTTGCTTTCAAAAAGCTCGCGCTTTGCCCGGTGTTCCTCTGTTACATCTCGGAACACAAGAACCGCACCAACGACTTTGCCGAATATGTTTCTGATAGGAGCACAGCTGTCTGCAATCAGCTTCTCTGTTCCGTTTTTTGATATAAGGGCTGTGGAGTTTGCAAGGCCAATAATCTCGCCACTTTCGATCGCCTTTCGGACAGGTATATCCGCGGGAGTGCGGTCGGTCGAATGGATTATGTTGAATATCTGTTCGATTGGCTTGCCTCTTGCTTCAGTCGTTCGCCAACCTGTCAGTTCCTCTGCGACATTGTTAAGACTTGTAACATTGCCTTGTTCGTTTGTTGTAATAACTCCGTCGCCAATTGACCGTAATGTTGCCGACAGCAGTTCCTCATTTTCTCTTAGGCTTGCGGTTCGTTCTGCGACAAGTCGTTCTAATACTGCGCGTCGGTGAGCTATGCTTAAAACAAACGCAGTAAGCAATAGTGTCAATATAATGCCAGCTCCTCCTGCAAGCATCGCGGTCCGTGATGGATGTGCTCTTAGCCATTCTTTAGTCGGCATTGCGGTTAGGGCGTATGTCTTTCCAAAAACAAGTATCGGTATAATGGTCGAAAACTCATTGTAGCTCGAGTGCGAAATGCCAATTGCTTTCACTTTATCGCTGCGATCGAATGGAAATGAAGCAATGTGCCTTGGGGGTGATTCTGGGGATAGTTGAAAAAGCTCCAGTTTAACATCATCGCGTTCGTCTCCCATCAAACGCATTGAAAGCTGAAGGGCTGTGTCAAGTGGAAGAGATGTCACAACAAATCCGCGAAGCCCGTTTTCATTCTTCCCCTTGTCGAAAACCGGACGGAAGACGACGATACCTCTTTGCGATCCATCTCCGCGACTTAGAATCAATGGTTCTGTTGCGGTAGCCATGCCTGTTCTAAGCGCTTCATTTATTGCATTCCGACGAAGAACATCGAATCCAAGGTCTATCCCGAATATCGAGTCATTCAACTCGGCTGGTTCCGCATATACAAGAGGGTAGTAAGTATCCCTTCCGGAAACTGGCTCTCTATTTCCTTCCTTGTCTCGCTGCCAAACATCGAAGTTCTGCAAACCATCTTTGCGCGCTTGTTCAATAACATCCGGAAGCATCTCTGGCTTGACTGCTGGTGCCCAACCCCATGTTCGCGCGACACCGTCTGTGGTGAAAGGCTCTGCAAATGCTTGAAACTCGCTCCTGTTCACCTCTTCGCTGCTTTCAAAGAACCTGCCGATGCTCTCGAGCCTTGCGCGAAGCTCGAACAAAGATTTGCTAAATCCTTCAGCTTGTGCGCGAGAAAGTGCGTGAAATGAGTCTCTGCGAGAATCCCCTTCGATTTCGAATATCAATGACGAACCAGAGAAGGTTATTACAAGTCCGACAGCCAAACAGAAAACTGCATCGAAGTGGCGAAGATGCCATCGGCTCGATTCTTTCATAAAACCGCGGAAAAAGAACACAGCTCCGCCGATCAGCACAAGAAGTATCATCGTTAGTGTGTAGGGGACAGGGGCGATTTTTGCAGCCGCGAGCTTCTGAATCAGCTCATCGGCAAGCTTGTCAACGCCAATCACCATCAGTATCTCGCCTGTCTTGTAATCTCGAACTGGAGCGTAGGCTGTAATAAATGAACCGAATTCGTCGGTATATGGCTTCTTAGAAACTATCAGTTCACCTTTTTCCAAGGCAGTGATTGCCTCTTGCGGAGGCTCTTCATATTCCGTTCCAGGTGGTGATGCAAAGGGGTGCCCCTCAACATAGCTTTCTGGGCCGAACAGAATCTTACCCTGCCGCATCCTCATGGTGAATATCCCGTATATCGGAGTGGATTCTGCATACGAAATTAACTGCGAAGATAGTCTATTAAAGGCAGGATTGTCAATGTCATCCAATGTGAAAGAGAGCGACTTGACCCTTTGTATATTCACTGATTTAGCGAGAGCGGATGCGTGCGAAAGAAGGTCGTTTTTAATCTGTTGCTCAATTCGATTGCACGACCAGCGCGATGCGAGAACTCCGAGCAGTACTGTGACGGCTAAGGCGATTGACATCAATGTTAGATGAACAACAAGCCTGCGTCTTGGATGCGACTCTCCCATCAGCTTTTCCCACCTGTTTGTGTGCCACAGTATTATACATCCTTTAGAAAAGAATGGCATACCAGCGAGGCAAGAATGCAGACTGATTGTGGTCTGCTGCATCATCGAGATAATTGCTGTAACTTTTCCGGTGCCTTTCCGTCATTACTAATAAGTAACGAACTCCATAGGAGGCATTATGAGACGGTATCCTGTTTCTGTGTTATTGCTGCTGACAATAGTGCTGCTGCTGATTGCATCGGCATCATCTACTGTGTCGGCACGAATTAAGTTGGCCACATTGCCTGTTCGTGAACGGGTCGAGATCCAACTCGACAACGACAATACAACCCTTGTTGAAGAGGAGCGTATTGTCCCGCTGTTAAAGTGGTCTGCCCAGACAGGCAACAACTTCATTGACTTCAGTTGGTCGAACACAAGCATTGACAAGTCGTCCATTCTGTTTCGTCCCATCGCGATACGCAATGGCGAGCAGTTTGACGCGATCAAGAAGGTCAAGCTCGACCCATTTGGTGAGGTTGAGGAAGTATCGGTTATCAATGTCGCCTTCCCCCCTAACGAAAACGCCCTTGTGTGGGAGGTTTTCGCGGCACGCGCGTGCGCCGTTAAGGTGCGCGTAAGCTATCTTATATCGAACCTGAGCCGTTCATTCAGCTATCGTGCGCTCGCCAATAAGGATGAAACTACACTAACGCTTTCGAAATATCTGCAGATACGGAATTACTCAGGCGAAAGCTTCAGTGGGGCAGGGGTTTGGGCAGGATTTGGCACTGCATTCAACAAGGTAGTTGATAATTCTACGGATATCAAAGTGCTCATGCACAACTTCAAAGATGTGAAGATAAACAAGACCTTCACCTTCGACTGGTACACAAACGGCAGATTGAATGCAGATAAGCCCTTTGCATCGAAGATACTGATGCACTATAACCTTAAGAACACCACCGCTGGTGGTATGGGTCTATTCCCAATGCAGCCGGGAAAGGTTCGTATCTTTGTTGACGATGGTCGCAATGGTGAAGCGTTTCTCGGCGAGGATATTGCTCTTCTTACCCCAATTGATGGCGAGATGGACCTTTACCTCGGAGAATCGCGCGATATCGTTTGCACAAGAACGATAGACAGCAATGTGCGTGAAGTGAAGCGCGGTAACCTTTTCAACCAGAACATTGTAATTAAGTATGAGATCGAGAACTTCCGCGACAAGCCCGCGACACTTCGCATACTCGAACAGGTTAACAGGCTCTGTGCAGAACTCGCTGGTGTTGGCAATCGCGACACTGAGTGGGAGAAAGGCTCACAGACATCATCAGAGCTTAAGATTGATATGGAAAAGGGGATCACGATGCCAATGCTGCTCGTTGACCTTCCTGCCGCACCTGCTGATAAGACCAAGAAGGTCGAAAAAGTAGTCGTCAAGTTCCACATAACCCTAAAGAACTGCTGGAATTGAGAGTGAGCCATGAGAAGGAGTTCTATAGTTAAAATCGCGCTTGTGGTGCTTGCCATAATAACGGCAACTGCCGTTGTTGGACGGGCAGAGAACATTGATGTTGTTACTTTGCCTGTTCGTGAAGGTGTGCAGTTGACGATCTACAACAACGAGGACCTTACACTTGTGCGTGAGACGAGGAGTATTACCCTAAAGCGTGGTGCTAATCGTCTTCAGTTCTCTTGGACAAACACCTTGATTGACCCTTCGAGCGTCGAGTTCCGCACTGTTGACCATAAAGAAGATGTTACGCTTGTTGACACCCTCTTTTTGGGTTCGAAGCCGCAGCATCTTATCTGGAATATCGAATCAAAATACGAGGGGCAGGTTAAGGTCGAAGTTTGTTATTTCACAAGCGGAATATCTTGGGCTATGGACTACACCGCGATTGCAAACCCCGATGAGACCACGCTAAATCTGCGCGGTTATGTTTCTGTGACCAACAATTCGGGGGAGGACTACGAAAATGCAGACATTCGGTTGATCGTAGGGAACATTAACCTGATGGAGAAAATCGCAGAGTTGGCTCGCCGTCAGGGATTGCAGATTCCCAGGGTGCTTCTGAATTACAACGATCTTAAGCTTAAGGCAACACGCGATGCTTTTGAACGCGCAAAATCCACGCCTCCACCGGGAACGAGTTTTCCCGCAAGATCAGGTCTGCCTGACGCTTCTGCTCAAAGACCAAAGGAGATAATCAAGGAAGGTGTGAGTGAGTATTTCATGTTCTCCATTGAAGGAAGCGAGACTGTTACTAACAGGTACACGAAGCGTATGCAAGCCGTGAAAGCTGATAGTGTCAGTTTCGACACCGTTTACCGCATGCGCAACCACCAGTACGGCCCGCGCCCAGTTCGCTTCTTCATATTCAGCAATGACACCGAGCACAAATTAGGCGATAGTCCGCTTCCAAACGGGATGATTCGTACATTCCGAGATAACGGTCGTGACGGCCTTGCCTTTTTAGGTGCGGAGTACCTTGAATATGTCCCCGTTCGCTCGAAAATCGAGCTTAATCTGGGTGCCGACGACCTTGTTGTGTTTGAGTCGCTTGTGTCTGATTTGAAAAGGTCTGATTTCGGGCATGACATATACGATTCTGTTGTGTCGTGGGATGAACTGACAACATGGATTTCGATGGTCAAAAACTACCGCTCAAAGCCCATCACATTTGAACTTCGACAGCAATGGAGCGGTGACACTGAATATAAGTCAGACCTGTCTGCGTCCCTTTTCGATTACATGACGGTCGAGACCATCTTTACCGTCGAGTCACGCGATGTAAAAAAACTCCACTCCTATGTTCTGCAGCACCTTGGAAAGGCTTCCAAGCAGAACAGAGTGTTGCTAACGAAGTGAGGTAATTATGAAAAAGAAACTGCCTCTGCTGTTATTGCTTTCGGCGATTCTTATGCAGATAAGTTATATCGCCGTCGCAGAGAACATTGACCTTGTAACCCTCCCCACGCGGGACGGCGTCCAACTCACTATCTACAACTCTGAAGATCTTACTCTTGTCCGCGAGACGCGAAGTATCACCCTTAAAAAGGGTGAAAACCGCCTTCAGTTCTCGTGGGCAAATACCCTAATTGACCCCACAAGCGTTGATTTCCGTCCGGTCGAGCATAAGGAGGATATCACCCTTGTTGATGCGGTCTTCCCCGGCCAGAAGCCCCAACACCTTATCTGGAATATAGACTCTAAATACGAAGGGCAGGTCAAGGTCGAGGTGAGCTACTTCACAAGTGGTCTTTCGTGGGCAATGGATTACACAGCTATTGCCAATCCCGAAGAGACAAATCTAAAACTCAAAGGCTATGTCTCGGTGCTTAACCGTTCTGGCGAGGAGTATGAGAATGCCGAGATTCGCCTTATTGTCGGCAATGTGAACCTTGTTGAAAAGATCGCTGAGCTTGCAAAACGCAAAGGCATTGAGCCTCCCGCTGCTGGCAGAGACTACGATCGTATTAAGAAAGAGGCCGCCCGTGAGATGTTCGACAAGGCCACCCCTCGAACCGCTGCTGCTCCGGGTGCACCCGCTAAGGCTCCTGAAATCGTTAAAGAGGGCTTAAGCGAGTACTTCATGTTCACAATCGAGGGTTTGCAGACCGTACCAAACTTATGGGTAAAGCGAATTCAGGCTGTTAACGCTGATTCTGTGAAATTCGACATAGTCTATCGTATGCGTGACTTTCAGTATGGTCCTCGGCCAGTTCGTTTTTACATATTTGAAAACGACACCGAACGCGGTCTTGGTGATAGCCCTCTGCCTGATGGGATGCTCCGAGTCTTTCGCGATAACGGTCGCGATGGTCTTGCTTTCTACGCTTCTCAGAGCCTTAACTATGTGCCGATTCGAGCTAAGATCGAGGCTAACCTTGGCACAGACGATCTTGTTGTCTTTGAGATTATCAAGTCAGGTCTCGAACGCAAAGAGTTTAGCTTTGCGATGAGCGGGATGCGGGAATATGTGAATGGATGGGATGAGCACGGAGTCTGGTCGGGCACTGTGCGCAATTATCGCGCTAAGCCGATCAAGTTCGAGCTTCGTCAGATATGGGACGGCGATGTGGAATACAGCGCCGATATGCCATCCACATTGTTCGATTACCGCACTGTCGAAACAATCTTCACGGTCGAACCCCGCTCGAAAAAGACCCTGCTTTCTAAGACTTTGATACATATGGGGAACAACTCCAAGCAGTCGCGCATACTCCTTAAGTGAGGCTTTATGACCAACAGATTAACATTGCTTGTTATGCTTCTGATTTTCGCAGCCCAGATCGGCTCGGTTGCTTGTGCCGGTAACATAGACCTTGTCACACTCCCTAGCCGTGACGGCGTTCAGTTGACGATCTATAATTCTGAGGACATCACTCTTGTCAAAGAGACCCGTTCGCTTGCTTTCAAAAGGGGCACCAACTCACTTCAGTTCTCATGGGCAAACACCCTGATTGATCCTTCCAGCGTCGAGTTTAGACCAATCGAACACAAGGACGAAATCACCCTTGTTGACACAGTGTTTCCCGGCCTAAAGCCCCAGCACTTGGTGTGGAACATTGACTCGAAATTCGAGGGTCAGGCACGCGTCGAGGTGAGTTACTTCACAAGCGGCCTTTCGTGGGCGATGGATTACACCGCAATAACAAATCCCGACGAGACTCTTCTATCGTTAAATGGCTTTGTTTCTGTAACGAATGGATCCGGCGAGAACTACGAAAACGCTCAGATTCGGCTTGTTGTAGGCAACATCAACCTTGTCGAGAAGATAAGCGATCTTGCGAAGCGCAAAGGGCTTGAGGTAACGACACTTACACCGCCTGAGTATGATGAACTTCGCCACAACGCGCTTTGGGACGCAATGGATGGCAACAACGCACCCTCCGAAGACGCTTTTGCTGAAGGCGCAGCGCAGATAGAGGAAAAACAGGTGATCAAGGAAGGTCTAAGCGAGTATTTCATATTCACGATAGAGGGGCGTGAGACCGTACCGCATAGCTGGACAAAACGGATGGGTGCCGTCAATGCTGCAAATGTGCCTTTCGAAATCGTTTATCGTATGCGGGATTACCAATACGGACCCCGCCCTGTGCGCTTCTATGTCTGGAACAATGACACTGAGCATAAGTTGGGAGAAAGCCCGCTTCCTGACGGAATGATAAGTGTCTTCCGCGATAATGGCAGAGACGGCCTTGCCTTTTGCGCTCGGCAGTATATTAACTATGTGCCCATACGAGCAGATATAGAGATCAACCTTGGTGCAGATGATCTTGTTGTTTACAAGACGGTGAAGGCCGAGTTATCGCGTGGCGAATTTAGCTTCCGGTCAAGTGGAAGGCAGGAATATGTTGATGGTTGGAAGGAACGAACTCTGTGGAAAGATGTTGTCAGCAACTACCGCTCAAAGCCGATTAAATTCGAGCTTAGGCGCGTCTGGCAGGGCGATGTCGAATACTCATCTGATACAAAGGGTGGATTGTTTGACTATCAAACCGTCGAGACCGTCTTTTCCATAGAAGGCAACACGAAAAAGAACATTAATGCCGAAGTAACGGCTTTGCAGGGAAGACTGGCAAAGCAGGCGAGAGTGGTGGTGAAATAATCTCTACGGCATAATAACGCTGAGCATGAAAAAAACGCCCGTCGAAAAGCGGGCGTTTTTTTCTAAAACTCGAACACCGGATTACCGCAGGGTATCGGAAGACGATACACCTGAGACATTCGGGTTATTCGGGCGCAATTGCGCTCACGGGGCAGGCATCAACGCAAGAGCCGCAATCTACACAAGCATCGGGGTCAATGATGTAGTGCGGGCTGCCTTCGCTGATCGCTCCAACAGGGCAGCTTTCGATGCAAGAACCGCATGCAACGCATGCATCGCTGATCTTGTGAGCCATGGGACCTCCAATCCGAATGTGGTTGAATTTAGTATATGGAAAATTGCTTGTCTGTCAAACAAATATTGCAGTATTTTAGACGGGTTCAAACCCGATCGGACAATAGAAAAGGGTCGCTGATTGCTCAGCGACCCTTGTGTTGTGAGGGTTGTTGTTACCAAGGTTTTGTTCGGTAGTATTCGTATTGTCCGTAACCCCATGCTGCGACATCAAGTATGTCATTCGCAAGCAGAGCCCACCCGACGATCGGCACCATTCGCGATGCTCCGCGAAATACGGTTCGAGTGACTGCAGGGGCTGCTTTTAACCCCATTCGAAGTGCCTGTCTTCCATACTTCTTAACACCCCACTCTGCGGCCATCTCGACACCCTTTTCTATGCTCTCGTCAACCGCCGCATCAACGCAATCGCTTGTGACATCAACAACATCATCCATCCATATTTGCTGTGTTGTTGTATCGCGAGGCGCAGGAATGCCGATATCAGCGGTCTGACTCGCATAGCCTATGTCGTAGTTCGGGTCGAAGAACGGGCATTCGTATTCCTCATCTTCATCTTCATGACCGGTGGGGTCAAAGAAACGCATTGGATTGCAGCGAGCATACGCATAAGGATTAAACCCGTTGCGGTACAATGATGGATCAGGTGTAAGAAAACGACCGATCTGCGGATGATACCAGCGATGGCGCATGAAATATAGGCCAGCCTCGAAATCGTATTCTGAACCAGCGAAAAGGAACGGATTCGGGATGCCCTTGTCGTCCATCGCCAATATGTTGCCGTATGCATCGTACACATAGCTCGATGTTACGCCACCGCCGTTAAGCCCGACGACATTGCGGAAACCATCTTGAGCATAGCGATAAACAACACCGCCGTAAATCATAACCAGCGGGCGGTTAGCTTCATCAGCATGTGCGAATTCAGCTAACTTACTTGTTGAAGTGTCATACATGCCAATCAGCCGTTCCTGATGATCATAGATGTAATAAGTGCGTACGCCGTTTATCTCGCGGCAGGTTCTTAGTCCAAGCGGGCTGTAGTAGTAGTTGATAGTCTTTTCGATGTCGCTTTCTACTGTCTTGCCGTTGTAGATCACAACTTGAGTTAGATTGCCTGCGGCATCATAGGCATATGCGCGACGCCTTAAACCATCAGCGGATGGAGACTCAAGCGTCATGCGATTCGATGAATCATAGTAGTAACTGCATGTGTCGTCGTTTGTCAGCTTGTTGCCAGAAAACTGCGCCATTGGCCGCATGTGGGTTCCTGAAATGTTGTTATTGCCCGTGTAGCCGTAAGACTCATTCGGGCCTGGGAATCCGATGGGATGAGTTACGCTCTTTATTCTGCCTGCACCGTCAAGTGCAACTGTATGCCCACCGTAGGAATCAGTGTAGTAAACGCAACCAAGATGATTCCATGTGTAGGTATAACTTCCCGCAAATGAATTGACAGAGCTGATGAATCCAGCAGATGTGCGAGTGTAGCTTACATTCGCGTCGCCGTAATTCAGAGTAGTAATCTGCCCCTTTGCGTTGCGGGATATGTTGACGAGATTCGAACCGCCATCGCTTAGAGACGATAGGCGCATATCAAAGCGCGAAAAACCGAATCTGAAACCGGTGGTTCCAACATTTATACGCTGATACAGCACCCGTTCAGACGCCGTCTCAAGAGTTATGCCTGTGTTGTAGAAATGCTGCCCATTTGGGTCACTGTAACCGATGTAGTTGATGTTGTTGTTCGCATCATACCCATAGTTCAGCGTGACATTCTGGCTGTTTGCGGATGTCATCTTGCCGGCATCGTTGTAATCAAAGTTGATGTTGTATGAGCCTGTCGGACCTGATATCTTCTTCTCGGTGCATTTACCGTTGTCATCGTAGGTAAACTCAAATTGGTTATTGCCAGCTCCATTGTAAATAGTCGGCAGGCCATTTGGTTTAAAGGTCGAAGTGTAATCGCCCTCGGGACCAGATACGCTTGTGCAACGGTAGAACTTATCATACTGGAAAGATAGTCCGCCACTCGGCTTCGTGACTCCGGTGATTATGCACTCAGGTGTATAACCACCGATTATTGCGCTGCGATGCAAGTTGGTTACAGCAAAGCTGAATGTGGCGGCTGGTGTGGTAATCGAGGTGATGTTTCCGGCTGCATTATATGTGAAAGTTGCCGTCTCGTCACCACCTGTCTTTGATATTACTCGTCCAGAATCGTTGTATGTGTAGGTGTAGTTGATTCCGTTTCGATTAACAGAGATAATACGACCCAAAGCGTCATATTGCGCACTTATCTCTTGATTTCCATCCCGATATTGCCCGATGGGAACTCCACCATCGTAGGTAAATGCCATGTTGATTGAGCCAGAGTAAGTATTGATCACTCTGCCTTCATCATCATAGCCGTAGTACTTTGTCTCATTGATTGGATTAGTTACCTTTGTAAGCTTTCCATCCTCATCGAACTCTGACACCCAGTACTCACCATTGATCTTGTTGATAATAGTGTGCAAGGTGCCAGACGGATTGCGATAGTAGTACTCGACCCGCTTTCCGTTTGGATAAGTTACATTCTGGATCTTACCGGTCGGGTAGTACTCCTTAAGCAGCTTCTTGCCTCCCTGTTCAACTTCCATTGTAAGCCCTTGTTTTGTGAATGTAACCATCGGCTGGTTCTCACCGTCGAACTTCGCCTGAACCTTATCTACCTTTGGCGCGAGTTGAGGCCATGTGACCTCGTCGGCGAACTCGTTGATAATGCCGCTAAGCCCATCTTCTGTTATCGTCTGTGTGTATTCACCGTTGTACTGGATTTCGGTGACGAACTGCTTGTCGTCGTATGTGTAGGTGACTCTATGCCCGACCGGATCGGTCTTGCTCGCAAGGAGTCCATGATAGTTGTATGTGTAGGAGCTTATAGCGTTGCCGGGGGTGGCAATGTTCGCAAGAAAACCATCTGAAAGCGTCAGAGTAGAGGTGCGGTCGAGGTTGTCTTTTATTACTACACTGCCACCGGTATAATTGAAGTCCCAGAATCCAACCTTGTCAATCGCAATGCGCGTTACCTTCGGGTTGTTCTCGTCTGAAGTGTCATACGAATATGTGGTCTTCGCGCCACTTGGCAGCGTTACATTCTGAAGCAATCCGTTCTCATCAAACTCATGCTTTTCACCGCCCGGGGATTCGATGAAGAACTTACCACCCATTTTAGTAAGCGACATGTTTTCTGAGCCTTGCGCAGTCCAGTCGCCAGTCAATCTCTGCCAGATACGAATGCTCGACATACGCCCAATACCGCTGATGTACATATTGTCGCCAGGTCCGCATGCGATATTGCCAGCCTCAAAGAACTGCAGACTCTTAACCGCTAAGCGATCGGTGTTCAATGCCGTCTTTGTGCCGCCGTTTAACAGCGTAACCTTGGAGTTGACATCAACCTTGAAGAGCTTGAACATTTCAAGCAGGAAAATCTCTCCTGCGGAATTAAAAGCGATATCAACAAGAGGGGGGATGTTTGCTTCAGAAAGTTCAAGATCCTTTTCAACCTCTGGGTTCTTTGCTCCATTTCCGCCGATAACCTCAGACTGTGTATCGCCGTTTCCGTCAATGTAACCGCGGACGATCTCACCTGTATTCCAATCGTGGTTTTGCACATAGAAGAAACCAAGGCGGTCAACACCAAGAGCCCGAGCATTTGATGTTGGATAGACAAGCTTGGTCTCACTCTCATCCGCAAGTATTCGCCATAAGCCTTCGGAACCTAACACATATAAATCGCCATTCGGCGCAAAGGCAATGTCCCATGTGCCCGCAACAGTAGCAACATGCACCCAAGAGCCATCTTTGAACTTGTCAATCGAATCACCTGTGCAGTAATAAGGCTCTTTTGTTGATGGATTGACTGCGAATGGATCGCCATGTGGCATGGTTAGAGGGCGGGTTGCGATGGTTGTAACATCAGTGCCTGCAATAGGCTCAGCAGGATACTCGTCGCCCACGGGTGGCTCGCCCATGGGATCCTTCATGCGGTATATGGTTACTGTTGCAGGTGATCCCCAGCTATCGCGGTAACTGTGCGCTATATACAGATATTCGCCGTCGCTGTCTGTGCGGATTGTGCGGTTCCATTCCTCGAATGCGTTACGACCGATTTCTGGAGCATCCGGTTGGAGCAGATAGAAGTAGTTTTCTGCATAAAGCTGGTGTTCAGCTTTGAACATAACTGGTGGGCCTTCGCGTCTTCCAGCCAGCATAGCAGCATCGCGATCTTGCGAGAAATACAGACGCTCAAGACCCGCGATATACCAGCCCTTGCCAAACGGGCTGTCATTGAGGTTGATGAGCCCCATATAGCGCCTGTGGTTGATATTGTATGTCGGCGCGGGATCATCGCCATTGCGGTCTATCTTGCCAGCTTTTTGCGATGGCGGGGTTGGAGGAACAAACATACATGGTGCGGTTCTTGCGATTGCAAGGGGAATAGAGGGCTGAGGATAGACAAAGCTGCCTGTAGCCGAGTTTGAATATCTGCCTGCAAAATACTGACCATATGCGATGTTGTAAGGGTAGGGGCCTGATGGCAGTACAACCTTATTGCCTTTGTCATCTTCCTTTGTCACATCCACGACAACGCGAGATATTGTTGCATCTGATGAGTCTTCAACTATTGCCTCGAAGACCTGATTGAAGCCACCAAAGCGAATGCGCCCGAACATGGCGTCTGCCTTATCGGCTGGGCGCCCCTTTGCTGTAACCTCGATCATCCTCTTTGCACGCACGGTATCGGATTCATAAAGCAGCGATATAGTATTCTCGACACCGAACGCGAATATGGATGGCAGGTCAACACCGACCATCAGGTTGCCATTCGTGACATCTACATGGGGTTCGCCCGACATGAAGTTGTCGTTCGAAAGCGATACTTCGTAAAGGTCCCTTTCTGAGCCAATATCTGAAATCACAGGTAAAGCGGCAAGGAAAGTAGAGAAGTGGTTAGTGGTGAACTGTATCCATAGGCCATCGGCTGTTACCGTTCCGACGCCATGGTCTTCCCATTCGCCAGTATTAGTGTTGTAATAACCGATTGGGACAGATGTACCAACTGGCAAGCCGATGGAGTTCGTCAGTTTGATAGTTATAAGGCCACCGACCGCGCTTGTCGCGTCAAGTACTATACCGCCCACCACCGCGCAATTAGGTGGAATTTGGCCGGGAAGCGCAAAGTCATAGGTCTCTTCTGGAATGTAATATGCAGTTACCTCTGTTCCGTTTGGGAACACAGAGGATGGTATGATGATAGATGCTTTTGTCGAGACATTAATTGTGCCGCCGGTTGCGCCGACAGTCTGCTGTGCGCCGTCTCCGGGTATCAGATAGATATTGCCCATGTGTACCTGAGCACCGAGCGAAACTGGTACGAATTGCGTCTCGGGCACATGCCCGTCAATGTGCATCGTAACCTTCAAATTGCCCGGAAACACTGGAAAATTGAAGCGGCCGTTGATATCCGTCGTGCCCATTAAAACGCCGTTTCCATCGAACAAAGAGACATTGCTCAACGGGTTCCCGCTGCCATACGACACGACCTTGCCAGAAATAAAGCCTCTGCTTCCAAGCGTCGGTGTAGGAGTGGGCGTAGGTGTCGCAGTTGGGGAAGGTGTAACTGTAGGAGAAGGGGATGGAGTTAATGTGCCGGATACAGACGCTGTTGGAGATGCCGAGGTTGTTGTCCCACCGCCACCACCGCCGCCGCACGCGACGGCGATATGGAGCATTAACAGCACTGATGCGATAAATGCGAAGCGCTTCATAGAACTCTCCTGGGTACTTTATTGTTAGGGATTATGAAATTGCGTGGTAAGAACAAAGGCAAGCTGCAGCCATGCAGGCTGATACGGCGAAACAAGCACTTGATAACGGTTGGATAAGTCAGACTTCCCCCAATCAAGCGATGTATCTCATTGTGTCTGGATCTGCAATTATTATACGAATGCAGAAAATTAGTCAAGTGCGCTTCAGTTCAAGCGAGAAAAAAGGCACGATTTACTTCTCTTGGATCTCAAGCTGGCGCCACAGATAAGATAGCGTATAAGAAAGTGCTTTTGGTGAATTGCACAGCACTAAGCGTCCGCGCGGGTCAGTGCCCATGAATACTGCTCCGTCATGTGGCTTCCAAAGTGCATCAAGAATCGGTGATGCCTTCTTGATTGTCTCGATGATGCTGTTGTTTAATCCTGTGCCAGCGATTCGAATTGGCACGAACACTACTGTGGTGCCACAGTCCCAAATGTTCTCGCTGCTCCGCTCGATCAGTTGGCGCTCAGTTATCGTAAGCACATACTCGTCATATTCGTCTGCGAGCCACACAAACCAAGGGTATTCGGCAACAAGAATATCCATAAGCCCGGATAGGCTGATCCAACCGGTCAGCGATGCTCGTAATCTGTCTGGCAGTGTGACACGAACCGCTGCCTTTGCTAATTGCGGGTCAACAGAAAATGATGTCTGCGATTGTGTCGAAACCACGCGTACCAGTTCGCCAAGTGTTACCACACTTTCTGGAACATAGATAAGTTCGTACGGGATTGGGGCAAGAATCCCCGTTGTCAGCCATGGTTTAGGCATGGCAGGTCGAGGTGCAGAGGCAGCATCTATCAACTTTTTAAGCCGTATTTGCCCCGACATGGGCATATTGGCGACTACATTCATATCACGCTTTGCGATAGAAAAGCCGTGCTTTCCATCCGCAGGTGCCATAAACTCGCGCAAAAACACAATAGCCTGTTCCACCTGATCATCTGTAACAGCACCTGGGTATGAGTACACATGAACATCCGCGCTTTCTTCTGAAAGGAATCCATAACCCCGAGATAGCTGCACAGAAAACTGGCTCTTTACTTTTACAACACCTGCTCCGTATCTCCTTTCTAACGCAATAGGATCGCGATAGAACGCAGATAGCTCGTAAGCAAGGTAACTTAAAATCGAGCTTCTTGACCCGACCCAGTTCTGGGGTGCTATTCGCTTCTCAAAGGCTCCATCCTTCTTATATGTGTCGAGCAATTCCTTTGTCACCAGTATATCCATTTCGCAGACTGTAGAGACAAGCGAAACTATCTCGACGATGTCAGTGGGCTCTGATGTTTGAACTAAAAGCGGAGCCTCGATACCACGCCTTTCACGCGGAACTACTCGAACTATGAATCGAGATCTCGATATGCCAGAAAATCCGTCATCCGCAGAAGCCTCGAACTCATGGCTGCCCAAAGGCAGATTTTCTATAACGAAATAGGGCAGAAACCTGAAACTTGCCTTTGACGATTGCCCTCCCGTTCGTCTTAGTGCATAGCGCAATGAATCGCCATCTCCATCAACCGTCGAAGACAAATCCACAATAAGCATATCACCGAGCACGATTTCATAAGGAGCTTCGACCCTAACCTCAGGTGGGCGATTTGGTTCTTTTACCCTAACCTCAACCAAATCTGAAGAGCTTTGTTGACCATTACTTACCTCAAGCTCGAATGAGTAGTTGCCAACCTTTAAAGGCACCAAATTTACCTTCGATTCAGTCTGCTTTTCAATGTCCACGATAGCAGGGCCGCCTACCTGCTTCCAAAGATAGGTAAGCGATCCGCCTCCAGCTTGTCTGCTGCCAGAACCATCCAGCGTCAGCGTTGCTCCCACCTCGCAATAGAAGTCTGCCCCCGCATTCGCAACTGGAGCAGGGAAGGGGGATGTAACCTCGAATTTCGCTCTTGCTGGCGCGCTTCGTATCCCAGCAACGATTGCAACAACCTCGAACTCATATATCCCCGGCTCTTTGGGGAAGAAGGTTACGGTCTCCTGCGTGGCGCGCGAGGATGAAAGCTGTGCAACCGGCCCCGAGAGCTGACGCCAGATATACTCAGCACCCGCATTTTTTCCTTCTGTCGCTGCGGCAAGTGTTACCTTGCGGTTTACTGATGCTTTTGACGGCGCGAAACACGATACAACTGGCACTCCCTGCGTAGGTCTCACTATCACTGTCGCATACACCGGTTGCATGGCAACTGATTTGACTGTCGCGTTTACACAGAACTCGAAAACACCGCTGAATGGAAATGTCACATCAAGGGTTGGCGCGGTTATCTCTGTCATTAGTGTGACGCCACGATGTTGTGTCCACTTATATACCCCGCCTTCAATCGGATTAACAACCTTCAGCGTTACAGTCGAATTTATTCCCGTCGTTATGACCTGAGGCTCGACAGCAATCAGCTTTGCATCGCGGTTGACGCAAATAACTTCTGTCTCGCTTACCGTCTTGGCCTGCCCGTCAGATACTGTGAGCTTAAATCGTGCAGTGCCCTTGTTTTCGGCCCGCAGAGAGACATCTGTTTTTGAAAAGTCAGGTTCACCTTTCCAAAGTTTATCCCCGTTTACATGCTCCCACTCGCCCGTTATTTTGTCGCCATCAAGGTCGAATGATAATGACCCTTGCAGCGTGAACGACTCTCCCTGGCGTATGACAATCTTCGATGGTGCTGCCGGTGTAGGCGGCATGTTTCCCTGTTTAACTTGTACTTCGATAACTGCCGTATTCGTCAGAGCGCCCGACTCATCAACCTTCAACAAGAATGTGTATATGCCTGAATAACGGGGCACAAACCAGCATACAATACCGCCACCCTCAAGCTCAACTGGTGGGCCATCAACCTGAAACCACTGAAACGATAGCACCCCGCCCTGCGACGGGGATGACGCTGCGCCGCTAAGGGTTACCTTGCTATGAGCGTAAGCAGGTTTTGGCGAATAGACCGCGCGGACTGTAGGTTTTGCCAAGGCCGCCAATACGCTTAGTTCTTGAATTGGAGCATCTGTTCGTGCGATTCCGTCTGATACATACATCCGTATTACATACGAGCCTTCTGTTTGCGGCTTAAATACAAAGCGGGGGCCTATTGCCTCTGTCTTAGCTCCAGTTGCGATGCTCTCAGCGCTCCAGTGAAAGGTCAAAGGGTCATCGTCGGGATCGAACGCAGCTATCGGCTCGAATACTGCTTCATCGCCCACGCTGCATCGCTTTGTGCCCTGCATCCGCGCAGATGGGGGACTATTGCGCCGAAAAACAGGTATTTCGATAGTCTTGTCTGCAAATCCGCGGTTGTTCTCTGCCTTTGCGTAAAAACGGTAAGTGCCGGGTGATGATGCGGTGAATTCGGCTCTGCCGGCATCGGTGAAGCGTATGCCGCAAAACGGTCCTGAGACGAACCTCAGCGTAAGCTTCAACGCTTCCTGCGTATCGTCGAACGAGCCTGTTATGTCAACAATGATGTCATCACCTACAACGCTACCCTTTGTGTCAACTCGAAGCATAGGTTTTCCGTCAGACGGCATAACCTCAAGCTGAGTCTGTGTAGGTTCGGATATCTCGTCGCCGTCGCTGACTATTAAATTGAACAGGTACATCCCCGGTGTGAAGAGTCGGACTGTGCGTTCGCCCAATCTTGGAATTGATGCAGCGGCAAGTGGATCGGGGGATTCGAGCAGTGCCCAGTAAGCTGAAAGCGGTTCACCTTCGGGATCGGTTGAAGTTGATGAATCAAGCATGAAGGGCTCGCCGACCGATACTCGTTTGGGTAGAGTGGCGACTGCTACTGGTTTGTTGTTTTGATTTACTGCGCGAAATCTGATCGAATTAGTAGAAACCGCACCATAGATGTCGGTGATCGTCAATGATACCGTGTATTCACCAGCAGTATTGGGTTTTATGAAAAATGTGTCCTCGTCGCTTTTTTCGGTCGTAACTCCTGTCTGAGGAGTTACTTTCCAAAGATACGAAATCCTATCTCCGTCTGGGTCGTCTGATGTTGTCGCAGATAAAGACACCCCTCTTCCAACTGTTGTCAGAGCGGTTCCTGTTATGCGCACTCGCGGTGCATTGTTGACTTCTGGGTTTCTTGCAGTCAAGCTGTATGTAAGAAATGCATGTGTCGCTCCGTTATCAATATATGCCCGTATCTTAACCTCGCCGTCGAACGCGCGAAATACAAGTTTGGATGTTGTGAGCGACTTGATACCATAGATTTTGCCGGCTACAGGTTCCCACCACCAGCGGAGAATAGGCTCGGCATCCGAGTCGTATGATGCGGATGAGTCAAGAATGTAGCTGCCATCTTCGTAGCGAGCTCTTATCTTTATGGTCGGCGGCATTATAGAAAGAGGCATCTTTAGCCCGCGCTTTCTTGGCGAGAGCCTCTCTTTAAGTGGAACGGGTGGGGTGCGTGATATCTTTACGCCGTGTTCTCCAATCGTTGCGTAAAGGTCGGCGTCAATCTCGGCTAACTCACCTTTCGATTCGACCTCAACACCTCCATTAGGTGAATATACTCCTCCTGTCTTTCCCTCGCGAAAGGCTTCGAACCTGTTTTTCGAAGAGATGGTAACTCCCTCAATCTGAACCTCTGCACGCGATCCAATTGGAGAAGGAATGAACAGCATTTTGCCGCTAAGAAGCTCGAACTTGTAGCAAAGCAGATGGGGTTTTTGTTCGATTCCTCTTGCTGACACAAATCTTACTCTTGATTCAGCATCAAGTACTAAAAGGCTCGCGTCATCGAATCGAAGCACAAGCAGGGCGTTTGATGATGTGAAGAATGTCGTATCAGCGCTATACCTTACTCCCTTTTCTAACGCGATCTTCTGCATTGCCTGTTCAGCAAAAGCCTCTTGATAAAGTGCTGCGACGGTGCAAAAGCCCTCGACTTCGCAATTGGCGCATTGCCGATGAATCGAAAGCACCACAAGGAGCGTAAAAAGCACAGTTAAAGCAGCTATCGCGATTCTGCGCATAGATACATTTTAGACGCTTTGCACACCATTACACCTAATATTGGACATTTGTGCGCTACTCCATGCCTCATCGCAGACATGGTGCCATTACTCTTCGCCAAAGTAATGCGCGAAAGCATTGACAAAACCGTCGTATCAAGTAAAATATGCACATCGGGCATATAGCTCAGTCGGCAGAGCGCTTCGCTCACATCGAAGAGGTCACTGGTTCGAGTCCAGTTATGCCCACCATGATTCGTCAGCTCAGGCGATCCGCAAGCGGGTCGCCTTTTTGTTGGATACTGAAATCTACCGTTGTTTCCGTAAAAATGCGAAATACCGTGGCTGACAAGAGAGTTTTCGATGCATTATCGGACTGCGAAAAACTGAAGGATCTTGAAATGACGACAATGAGTTGTCGTGGTATTCTGAATCTAAAATGCAAGCTGGCGAGGCTTGTTATTGATAGTAAAAGTTACAGGAATATCGACATTTCTTCATGCGACGAATTGAAGAGCTTGGATATTGGCATTATCAGTGAAATCGGTATTGATTCTGACTTTCTGTCGTTGCCAGAACTTGAAGAAGAAAGTGTAATGTGTCGCAGTAGTGCTATTGCTCGAGATGTAATATCACGATTAGTGAATCCACGAAGCGTGCAGCTATTTATATCTCCACTTAATCCCAATGACATTATGGGACCACCTTCAGATGATTATGGTGAATGATACAACAATCTGGATTATCCTGCAGAATATGACTGCAATGTAATAAGCGATATGACGCAGTTTGAGAACTTAAAACACATGGCAGTAACATACTGGCACCCTCTTCGCGAAAAGGCGTATAACCAGTGTCTTATGAAGACTGACGAATTGGTATGCAGGACGCTGAGTGAAAGATGCGATGAGATAGTGCTCGAAAATGTACCGTTCAAATGGTCAGTGTGCAAGGATATGCCGAACAAAGTGTATGTGAACAGGCGATTTAGTGCTTCGCAGTTGCTGATGATGAGCGAGTTGGCAAGAAAGGACATCGTGACAGAGCCTTCGGTTCAGGAATATGAAATCTACAAGGACAAGATTGCCGAGGATACCGGGAAAATGTGCGCAACCCTATACCGAGTGCGGCTTGCAAGCTTGGTGACCGACTTGTTATCGTGAGGCTTGAGAAGGGCTCAATAACATGGGCTGAGGTTGACAGCACGATTAAGGAGATTGTGCAGAAGTACTCAATCCCTTAGGATTGTCCAATTCCATCTCTTTCTCCCAGCGAAAAGCGCGTATATTGACCGGGATGAAGCGATACTATTTGGTCGTTGTGCTTATTGCTTTGGCGCAGCTTGCTGCTGTATCAGAGCAATATCCCGTCCCGCTGGTCTGTCCTCTTTGCGGTTTGCCTTTTGATGGCATGCAGCTTGAGGCTGAGGATGTTGTCGGTATTGACTCTGACTTCTGTTCCTATGGAAAAAGTGGGGCCGGAAGATCATTTGATGTGCAGTACTGCACAAACTGCGGGTATTGCGATGCCCTCGACTTCTTTCTGTCTGGCCAGCATCTATCGAAGGATCAGAACAATAAGGCACGGGATATAATCAACACCATATTCAAAGGCAAGAAATACGCTGATCAGGAAGCCCCGCCAGTTGACCTAAAGTTCTTAGCCGCCTTTGAATGCGCAAAGCTGCGTGGCGCTGACACATTGTCCATTGCGCATATAGCGCATGTTGCGGCATGGTCGGTGCGCGATAAGATAGTCTTTCGCACATTAAAAGCCGAATACAAGACCCCAATCATCGCTTTTGCTGAGTTTGATTCGGCTGTTCCCACTCTTTCTATAAGCGAGCCAAGGGCTTTTGATAAAGCTTTCGAACTGCTGCAACTTTCTGTGCGCCTCGGTATGCCCGCTTCTCGAAGGGCAATTTCTATCAAGATAATCGAGGCTGGATACGACCTTCTTAAGCCGACCGATATGGAGACCTTAAGAACCGAGCTTGACAAATTCAACACTGATTGTGCTCAAGAGGCTCGTTTCTTAACTCAAGCCGCATCGCTGTTCGAGGATCATCTTTCAAAGTCTGAGAACATTTCAGCCGCAGACAGGGCGCGATTTGCGTATATTATCGGAGATATCCATAGAAGGTGCGGCAAGCCAGAGCTTGCCGAGAAGTGGTTGCGCGCCGCGGACTGCGAGGGTGCGCGCGCAGATGTTAAGGCGCTGATTCCAATTCTGTTAAAGCACCGCGAGCAAAGTCCTGACACTTCATCGGGAATCTACCCCGAAATCAACTGCCCATTGTGCGGACGAAAGACCGAGTATCTGCCATCCGTCGAGCCCGATATGCTCGGTGGTGCGGATGTTGACTTCTGCGGTTACTCGCTTGATTCGTCGAGCTACGGGACGGATGTTATCACATGCCTACACTGCTTGTACAGCAGATTTTGCACAGACTTCCAGACGGCGTTAGACGATGACAATAAATCAAAGCTGACGATCGCACTTAAGGCATTTGCCTCGCTTCCGCGCCCTTCAACACCTAAGGGATTTAAAACATGGCAGAGGTTCGAGCTTGCCGCTGTCTGCATGTCAGCGATTGGCCAAAAGCCGCACAAAGTGGCTATGAGCTACATCAATGCGGCTTGGGCTGTGCGGCGCATTGCTGTATCGGCGACGCTTGAGCTTGATCTTCCCATGCCGGGGCCATTTCCATCAGACGCGCTTAAATTCGCCAAAGAGCATTACGATTCCACCTTTGAAAGCGCAGTCTGCGCTGCGCTTGTTTTGCATCGCGCGGGGCTGAATAGCGATAGAGACAAGTATATGAAAAAGGCAACGGGTATGTCACTTCAGACCGCCGAGCGAGTGGCCGCCTTAAGCACCTTTAAGAGCCTTTTTGAAAGAGAGCGCGAGTACCTGAAATCTGCAATTCCGCACTTGTTAACCGCCGCAGTTGGAGAAGATGCCGACTTTTACTACTTTCTCGCTGCCGAATCGTACAGGCGGACAAATAGCACAAGATCTGCACGAAATCAATACAAGAAGTGCCTGCAAAGTCCCCGTGTGGGCGACCGCGCAAAGAGACTCCTCGATTCCCTCTAACAGCCTTTGATTTTGCCTTAACGAAATTTCAGCATAATATGGGGGTCGTCTGTAAGGGGTGCTCTTTGAGAGTCGCCATAAATGGTTTTGGCCGTATAGGCCGATATATAACTTATCTCGCTGCACAAAGCGATCGGGTTGAGGTGGTATTGGTCAACGACCCGATGCCAGTTCGCTCAGCGGCTTATCTTCTTCGCCACGATTCAGCCCACGACAGGCAAATGTTTCCGGTTGAGGAAAAAGATGACGGCATCGTCATTAATGGCCGCTTTGTGCGTTTTGTGTCACAGCACGACCCGAGCAATCTTCCGCTCGGCGCTCTTGATGTTGATGCTGTAATAGAGGCAAGCGGTTGCTTCAGAACTCAGAAATCGCTCAATGCGTTTTTAGAAGCAGGCGCAAAGCGTGTTGTAACTACATATCCTCTTTACGGTTTCAATTGTGCCACACTTCTGCCACGCATCAATGATGAAACTATACCTGAAGACAGCATCATTTCCGCTGGGACATGCACTGCGCACGGCCTTGCTCCTGTGTTGAAGGTCATTGATGATAACTTCGGCGTTCGCTCTGGCTCAATGGTAACCGTTCATGCCTATACTTCAAATCAGGGCATTGTTGATTCTGCTCACTCGACCGAGCTTCGCAAGGGCAGGGCGGCGGCGGGAAACATCGTGCCGGTTAGCACAGTCGCTATTGGCGTAATAGAGACCGTGATGCCACATCTTCACGGTGCGCTTACGGGCTACTCCCTTCGCGTTCCCGTGTTAGTCGGCTCATTTTTAGACCTTACTGTGAATGTCTCGCATAAAACCTCCGTCGAACAGGTCAATGAGCTTATGCGCAACGCCTCCATCTGCAAATACTCAGGTGTGCTGTCGGTACGCGATGATGAGCCTGTATCGTCAGACATCATCGGCTCTGCAGAATCTGCAGTAGTTGACCTTGCGATGACGCGCGTTGTGCAGGGCAATCTTGTGAAGGTCTGCTTCTGGTACGATAACGAATCAGGCTTCAGCCATCGCCTTGTAGAGCTTGCCGAACGACTTTAATCCCACCTTGCTGATTTTTCTGTACTACGGTAACTCCGTCGGTGCTTGAAGTCTGTCCAATAATCAAAAAACGCCTCTTTAGTACCGTTTCGATTTCTATCAGCTTTACAACCCGCCTAAGACCTGCTACAATAGTGTAAAACGAATGCAGCGGGGTAAATCGGGCAGATGTTCGGCCTGTCGCTTCTTTCCCCCATATTTCTAATCGGCGCGCTTGCTGTTGCAGCACCGATAATATTCCACCTCATGCAGCGAAAGCGCGCGAGGGTTGTGCCGTTTGGCACGCTTCGGTTCCTGCGCGAAATTCACGCAAGATTGTCTATGCGCCGCCGTATCCGCGAGATGATTCTTCTCGCCTTGCGTATTGCTCTTATTCTGTTTATTGCGCTTGCCATGGCTCGCCCTGTGCTGAAAGGTTCAGCATTTGCTGGAAACGAAGACGCGCCCGTTACGATGGTCTTTATAGTTGACAACTCTCTTTCGATGGGCGCGCAGATCGGTGGCGTGACCAATTTCGAACGCGGCCGCTCCCTGCTTCTTTCGCAGCTCGAGGGCATGCGCACTAACGACAGAATGGTTGTAATTCCAATTATCGCAGAGCAAACTGAAGAGGGTGCGGTAAAGAACGAACCACTTCCCGCAGGCGCGTTGCTTGAGGAATCAATCACAAAACTGCGCCAAGGTTTCGGCGTAGGTGATCCCAACGCCGCAGTGCGTCGCGCAGTGGATATTCTTAATTCAGCAGACACCACAAACCTTGAAGTCTACTTCTTATCAGATTTTCAGCTCTGCACATGGGATTCACTTGATACCGCCGCCTTTTCTGGGCTTTCTTCTGACACACTTGAACGGGTTGCCGTGTATGCTGTTGACTTTACAAATCGCGGGCTTCGAAACGCTGCTGCGCGCAATCCGTCTGTACGGCGAGGCTTTGGGCCGGGTGCCGTTGTTGTTGAGGCTGATATAGTCAATTTCTCTAAAGAGACTTTCGATGTGAAGGTCGCGGTTCTGCTCAACGGCAAGAAGATTGGCGAGCGGATGATCCCTCTGCCTGCTGAAGGCAAAGAGCCTTTCGACCTCGAAATCCCCCTTTCGGACGAGGGTTATCAGCGCATTGTCATTCAAATTGACGGCGACGACCTTGCTGCAGATAACCAGTTGTTTCTCTCATACTTCTCCTCTCCTGTCATACGCGCTATGATTGTCAACGGACGACCAAACTCCGTTCCGACGCTCGATGCCTGCTATTACCTACGCTCCGCTCTCGACCCGGGATGGAAGCGAGGTTCCTTGGGGCTTATGGGCATCTCGTCGACTTTGGTTACACCTGACGAGCTTTCGCCTCAGATGCTCGAAAGTGCAAATGTGGTGTTTCTTGTTGATGCTCCTGCATTCAGTCCCTCGTTGCGCGATACGCTGTTCGCGTTCGTCCGTGCCGGTGGTGGATTAGTTGTTGTACCGGGTTCGCAAGTTATACCTCAACAGTATAATGAGATCTTATCGCGCCCCATAGGCACCGAACCACTGTTACCGTGCCTTGTGCGGGCACTTGTTAAGAGCGACAAGGGCGTGTCATATTTCGTCAATTTCGCATCGCTTTCTATGCTGCATCCCATCTGGGCAGGTATTCCTGAAAAGGCGCTGCAAGACCTTTGCAACGAGCCTATTACTGAGGTTACTCAGTTGGAGATAGATCCCTCGGTGCCAGATGTAGAAACCTTGGCGTCGCTCGAAAACGGGTGGCCAGCAATCGTATCCGCCCGTTCCGGCCTTGGGCGGGTGGTGCTGCTCGGTTTTTCTCTTGACCGGCAGGATTCATCTCTGCCGCTTCGCACTGTGTACCCACCGCTGTGCCATCGTCTTGCTCATTTCGCATCCAATACGCTTGTCGGGCTTAGAAAACAGGTTGAGATTGGCAAGCCACTTACGCTCTACCTGCGCAAAACCGCCGGTGACGCCGTCTTCAAGGTCAAGTATCCTTCAGGCGAGCTTTCGCTTACACCCACCTTGAAGGATGATGGATTTCAGCTTTCCGCACCCGGCTCGCAGCAACCTGGATTCGTATTCTTCGAGCCTAACCCTAAGGTCAATTTCTCTGGCTACCTATCTGCAGTCAACGCGCCACATGAGGAAAGCCGCCCCGAGTTCTTTAACTTCGATTCGCTAAAGGCAAAGATAGGCTTTTCGAGCATGTACGCTGTCGAGGACCCGGGAAGACTTACCGAGATACGAAGCCGTCTTAAAACAGGTACCCCAATGTGGGGAATTTTGTTCTTTCTCGTAATTCTATTGCTTGCTGTCGAAACATTCATGGGCAATGACCTTGTAAAGCGCACTTTGGCAGGAAGACGAGCAGAGGCCGCGACACTCGGCCCGTTATCCAAGAATGCAATACAGACCCTGCGACGCCGCCGTCAGAAGAAGGAGGCTGGTTGATGCCGCAATCACAGCTTTTCTTCTCACCAGCAATAAACTGGTTTGTGTTGGGGGCGGCTGTCGTGCTCGTCTTCGGTTTGCTTTTCTACTCCTACGCGAATCTTTCTAAGACCCTTCGAGGAAACTTACCCTTGGTCTTCGGCATATTGAAGATTGCTGTACTGCTGTTGGTTATGCTCTGCCTCGTGCAACCAGTCGTCTCGATGGAAAAGCGGTTGCGGGGGCAGGGTGTTGTCGCTGTGCTGTTGGATACAAGCAAGAGCATGGAGGTGGAGGATTCTCTCGGTGGGCGTTCAAGATTCGATGCCTCAGTCGGACTGCTTGGTTCAGAGGGGCGGTTGCTGAAGTCGCTTGCAGCGGATTACACTGTAAGGCTCTTTCGTTTCGACGAATCGCTTGAGGCAATCGAACAAACTGATCTGCCGAAACTGAAAGAGAACCTTCGCTCACATACCTCGATTTTCGGATCTCTGGCAAAGCTGGCAAAATCAGGTGAGGCAAGATCTCTTACCGCTGTCGTTGTGATAAGCGACGGGCGAGAGACAAGCGGGTTATCCGATTCATCGCCCGCGGCGGCACTCGGTGTCCCCATCTATACCGTCGGGGTTGGCTCAGATTACACCCGCGCTGGGCTTGTAAATCTTGCAATCTTATCACTTGACGCACCAAAGACCGTCTATCTTAACAACGCGGTATCATTCAGCGCCTCAATTGGAGCTTTCAATACTCCTTCGGGGAACCGTTTTGCGCGTCTAACATTGTTGCTTGATGATAGAAAGATTACTGAAAAGGATTTCCGCATGCCCGAGCCTAACACTATCGCGCGTGTGAACCTTGATTTCACACCAGACAGACTTGGTCTGCAGAAGTACACACTGCAATTGTCACCTCTTTCTGAAGAGACGATCCTTGCAGACAACACTCGCGAAATTTACATGGATGTGCGCGAACCTCGTCTTCGACTTCTGTATGTCGAAGGATTGCTAAGACCGGAATACGGGTTTATCCGTCGCACATTGACAACAGATCCAGATGTAAAGATCACATCTCTTGTGCGAACTCGCACTGACAATTTCCTTTTGCAGGGCGAGGCGGTCTCTGTTGACATCAGCCGCGGTCTGCCGGATAAGCCCGAGGACTTTAAGGAATTCGACATAATCATCCTCGGTGATATTGCAGCATCGGCGTTTCGCGAATATCAGCTTAAGTACCTGCGCGAATGGGTCGAGGGCGGTGGTGGGCTTATGATGTTGGGCGGGTACAACTGCTTTAACCCGGGTGGTTGGCGCGATACGCCTATTGCGCAGGTGTTACCGGTAATGATGTCGGCAGAAGATCCACAGATCGCCATGCCCTTGCTTGTCGAAGTGACTGCGGCGGGACGAACTCATCCGATTGTGAAGGGCATAACCGAGTTCGAATCCGACGCGATACAGAAAGGCAAAGGCGCACTTGGGGGTTGCACAGGAACAGCAGGGCCGCGTTCAGGTGCTCAGGTGCTCGCATACGGCAAGGATTCTCGTGGTAAGAGCTACATTCTTTGTGCAGCGCAGAAATTCGGAAAGGGCAGGTCGTTCGCATTTACTGCTGACACAACTGGAAAAGCTCATCGCGAACTTGTTGGATTTGGGATTCCGTCACCCTACGAGAAATTCTGGGGACAAGCTGTCCGTTGGCTTGCAGGATTCGATGAACTTAGAAAGCAGAAGGAAGTATATTTGCAGATATCGCTCGAAAGCAGATTTGTTGAAGTCGCTGAACCTATTACGATTTCTACAGAGGTTAAAGACCCCAACAAGACGCTTACCGAGGTTCCTTCAATCGCTCTGACTGTTAAAACTCCATCGGGAGAGGAGATTAAACTCGCCCATTCGATTGATAATAAAACGCTGGCCGGTTCTGCATCGTACACACCTGCCGCGTCTGGGTTGTATAATATAATCGGAAGGCTTTCAACAAAGGGCGGTGCCGAGCTTGATACAACCGATTATGCGTTTCTTGTCGGCAAGCCTTGGCTCGAGAATGCGAACCTTGCCCTCGACGAGCCTTCTCTGAAAGAGCTTGCCCGCATGACCGGCGGCAAATACTATACCGTTGCCTCTGCGGCGCGGTTGCCAGTTGATATCGCCACGACTCGCGAAAAGGGCGTGGAGCGCGTAACCTTGAGCCTGTGGAACAATCCGTGGGTACTTGCATTGCTTCTCGGTCTGCTGTGTTTCGAATGGTTCTTGCGCCGACGCAACCAGCTTCTGTAAAGGGGTATATGTCGAGATTTAGAGTCTGCTTTTTCGGTTTATTTTCCACCATCGCGCTTTTCGCGGTCGTTATTCTATTTGCGACACACTGTGCAGTTACATGTGCTGAAGACCGCGATCCTAACCCCACACCGAAGCCGAAGGACGCTGGTCCTCTTGATGTTGTAACCTACAGCGATGGGCGCGTTGTAAAAGGCAAGCTGTTCATTCGCGGTGAAACTAACATAAAGGCCTTTGACCTCGAACGCAAAACCTATGTTACCTTTCCCTTTTCTGATGTTGTGGGTATCACAGTTAGAATTGAAGCAGAATCCATGGAAAAGGTCTGGTACTTCAAAGAAGAAGGAAATCCAGAAAAGACCTATACCGGTGAGGAGTACCCACTGCGCTCTTACATCACTCGGTTTAAGTTGCGCAATGGTGCCGAGTTTGAAACGCATTTCACTGGTGTAATCTCGATAAAGATCGAGGACCAAGAGGATCGCGTATTCTTCTTTATAAAACAAAAGGGCGACACCACCCAGTCGTTAAAAGACCTTGTCTATGTTACCTCGGTCGAGTTTTTCGATCGCCGTCTGATTGACAAAGGCGCAAATATAGTGCTTCAGACCGATTTGAAGGATGAGAAGATTGCCCGAGCGATTGCCCTATCATGGTCAGCGAATCAGTGTTTCGAGGCAAAACCCGCAAAGGCATCTATCGAATGGAAGCGCTTGCCTCCTGACAAGTACGACCTGTTCGTCATCACAGACAAAAACCTGTACTACTGTCTTTCGGCGATAACTAAGTTGCCAAAGGGCGGTGGGGATGATTCAGACCTGTTAGACCTTGATGAGAAGCCTCTTGATGGTGAAACGAACAAACCGATTGCGGGTCTAAATGACGAGGAGAAGTCCTCGCTTACAAAATACATCGAGGGGGCAGAGGAGTTCTTCGACATCAAGCAGGCCGTTGCTTTCGGTGGCAATGTGAAACAAGCACGCGTGCTTGTGCTTCAAGCAAAGGTCGAGGAGACATCATACGGAACCAAGGCGAAAAACCTTGTCCTGTGGCGATATGACCTATGGTACTTGCACAAGATTCAGTTAGAATGGAAGACCGACTCGCGTGCATTCGTCTGGCGATCTTATCTTCCAGCCGGCGATAAATCGGGCATAATCGCCCTGAAATCTGTTGACAAACTTGGTGGAGTTGACCTTACAAAGGGAGGCTCCACGCAGAACCTTACATTAAGCAGCGCAGAACAGCGCTGATTTCATCATGGCCTCTTTCCCCTTTGTGGGAGGTTGATATGGCCGTTAGTACAAACGATAAGGCAGAGGTATTCATCCGGCGTTCGCTCGACGCTGCTCGAACAAAATGGGTAACAACCCAGTTCTTCGAAGCGCTTTTCAAGACCATCGGCATTACTGCCATTGTATTGTTGGTCGCTTTCTTGGCCGACAACGCGTTCGCTCTGCCGGGGGTTCTCCGCCTTCTTCTGCTTGGAGTCGTGATTACGCTCTTCTTCGGTGGAATTGGCTACTCTATCTACAATCTTGCCATGAACTCGCCTTCTGACGAGGCTATGGCGCGAATAATCGAAAAGAAGTATCCTGACTTCGACAACCGAATAATCAACTCGATCCAACTTGCAAAATCTGAGCATGCAGCATCATCTGGCGCAATTGTTTCCGCGCTTGTAAGCACTACTGCCGAGACGGTATCAAAATTCAACTTCAAGGGCATCGTATCTGCTGCAAAGCTCCGCAAACTCGGTATTCTTGCTGCAATAGGCGTTCTTCTGTTCTCTGCCTATGCCGTTGGTCTTCCCCAGAACTTCGAAAACGCTCTCGAACGGTTCGTAAAACCACTCGCTTATGTTCCTCCTCTTACAGACACCCAACTCACCGTCGAGCCCGGCGATACCACGGTTGGTTACGGCAGACCCATCACTGTCATAGGGCGCGTTTCTGGTGTGGTGCCGCCCAATGCGGTTATCTCGTTTCGCGCGAGGGGGCAGGGCAAGTTCATTGCCCAGGAGATGGAATTCAACGGCAGGGAGTTTGCACATCATTTTTCGTCAGTTACCGAAGACATCGAATATTTTGTCGAGGCTGGCGATGCCCGTTCGCAGATATACACACTCGACGCGGTAGTGCTTCCCGTCATCACATCGCTTTCACTTGCTTTCGAATTCCCAGCTTTTACAAACCTTGACAAAAAAGTGCTAACAAACGCTGGAGGGTCGGTAACTGCGCCGATAGGAACAAATGTTACTGTTTCGGGCGAGGCGAATGTGACGCTCAGCAAGGTCGAATTTGAATTCGGTGACAACCGCACTGTTACCGTTCCACCGACAGGCAAAACCTTCAGTTCAACATTCAAGGTCACAAAGAATAGCTGGTACTCGATATCGCTTTGGGATATGGAAGGCGTTCGAAACGAAGCGCCACCCAAGTACACAATCGCTGTTCAGCCCGATGCGCCTCCGCAGGTTCGTATCATACGACCCGAGGCAGATTTAACAACATCCCCCGAGCGCGAAGTGCTTATTGCATTTCAAGCATCAGACGACTTCGGCCTTTCGTATATCGAGCTTGCCTATCGCCTAAATGCTGCTGAAGAGAAATCTGCTGATAAATGGGTCTTAGAAAAGGGCACAAAATTAGTTGTTGACCAGTTTGTGTGGAAGCTGTCTAAGTTCGGCTTCAAACCGGGAGATAAGGTTTCATGGTTCTTGCGTGTAAAGGATAGTGGCGCGAATGAGCCTATTCTCAGCCGTGTGATGAACCTGCTTATAGTAAGTGAGGAAGAGCTTAGAAACCGCCAAGGTGGGCTTATGGAGGATATCCAGACCAAGCTTGCTGAGTTGCTGCGCATGCAACAGGATGCTAAACGCACATCAGATTCGATTCAAGCCGCGCTTGACTCGGGAGACGAAGAGAACTTCAACCCATCCTGCGAAACCCTTACAGGCAAGCAGGAATCGGTAAGGCTTCGCTGTAAGAGTATTATCGGTGAGTTGACTGATCCTATATTCGAAACACTTCTGATAAAGCCCACTTTGCAGAGGCTCTATTCGGGCGCAATGGTGAATGTGATGGAGCAGATTTCAGCGCTTAAGGCCGCTGCTTTCACAGAGAATCGTAAAAAGAACCTCTCTGTTGTCGCTTTAACTCAAGACGAGATAATCCGTGAACTTCAAAAGTTACTCGACCGCATGCCCGCAATAATCTCGCAGCTTGCAGAAGGCAAGTCGGCCGAGCAGATATCAGAGGAGTTTCCTGAGAAGAAGATGCAATGGTATCGCGACCAACTAAAGGAGTTTATCGAGCAGCAGCGCAAGGCGATAGAGATGACACGCGAGCTTGAGCGAATACCGCCCGAGGACTGGACTGATCGCGAACGCGAGATGGCCAAAGAGCTTGAAGCGATGGAGGAGAAGTGGCAGAAGTTCTTCGAAGAGCATCGAGATGACTTCTCCAAGCTGCCGTTCCAAGATTTTTCAGGCGATAAGATGGCAGACGAATTCGTTGAGGTCATCGCCGCGGTTACAGTTGCTTACGATGCGATAAAGAACGGCAACTTCGATATCGCCGTGCCTGTTGAGCAGGCGGGGCTTGAGAAGGCCGAAAAGATAATGCACAACCTTGAGGCGTGGGTTACCGATACGCCTGATCGCGAAAAGTGGTCAATGGAAGAGGCTACCAATCAGGAAGAGATTCCCATGGCCGAGCTTCCCGACGAGCTTGAAGACCTTGTCGGAGACTTGATTGAGGAAGAAGAGGACATGGCGGATGATATAGAGGACATCTCATCCTCGTGGGCGGATTCAATTGACGAAGGTGCCGGTTGGGATACTATGGACGGTCCGATTTCGAGCATGTCTGCCAAGGGCAAGACCGGCAACCGTCTGCCGAACAAGAGCGAGATAGGCGGTCGTTCGGGCGAGGGTCGTTCGGGCAAATCCTCCGGCCAGTTTGTCGAGAAAAACGCGACAGGCAAAGGCGGTCGCGAGACACCTACCCGTCTGACAAAAGACCCCTATGAGGCTGGTGAGGTTAACGACACATCACAAGACCCCGTAAGCGGTTCGACAGGTGGCGGTAAAGTCAGTGGACAGGGGGGTGAGGGGCTTCAAGGTGCTCCTCCTCCTGAAATTCAGAAGGAGATGGGACGATTGGCAGGCCAGCAGGCCGAATTGATGTCTCGCGCCGAGGGTCTTTTACACGAGCTTCGCAAACGCCACTATCCGACCCGCGAAGTTGAGAAGGCCATCGCAGACCTGAAAGAAATCGAAAAGCAGCTTCGAGAGGGTGCGCATGGCGACCTCACCAGTAAGGTGCGTTCCGTTGTCGAAAAGCTCCGTGACGCGCAGAAAACCATTGACGAACAGACCCGTATCAACCGCGAGAAGCAGCGCAGAATGCCTGAAAGGGATAGAGACGGCATGTCGGGCACTTCTGACGACAAGATGCCTTCTGAGTATCAGGAGCTTATCGAAGAATACTACCGTTCGCTTGCCGAGGAGGAGGCGAACGGGGGCGGTGACTGAGCCACGATGATTCGACTCGATCGTCGCGCTCTTTTTCTATCGGCATCATTGCTCGCAATTGCCTTGTCACTTGCGTTTGGCGAGAGCACGCCGACACCAAAGACAACTCCTCCGCGAGAGAAGGTTAGCGCGGTTCCCGAACCCTCACCCACACCCACTCCCATACTTGTTGGTTCTAATCTTATTGTCAATGGCGATTTTGAAAAGAAACGAGCGGACGCGGCTTCGCCCATCGGGTGGAGATTATGCGACGGCCTTGTCTTTTTTCACGAAAAGCTTGAGGGGCGAGGCTTTGTTATTCGAATTGACCCTACTGTGCGCAAAGAACAGGCGCGCGAGAGGTGGAAAGAAATTGACGAGCTTGGAGTTAATGCACCACCCCCACCTAAAAAGCTCCCTTACGACGATCCTTATGCCACTATTGGCGGGGTTGATGGTTGCTCATACGGAAGTGATCCCATTCCTGTAAAAAAGGGTATGCCGTATCGCCTATCAATAGATACTCGTGGCAAGACAGAGATTGATTTGTTCTTCACAAAGATATTTCTTAAGGGGTATTCAAAGGTAGTTAAAAAGCGAAATGTCCGCCAGCCCGACGGTTCTGTCAAGGAGGAAACCGTAACCGAGGAGCGGCAAACTTACGAGTGGTTTCTCGCTTGTCGAAATCCACTTGACGAATGGAAGAGTTTCAGCGCGTGGACTCCGACACCTATACCGCAGAATGTTGACACTGTGCGTGTATTTATATACGCTTATTGGCCATTACACGATTATTGGTTCGACAATGTCACCTTGTTCGAGGGCAAATATCCAGAAAAGGCTCCGCAGGGAGGACAGAAGTGAACCTAAAGGCAAAGCGACTGATTCTGGCCATTTCGATCTGTCTTGTCGCGTTTATTGTGTCGCAAGCCTGCGGTGAACAGACACCTCCGGTGCCAAAAACCACACCTCCCCGTTACAGCGTATCGCCTGTTACCCCACCTCCCGCAACACCAACGCCCATTCGCGTCGGTCCGAACCTTTGTAAGAACGGCGATTTCGAACAGGTGCGCCCCGACTATCCTTCACCGCTCGACTGGGAACTTGTTGATGGACTGACGACATTCTATGAAAAGTCGGAAGGGCATGGATATGTGTTAAGGGTTGACACATCCGTACCAAAAGAACAGGCGCGCGAGCGATGGAAGCAGATGATAGAGTTTGGCATCAATGCTCCACCTCCCCCCCCTAAAGGTGAGTTGAAGGGTATCTACAACTCTATCGGAGCGGTTGACGGCGTTCGGCACGACAGTGCTAAAATACCAATTAAGAAGGGATCCCCTTACTATCTAAAAGTTGACTGCATGGGAAAAGGTGGCCCTAAGGTGTTCGTTAAGGCTTTCGGCAATGTGGTTAAGAAACGCAACATTAGAAAGCCTGATGGTACCGTCGAAGAACAGACGGTCGTTGAGGAACGGCATCTTTTCGAATGGTTCCTTGCCTGCCGTTTATCCTCCAAAGATTGGGAGACCTTTAAAGAATGGATCCCCATGCCAATGCCGCAGAGCGTTGACTATGCAGTAATCGGCATCTATTCCTACTGGCCAAACGCAGACTATTATTGGGATAACATCGAGTTTTATGAAGGAAAGTACCCAGAAAAGCCAAAAACACCAACTCCTGCACCTTCAGCCAGCCCTGAGCCTTCTGCTCGTCCTTCTGGCTCTGGTGATGGCAGATCCGTCGCCCCGTAAGGCCGACGCAGCCGCAGCATGGTGGAACGCCGACTGGCGTTTCCGTCGCCGTATTGATGTCCCTATTCTCGCCCAGAAGTCTCGCGATGCTTCGGCGGTATGGGCAAAATTCCATTGTTCTGGTGCAATGAATCCAGACGGCTCTGACCTTCGCGTAGTTTCGAAATCCGGCAAGCAGATGAAATGCGCTGTAAGGGGAATTAGCCCTGGGGACGAGGCTCTTATTGTGTTCGAATTCGAAAAAGGTTGCGAGGAGTATTATGCATATTACGGCAACAGCAAGGCGACTGCTCAGCAACCTTATGAACCTCGCTGCGGTTTGCTGCTTGAGACGCGAGGACGGGGTCCGGGTGACCCAAACTCATGGGCAGAAATGCAGGCGATTATAAAAGCTTCCACCTATGTCTATGGGCGAGGATATCGCGGTAAGATCCACGATGGCGCAAATCCTTTTGGACCAAGCGAAAACTATATATCAATCTATACAGGCTATTTCATCGCACCTTTATCAGGGGTCTATACTTTTTGCACTGCCTCTGATGATGCCTCTTTCATGTTTATAAACGGTAAGATGGTTTGCAGTTGGCCTGGATACCATGGTGCCGCGGCTGGATTATGGGGCAAGTTTGCAGGCACAATTAACCTTGATAAAGGTGTCCACGAAATCGCATATTATCACCTTCAGGCGACAGAAACCTCTGCCTGTGTTGCTGGTTGGAAACAACCGGGAATGGAGGATAAGGATGTTGTTTTAATGCCAGAAGGAATTTTCGTGCCGATATTCGAGGGGCGCGACCAGCCGCAGGAAGAAGTATCACAACCGTTATCAGCCGACTTCTCAGCCGCTGTCACCACTGACCTTGTCTTCGAAGAGGGTGAGTTTCAATTGGCCAAATTCACCCCAAGGGTCATGGCTTCAGGCAAAATAACCAAATACTTATGGTCGTTTGGCGACGGTTGCACATCAGATACACCTGCTCCCACCCATGTGTATCTTGAACCCGGCATATATGAAATTTCGCTGTCGGTGATTGACGATAAGGACAGACAAGCGAGCGTTAAGCACAGAATGCAGATTCTGTTCGTGCTCCAACCCGACGCGGTAAGCTACATAGTTGATAAGCAAATCGAGCTTTTTGCCCCGTTCGTAAAGGGTTATGACCCCACAAAGCTGAAACCAAGCCATATTGCAGCGTTGTGGGCGTTTTATCGAAGAGCAGGCGATGATAACGGGCAAAAGAGCCTCGCACAGACATTATTAAGCAAACTGGGTGAGTTGCCGTCATCCTCTGTCGCCGCGGTGGCAGAACAAGTAGGGGATTATTACTCAGAGAAACTTGGCAAACCTCATGATGCCTTGGCTGCGTTCGATATGCTCATCAAGTCTTCGCAGAAAAGCGTGCGCGCCAAGGGATACATTAAGACTGGCGATATCTGGCTTTTCAAGCTCGACGACCCGACAAAAGCCGTGGAGTATTACGACAAGGCTGTTGCAGAACTTGGCAAAGGGCGCTCGATGGAACAGAGATTTGCCTACATTCGAATGGGGGATGCGGCACGCTATACTGGCAAGTTCGACGAGGCAATGCTTTGGTACAAGCAAGCAGAGGATATTCTTCTTTCAGGCAGAACCCCCCGGCAGACCCTCACCCTGCGCGGAGCATACGCGCAGACTGTCGAATCTCACATGCGAAACAAAAGGTATGACGAGGCAAAAGAGGAACTTGATATGTGGGAATGGGAGTTTCCAACTGAGAGGCTTGAGGGTTACTCAACATATCTTCGTGTTAAGTTTTTGATGGCGCGCGAACAGCACTTAAGCGCTGTGAAGGAAGGGGAACTGCTTATCAAGGCGAATCCTCGCTCTAATTATGCCGACAAGCTCCTCCTGCTGATAGCAGACAGTCATATCTCACTTAAGGACAAGACATCGGCATTGAGCGCACTAAGGCGTATAGTCAAAGACTATCCTGCCTCGCCACATGTGTCAGAGGCTAAAAGCAGAATTTCTGCTCTTGGTGCTACCCCGTGAGTTTTGCGCGGCTTGTTTCGAAGCAGTTTTATTGAGACTTCTTTATGCGAAAAAGGTCTTATAATGCGGCATAGGTTATCCGGAGACCAGTTATGAAAAAGACCATCGCTTTGTTGGTTTTCTTGTGTATTTTCTCAGCGCAATTCGCAACCGCTGAAAAGAAGGATGGATTAGCTCCATCCGACTTGTTCGCTTTGGCACGAAAGGGCACAGTATGCCTTTCCGCCGCCGTTGGTGAATCCACTAACTATGCATATATCACCGGTGTTATCGTCGAAGGCACGGGCGGTAAAGTCACAGTTGCAACCTCACTTGCTCTGGTTACCCGCGGTTTTAATACATATCGCTTATGCTCAGACATTAGTGATCTTAGCGCAAAAGCCAACAAATACCGCATGTGCTTCGAATACAACTTGCTATTCATTGATTTCGATATCAAAGCTGCTGACATTAAGAAATACGGCAACTACGACGGTCGTGCTCTATCGGTTGGCGACTCTTCACCTGAAATCGGTGAAGAGGTGTATCTCGTTCGGGGTATCCCTGGTGCAATGATTCCTCACGCTGTCTTTCCAGTTCGCATCACCAACTCGATTACCCCCAAGGGAAGGGCGTATAGCCTTTACACGATTGACACGAAGTTCGCTGGCGGCTCAATTGAGAGCTATATCGGTTCACCTATTATCAACAAGAACGGAAATGTCATCGGTATCATGAATACTGATATTAACCCCGAAAGAACCGGAAAGGCAATACACGCCGAGCCTTATATATCAACCATACTCATCCATCCTGCAAAGGGTATTGTGGCCGGCAGAAACTCTAATGATGCTTTTCCGCGCCAATCTGGTCTTCAACTTCAACAGGGCGTAACTGGTCACTGGTTGCCCGTTCGATTTGGTCCAGTTACATCTGCATGGCTTGAAGCCGCCGAGCTACCATTAAGTACACGCGGAGTTGTCGTGACCAACATCTACCCAGAAGGCTCTGGCTGTGGCTTGAAGATCGGTGATATCATAACACAGGTTGAGGGTGTTTCGATTGACATACAAAATTGGAACGGCGCGGTGAACTTTAACTTAGCTTTCACCCGTCTTGTTCCAAAGGACAGAAGCGGTTGGACTGTTGAAATGGTGTTGTACCGTGAAGGTGAACAGATGTCGGTCAACGCAAGACTTCAGCCGATAAATATCCCCCCCTCTGAACCGTACAACTCAGAGAAGCTGGGTATATCGTTTTTCGAACTGTCTGATTTCCTTAGGTATCGAAACGACATCCCAGCAACCGCCTCTGGCGTTCTTGCTGGTGGTGTTTTTGGTGGGAGCATTAAGATTGCAGTTCTTCGAGGCATGTTGAACACAATAATCAAGGAGGTGAACGGTCGTCCAATCACTAAAGTCAGCGACCTTCGCGAGGTTATCGAAGGTACGGGTGCCTCGATGTTCAAGTTTCTTGTGCTCGACTGGAGAGACTTCCAACCTAAGTACATCACGATAGTGCTGTAACAGGCGCAACGCGTCTGCAAGACGCGTGTCTGCTGGGAAAAGACATGAACAACAAAATAACGGCAGCCCTTGCGGCTGCCGTCATAATCTTAGCACTCACCCTGTACTTGCTGCTTTGCCCAAATAGTGGCAAGCATACTCCTTTTACCACACAACCTGCCGATTCACCCACACCCCGCCCACTTGATGCGCAGCAGTTCGCACAAATTGTTGCACTGGGTTCATCCTCGCATTCCGTATCTGATAGCTGCCAGCATCTGTATCCTGTTGGAAGAGAGATGCTGTCTGCGATCGCATCGTTCGATGGCTCTCGAGTGGTAATTTTCGACGAGTTAGGTTGGCGATTATGCTCAAACAAGGACGGCAAAGTCGAGGTCTTGAACAGCGGAGCATTCTCGGGCAATCCTGTTTCTCTGTTCGTTAGGCAAGATTGGCTTTTTCTTGCGCCATCGTCAGATACCGTTCTCAGCCTTGGGTCTTCTTGCTCTTATGCTGTTTATCCTCCCAACGCAAAGTACACTGTATTGCCTGTATGCGAGCCTTTTACCGATTCATTTGGCAGAAATGACGGCGCGTCGAGTCTATCTGAATGGCACCCGACGGATGGTGAATGGCGCATCGAGTCCACAGTCGAACCTCAGTATTCAACTTCGCCCTATTATCTTTCAGCCAAATCAAACAGAGGCGCATTATTATATACAGGGCAGAAGTCTGACCGTGAGTATCTGATAAAAGCAGCAGTTCGTTCGTGTTTACAGCCGACATCGTTTGGAATCGCTGCCGCTTGCACTGACGAGCAATCCCTGAAAGCAATTTGGCGCCCTATTTCAGGATGGTATGGAGTCTTAGAAGTGAGTGAGTATAGCTCTGAAAGTGCGTTGTGGCGACGACCGATGATGGTAAATCCGATGCAATGGTACGAATTTCAGCTTGCCATTTCAGGTGGTAAATACTATTTTTCGCTTGATTCGTTCCCTCTATCAAGCGGCGAAACAACCTGCAACTCAGGCGCTGCAGGGCTTTTCGTTTACGGTGAAGCATCATTTGATGATGTCGCTATTCTTCCGATTTGCGCGTTTGACGCAGAAGAGCAATATAAGCGTGGATGGAATGAGGTGCTTGCTGGCGAAAGGGTTAAGTGCAAGGCTGTTCCGAACGAGTTCGAGCAAGACAATTCAATGACATCATGGCTTCCCTCTAAAAACGACTGGGGTTATATGACAGAGGGGCGAAGCTCATCAATCCGTTACAAGTACCAAGTCTATAACGACGCTGATATATCATTCACTGTGACATCAGCAAGTCGTATGCCGTCAAAGGTCATGTTCTTTGAAAATGGGATGAATCCGGTTGAGTTTTCAATTTCGGGAACAAACAAGATATCAATTGCTGTGTCAGAGATGGGCAAAGAAGTTGGTTCAACATCCTTCGATAATGTTGTATATCCGCTAAGCCTCATGTTTTCGGTCAAACGCGATAAGGTCAGTTGCAACGCGGTTGTAGCTGCTGGGCTCACCAAGAACATCGTCTGCAAGTTGATGGATGTCAGCAGAAGGGGCAACCTTTCGATTGCAACCCGATTTAAACCTCAGGATATTAATGTGACTTCGTCTTCATTACGGGATTATACCTTTGCCACTGCGCCTGTGGATTTTGAACGAAATGCGGGTAAATGGATGGTATCCTCGCGTTGGGCGTGCAGCCCACAATTTTCATGGCTCGGTGGCATTTCAAATCCAATCGCGGCCATAACTTCAAAGTTCGACATTGTTGGCGATTTCACGATTGACGCGCACTGTGCCCCGCTTATGGTCTCATATATGCGACCGGGATACAGGGAACCCCTTAAGATTTTTATCGAAGCTAAAGGTGACGGCTCCCCCTTCTCAGGCTACTCATTTAGAACGCTCGATAACGGGCAGAATGTGCTTTACGATTCTTCAAGTCGTGCGCGAAGAGCGGTACGAGCCACAACTAACTCAAGTCCTCACTGGTTTCACAACATGTGGCTTTACTGTTCGCTTAAATACGCCAATGGCAGTCTTATTGGTCGTGATATGCAAGGCTCTTCGATATCAATCTCAGCGCCGCCTCGCGAAAAAGGGCCGGTATCTATCTGGTTTGTTGACAATGACTTCAGCTTTGCGCGACTTGTCATTAGCGCAGAAAGGTTTGAAGCGCGGGCTCCAGCGGGGCTTGATCGAACACCTCCCGGTTTTCCAAAGCCCGACAAGCTATCTGCAGGCATCCACCCTTTAATTACGAATCCAATGTTCGTTGTGCCCTCAGAGCCGCAATCACTCAATATCAGATTCGAGAAGACGAATAGCGTAAACGCGATGGTAATTACCCCCGATCGCTGGGGCGATGGCTTTAACGCCGACTTAAGTGTTCAAAAGTTCTCGTGTGCCGAACATCCCGTTCTTCTTATGGGGTACGACCTGAATACAAAGGCAGAAGTTCGCCTTTCGTTCACATCAAATGAATGGCGATTTTTCGTACCCCTTGTCGAGTTCGAGCAGCCCCCAATCATTTCTGGTGAGATCCAGATTCCTTCGGAGTATGTAGAAAGAATGACCTTTGATTTCTTCGGTGTACAGAAAAGACTGCTTAAGGTCTATCTTGGTGCGTTTGCTGACGCGGTTCTGCGCGACGGATCCGCGCAATTTCACAGTTTTCGATTATCTGCGGATCTTAACGCTCGACCAAAGGACGCGGAGTATAAGGATAATGAAAATGGTTCGTTGACTTTGTTTTGCTTTGATATGCCGGCATCGGGTTTGCAGTTCGACGCGCTGAGAGGGAAGGGCTGGCGTATTGAGAAGGATGGCACCAATGGAAATTCACGCCAAGGCGTTGTAAAGGCGTTATCGCCAGAAGGCCTTTGTGCTCTTTTCTCGCCATTTGCACATATGCCCAAGTTCAATGCGACGGAGTTACACAAAGAAACTGCCATACTCGTTGAAATGGATGACCCATTTGGAATCTTGCAGTCCTCGGTTTCTGTCGAATCCATTGTGCATAAAACAGACAGCATGCCGCTATTGTGCGAAGGAATGATACGGAATGGAGACCGTTTAAGTATCAAGATTGACCTGAACCCGTTTTTTGCGGCTAATCCCGGTATTCATCAGTTCGATGTAAGAGTATCGGCCCGCAATAGTGCTGGTAAAGGCGATTCCCAAGTCGTTTTGAAGGATGTAAAGCGTGAAAGCTTTGAACAAAACGACGAAACTGCGCCTTCTTTCAGCGTCAACCTGCCAGTGCAACGGTTGGTTGATAACTGCACCGAACCTTGGCTCAAACCTTTTGGTGGCCCTGAAGCCCTTTTTCCGCTTGCGATAAGCAACAAGGGCGTTTGGCGGTATTCGGCGGTAAAGCGCGCAATAGGAGGATACGCAGGATTTAAGATAGGCAACAAGCCTGTTGATACAAAAATGTACCCTTATCTCGTCGGCACATATTCGTCACCTGACTTTTGGAAGCTCGATATACTAAACAGGGATTCAGACAACACGCGGTCATTCATGGATTACTATAGCGAACGCGCAAATCCCGTAATAACCTCTGGTGGCGTAAGTGGCAGGTGGAGCGAGGATCGAAAGATACTGCTCGATCTAAGCAAATTTGCAGATTCTAACGGTATGATTGATGAGCTAAGGTTTGGTGACTACCATTTTACTTCGTCGCTTGCTAACTGGGGAATGGTGCTGTCGGATTTCGAACTTGTGCCCAGGCTTTTTGGTGAGAACCTGAGTTTTTCAATCTCCGCGCATGATGTGAATGAGGTTGCATCAATCGAATATGGGGTCGTCTATATCGGCAGAACAACCGTGCTCATTCCACCATCGCGAATTCCCGACACTATTGTTACAGACAAACAAATTCTTCAGTTTAGGCCGACAAGACAAGGTTTGCATTATCTTGCTGTGCGTGCAAAAGATCGTCGGGGTAATGTATCTCCCTTCAGATGGATCCCGTTCGATTGGTCTCAGAGTATCGAACAGCCGCCGAAATTCCTTGACGCTCAGTTGCGTCCGGGAAGTGCATGTCCCGCTGCAATATCGCTTATGATTGCAAATGTCTCGCCGGCGAGCATTGAGATAAAAATCAATGGCCGCAGGTTGTACGCTCAGAACGGTGTAAAGGTAGAATCTCTTTACAATAGCGAGGCTGGCCGCGTGTGCGTTTTCTCTGCGCCTTTCATTGCAACTGATATTGGGCAGATAAGTATTATCGCAAATGCGACAGGTTACACTGGCGAAATAGTTACGAAGGAACTAACCGTAACCCGCGATTTGACTGCGGTGACTCAACCTCCCGCGGTTCAAGCGGTAAATGTGATTCCCGATGGATTCCTTTTATATGATGACTACGAGTTAGGTTTCGGCTCATCATCTGGGCGGCGCGGTGGCCTTGTCGAATCGGTGAACACCGTCAGCAGTGGCGGCAAGAGATCTCTGCTTATCGAATCGCTTGGCAACTACGATTACTTCTCTGCTTTTTTGACCACAACCCCGTATTCCCTACGCGACTATCCATTTGTCGAATTCGATTACCTTGCTCTAAACGCTAAGATGGCGCTGATGGTTCAGACAGAAAGCGCGTTCTATGATGTCAGACTTGGGGATGTACCGGTGAACCTATACCCCGATCACAGCCAAAAGGGTAGGTTCAATCTCGAAAACAATCTTGGTTTCTCAAGCGGGCTTATCGGCTGGTCACGCCCCAACAACCGCGGCGGATGGGTGCATCACAAAATAGACTTATATGCCATGCTATCTAACCATCTTAAGCTGCGGGGAAGCGATATTGTATCGCATGGGGTTGCAATCCGTGCAGTGTCTGGCAATCCTGTCGGAACAAGAGCTTTTGTTGACAATTTCGCAGTCTGTGGGCACGCTAAGTCTTTCACGGTTAACTTTGACATAGCTGATAACCTGCCAGCAGATAGCATTGAGCTTGTTCTGACAATTCTCTCCTCAGGCAAGACAGTAAGCCTGAGCAAGGACATCCTTGACGGGAATGGATGGGTTGAAAGCGGAATTGCGACAAGCGGAAACACTCGCAAAGTAAGATTGCTGAATTTGCCAGTTGGGGACTATAGGGTTGATGTTCGAACCAAGATACACGGTATATTCTCTGCGCCTGTTACCGCATCATTCAGTTCATCTTCTAAATAATCATCAATAAGAATCGGGCTCGTAGCAAATTGGGCACTTCGGAAGTGCATCAAGAAAATTCCGCCCATAGGATTTTGTTCGGATGCGTGGGTCAAGTATCACGATCCGCCCAGTATCGTTCTTCGTGCGTACAAGCCTTCCAAATCCCTGCTTGAGCTTCAGAATGGCATTTGGCAGTGAATACTCCCAGAAGTCTGCTCCGCCGCGCATTGCGATTTCCTCACGCCGTGCCTCGACAAGCGGGTGGTTAGGCACCTCGAAGGGAAGGCGGGCGATTATCACATTCGACAGCGCTGCGCCTCTCACATCAACTCCCTGCCAAAACGAGGATACACCGAACAACACAGCTTTGCCATCCTCTCTGAACATGTCCAACATTCTCGTGCGAGGTGTTCCTCCATCCTGCACAAGTGTCAGGATGCCGCAGTTTGTGAATTGATCAATAAGCTCGTCATGGCAGAACTTCATATCGCGCAGGTTGGTGAACAACACGAAAGTGCCACCGGTTGCAGTTTCGACAAATCCTCGTATGTATCTGACAAGCGATGCTCGATATGCATCTGCGTCAGCCGTAGGGTCCGGTACATCGGATGGGATGAATATCTTCACTTGGCGTTCATAGTCGAACGGCGAGCCTAATATCATCTCATCTGCCTCATCAATACCAAGCCGCGAGCGTATGTATTTGCATTTGTCCCTTCTGTTTGTCGCGAGTGTCGCGCTTGTTAGGACGATGGGCATTTCTCTTTCCCAAAGGTATTCTGAAAGCTTTCGCGCGACGCTGACAGGCACAGCGTGGATCTCTGGGTCGTCTGATTTTCCGTCAGCCCAGTACACATAATCTGGCATGGACATGGCGTTGAAAACCTCTATCGCCATCACTATCTCTTTTACCTGCGAGAATGACGCGTATGCCTCGATGCAGATATCTGAGTCGGGTTCTAAATCACTTGCGGCAGACTCAAGTTCAGATAAAAAGGTGTTGCCGATAGAGATCGGGTCGTCGGGAAACTTATAGGGCGTTCTTATGCGCATTCCACCGTTATCAACGAAATCACCCACTTCACCAAAATACTTGTTAATAACTGCGCCAAAGGCAAGAGACTGACGCTGCAGGACAAAAAACTGCGAAGAGGAGAAGAAGCCTCTTTTGTATCTGTCGTCGAATATTCTTCTAAGAACTGAGATAGCGCCAGAGCGACGAAGCGATACACCGAAATGGCTCGATGCCGAATCCTCCAGTCCGTGAGCTTCATCAAATATCACAGCACCGTAACCCGGCAGCAGAGGAGCCTCACCCATTCTAAGAGACAGATCGCTGAAAAACAACGAGTGGTTGACGACTAAAAGATCGGCACTTTCCCACAGTTTTCTATCGCGAAAGTACGGACATGTATTGAAGTAACGGCACCTCTTTCCAGTGCAAGCATCGCGTTCAACTCTCACCTTCGCCCATACATTCTGCGGCACATCGAAATCAAGCGTTGACAGTGAGCCATCTTGCGACTTATAAAACCAGTCTTCGAGTTTGCGTGTATATGTCAGATCCTCTGGCATAAATGAATCGAAGTGTCCTGAACCAGAGGAATTAGCAGCTAAGAGTCGCCTTAAGCACAAGTAGTTACCGCGACCTTTGGCGAGATAAGAGCTGAAATTCAGCTTTAACTCGTCGCGAATAAAGGGGATATCCTTTTGCATCAATTGCTCTTGTAGGTTTATCGTTCCAGTGGATATCAGCACTCGCTCTTTGGTGTTGATTGCCCATAAGGCGGCGGGGAGCAGATAAGCGAAAGATTTACCAACACCGGTTCCAGCCTCGATAAGCAGCTTTCTTTTACCTTCAAGCGCTCGTTCGACTGCTGTGGCCATATCAAGCTGTTGTGGTCTAAGCTCAAATCCGGGAAGTCGTTGAGCGGCTGCACCATTAGCGGAAAGGTATTGAGAGGCATTCATTACGGTTAGGATATTTCCTTATGGATGTTAGGCAATAAGTCGCAGATTATCAGCAAAAAACACTAATTACTTTGGAACGCTTTGCGGCCCACCTGCTCCCGGTCTTGGCTTTTCTGTTTCGCTGTTTCTTGCCCATCGTGGTGTAGTTGACGGTCTTGGCGTGGGTGAAGGCTTGGGAGATGGCGAGGGTTTCACCTTAGTGCTTGATGGTTGTGGTGTCGGCTTTGCCGATAACGATGGAGACGAAGATCTGTTTGGTGCTGTCTCTGGCTTTGGAGTGCGATCGGGTTTTACGCGGGGCGTAGAAGTTGGTCGAGGTGTGCGCTCTGCTTCAGGGGTTCGCGCGACCATGCGCGGGGTTTGTTGTGGTGTTGCAGCGGCAACAAGACCTTTAGATGCTGTCTTGCGCGTCCATATCGAAGAGAGTTTTGAACCGTCGGGCAGGCCGTTCTGGTCAAGCACAATATCAACCTTCTCGCCAGTAAGCTTGCAAAGACCATGATGCGCAGTGAACACAATATCAGGGCTTTCGGATGTTAACGAGGCAAGCAAAGAGTGCGTGGCATCTTGTGTGGGATTCTGCGCAATGAGCCTAATTGCTGCAAGTCGAACGCGCACATCCGTGTTTTCTGTTAGCGGTATAAGATATCTTGCTGAATCACCACCACCACGAGTCAAGGTTTCTGTCGCTGAAAGATCTGCCGGGTCTATTAACAATGACTTTGCCGCAGCTTCAAGCTCACCTGCAGAAGGGTGGGGTTTTCTTTGATATTTTGAGTCTAAGGTCTTTCGAAGATATGCTGCATCGGCATTTCGAGGGAAGCGGGACTCGATGGCAGATAGCTCGGTGTCAGCTCTATCATACTGACCAAGCTCGATATATACACGAACTGATTCAAGACGCGCGCTCACATCCTCATTCCTTGGCTTCTTTCCCTCGTCGCAGCCAGTACAAAAGAGAAAACAAGCGCACGCAAGCGCAAGCGATATTGATAAGGCTATTCTGCGAAGGTTAATAATAGAACTTCTCAATCTGCTTGCCTGCAACGGCAAAGCCGTTTTTGTCATCCTTTTTCACTACATACGCAGCCTCGTCGGCACGGGCGAAAAGCTCTTCGACATTCGATGCGTCGTCAGGAAAAGTTGCCAATCCTACCGAGATCGTTACCTTAAGAGGGCGATCAGGCACAGGGATAAGCACAAAATTCTCAAATCGCTTAAACAGGCGTTTCAACGCCATGATACTCTCTGCTTTTGTGGTCTCTGGCAACACAAGCACAAATTCGTCGCCACCGTACCGTATGACGATATCAGATGTACGCATCTGATCCTTGAGCTCCTTTGCCAGCGAATTGAGAACTATGTCGCCGACAAGATGCGAGTAGTTATCGTTTATCTGCTTGAAATCGTTGATGTCAATGACCACGAGCGATATCTGCCATTTGTGGCGCTTTGCCTGATTAAGTAAGCGAGGCAGTTCATCTTCAAAATACCAGCGGTTCTTGACTCCGGTCAGAGCGTCCGTAAATAGTTGAATTCGCACTGTCCGATTCTTGCGCACAAGCGCGTTTATACGCGCTACAAGCTCATCCATGTATATTGGTTTTGTCAGAAAGTCTGTGGCACCGTTGGCAAAAGTAGAAACCCTTGCGCCAGGGTCTCTATCTGCGCTGACGAAGATGAATGGGATGTCTGTTGTTACTGGGTCGCTTTGCAGTTCGCGCATGAATTCGTCGCCCTTTATGCCGGGCATACGAAGGTCTGAGACGATGATCTCAGGCTTGACCTTCTTAATCTCCTCGCGAGCTTCGGCGACATTGCGGGCGGTGAACACATTCATCTTGTGGTTTTCAAGCACCTTTTTGACAAGCTTCAAAAAGTGCTCGTCATCATCTATGACCAAGACTTTGGGTGGTGGAGCCTGAAGCTTGCTTAGCTGATCATCGTGTTTGTCGTGTTCCATGGCGTAACCTTTGGGAGCTTACCCATTTCGAAAGGTGTCAAGAAGCGTTGCGACTCTGAGAATTGTACGGCTATGCAGCATTATACTCGTAAAAAGTGAGTTTGCGCAAGTATTTTTCAAAAATTCATCTTCCGGCTTGGTCTATTTTGTAAATGCGAACGACAAACCGAGTATCTAAATCGCCGGGGAAAGGCTCTTTACCTTTGACTGACCAGCTCAACTTCGCGCCAATGCATAGCATAAGCAGAATCTCTCGAACCTCTATATCCTCGCAGTACCCTTCGATGTAATACTCCTCCATCATTTTGTTAAGCGATTTGTCCCACTCGAAATGAAAGTAGGCGCGTAATGCCAACCTCTCGAATGCGGCTGCGAGGCTAATTCGCCTGAAAACTACCTTGATTTTACGGTCCAATCGCTCTTCAACCGACATCAGGCGGAGCTTCTCTATTGCTTCGGTGCTCATTTGTTCGAATGGCGGTGTTTCAAGAATCTCTCCCTCTGGTATCACTTCACCAATCTTGAATACTTCCAATGGCTTGAAATTAAGCTCCGCTATCTTATCTTCAGGCTCTTTGCCTTTGAATAGCAACAACCAGTCATCACCTGCCACAGAATCAATCTCATCGAAGTGCTTAAGAAGCGCGAGCAAGCGCGCAATCTCAACAACTCCGCAGGGAAGGGATTTGTACATCTCCTCAATTGCGCTTGCGTGAAGATGTGTTCTGCGACCAGAGTAGTTCAGTGCTTTTTCTATATCCAGCCTTATTGTCCGTCGGGGAGAGGTAAGTGATGTGTCAATCTCAGTGGCAAGCCACTCCTCAAATTTATCTGCTCGTATCCCTTTTGTGCGCACAATCGAGCGATCGAACGGAGCCGGTTCTGGGCCAGGAGGTTCAGTTGCCCCCAACACCAGCATAACCCCACCCCAAGGTATCGCGCGGAGGCCGTTCTTTGTCAAGATGGTATCGAGTATATCGCGCAAAGGCAGATGTATGTAGTGCTTGTCTATCAGCAGTTCATCAAGAGGGTATTCTGCAGACAACAGAGGGCAGTACCGAAAACGCCATGGAATGGATGTTATTGGCTTGCCTAAATCTTCCTCACCAAAGGTCACGCGACCGTTTAGCGCCCAAGCGAGCTTTACCCTCCAACCCGCATCGGTTGTGGGAGGAGCCCCGTTAAAACCATTCTTTTCATCCCCGACCTGATATGTCTCTGCCTCACGCTCAAGCAATACAAGGATTGTGCCATCATATTCAACTACTGCGATAAGACCGATTGGCGATAGGATATGCTTCAGCAAGTTTCGTAGCGTGTCTTTGTATGGATTATCAAACTCCGCACCCGAATCAACAAATGTCATTGATCGGAAAGAGTGGCGAAAGTAAAGCGCGAATCTCTTTGTAATAGTCTCTTCAATTTCACCGATCTTGTGCGTGCCAGCGGGCAGTTCTATGGTCTTTTCCATCATCTCAAGAGTGCGATTGCCAAGTGAGGAGTAGTATCCCATTGAGGTTTTTACCTGCTCTTCTGCGCTGCAAAAGCACATAGAAACAAGCGAGATACAGATCAAGATAGCCAATATCGAACTTCTCATTCCTCTCTTCTCCCCATCAGAAAGTCAGCGATATGCAGCACGGGCGAGTTTACTCCGGAACGCTCAAAGTGCTCGCGAAGCTGCAGTACGCATCCAGGGCACGCTGTTATCATCATCTGCGCATTCGATTCCTTCATTGCTGCAACCTTGTGCTGAGCAAGCGCACTTGATAGGTCGGGATTAAAGAACGCAAAACTGCCTCCACCCCCGCAACATCTGTCTTTGTCTTTAAGTTCGACGAGATTCGCAGAGGATTTCAGCAGTGTGCGAGGCTCTTTCTTTATGCCAAGCCCGTGCCGCAAATGGCATGGGTCATGATATGCAACGGTCGTATTGTCTTGCACTGCTGGTTCAAACCCCATTTTGCATAAAAACTGGCTCAGCTCGAAGACGGGCGGAATGCGACCTTCACCCAGTATTGTATCGTAGTTGCGAGACAAAGTAAGCGCACAGCTTGCACAACCAGTGATTACTGCCTCAACTCCAGCTTTTGTAAACACTCTGCAATTGTTGTTGGCGAGCAAAAGAGCCTCATCCACAAGCCCCATTGTAAGGGCAGGGGTACCGCAGCAAAGCTGCTCACGCGGAATGATGACATCGAAACCTGATGAAGTAAGCAGATTGACAATGGACTTGGCGGTGTTTGGGTACACATAATTGATTGCACATCCCAAAAACAACCCAACGCGGGCTTTAGGTGTATCCTGCTTTTTGTGTTTTATCCTGCGTGGAAGTTGATGCAATGCTGATTTTGGCGAAATCAAAGGCATATCGCTCTTACCCATCACCGCAAGCGGTAGATGGCGCAATGTACCGCCACGCTTTGGTGGAAGAAATCTTTGCATTAGTGAAGCGGAGAGCATAAAAGCATCGAAGGCTGGACGATTTGAGACGACAGTTTTGAAGAACGAGGCCACGGGTGTTGGCTGCCTTGACTTGTTCAGCACCGCTGCCAGTCCCATTGCAATCTCATCACCATGAACATCGGATGGGCAGATTGATCCGCATCGGGCGCACTTCACACAGCTCTTCCACAATTCAGCAAGCTCATCATCTAAGCGCAATTCGCCTGCGAGAAATGATTCAGCGAGAGTGATTCTCGCCCGTGCGACGAGTTTTTCGTCAAGCGTCTCGCGAAATACTGGGCAGATCATCCGACACTTACCGCACTTAGCGCATCTGTCAATTCCTGCAAGAAGTTTCTCTACGGCTTTTTTATCCACAAACCGCCCCGTTAAGCATGCCGAATATAAAGCATTACTCGGTGACAAGCGATGCCGAGTCTCTGATGCTGTCAATGATCCACATTTCGCCCATCTTAGTCAAAGTGAACACATCGCTGCCCAAAATGTCGCCACAGACTTCGATATCTCCTTCTAATACTGTCTTATCCGCTCCCATAAGAATGGTCTTAAATCTGCGGTAATTGCGCAGTGCGGTTGCCATTTTAAGTGATCTTCCTGCAACGCCCTCACCAACCGAGGCGAGCCATTTATGTGCTGCTGAGTCGCGAAGACAAACGCTCCAAACAGTAGAGTCGCCTCGATAGCCAGATACAAGGTATGTGCGCAATGTGCCTTCTGGTTTGCGGAAATCAGGATACTTACCAGTTTGTGGTGCAGGCGCAGACCACCTTTGCGATTCAAATCCGTTCTTAAACGATAGATTTGATAGTTTGTAAAGGTAAATCCCGTTCTTTGTGAGCACGAATAACTCGTCCTTTCCTCCTTCGATAAGCGACAATACATCCGATTCAACTTTTATCAACTGCCTGCGATTATGTTCTGCTGACTCGATCGAGACAAGCCCGTCGCCAGATCGAACAAGGTCGGTTGACCATTTGCCAGAAAGGTAGAAGCTGTGGCTTGTGAAGAGAAAGTCAACGGCAGATTCTATGTATGTGATCTTTCGGTCTAAAAATGCACAAAACGCGGTCTTCGCGACATCCATTTCACATGAAACGAAGCTGCTTCCTCCCACCGGTATTGCATAAAACGACAACTTCGAACCATCCCGTGCAACACTTGGGGTTGTAAGGAAGAACAGGTCTCCTCCATCAAGGAACAACCCTCCATCCCCACTTTCAAGCTGAAATGCAAATATGCTTCCGCATGCGCTAAAGTAACCAACTCCGGCTGAAGTGGAATATGCAAGACAGCCTGCAATGCCCAGTGTGTCGCGCTCAGCAAGAAATGGAAAGCCTTCGGTCTTTATAGTCTCGCGGTATGAATTGCCTTGTATGTCACCGACGAGGAGCCTTACATCGCGCAAGAATTCGTCGAAAACCGCCACAGCGTATATGTACTGATTTGTGAACCAGAAGTAGTCGAGCACCACTGCTTTAGGTGGGAACTTCAGCACTTCGATTGGTGTTGCCGTTTCAGACGACAAATCAAGGGTGAGAAGCACTATATGTTCCTCATCTCCCGCTCCACGCCATGAAAGCCAACTCAACATACTCCCATCCGGTGTAGAGCGAATGTGCCAGTTGTCCGCTTCGCCCTCAAACAAGGTACGGCTGACGCTCCCATCATACAGTCTAAGTGTGACCCTTCCAATCTTTTCTTCGCCAGCTTTTTCCTGATAACCGGGTGCAAAATACGCAAAGCGACCATTACTTAAAGGTTCGACCGGGTGGCGATAAAAAAGGTCATTAAACAGCTCAGGATCATAGTTGTAGCTTTCTACACGATTTACCGATGCACTAAGTCTTGTCTCCTCGACTTTCGGAGTCGTTTTTTGCTTTGTCGCAGTTGGTTCTGGGTTCGGTGATTTGCCATGAGGCGGCGAGCATCCAAACAAAAGTGCCGATATGAGAAGAGATGCGAATATTGATAACATGAGCCTTTTCATCGTGTTTCTCCGGTTCTCTGACTGCGGAAAGACCCGCAAGCCGATGCCGTTAAAGCAAGGTCAGAATATTGTGATAGCCTTCGCGTATAAGCAAATTGCGTATCTGTGGGTTTGCGCCGACGATCTGAAGATCTCCACCCGATTTGCGAAGCCTTTTAGTAGCAAGCAGGATTGGACGAAGGGCTTCTTCACATAATTCCGTAAGTCCAGTCATATCAAGCTTTATCGCGCCACTCTTAAAATTAGACAACAGCTTTGAAAGCTGTGCCACGGTGGATGCATCAAGCGTGCCAACAAGCTCAAGCCCTTGGTCTTTCGGCAGTATCTTGCACTTAAGCATTTGGTTCTCCAGTGTAACACATGTGAGGGTATATTATACTCGTTATAAGCTCGGGGCAAAGCTCTAACCGATTACAATTGTGTGATATCAAACAGCTTGCATATCCACGCACGGCTATATACTTGTTAGTCATGCGATTTAGACGCACAAAGAAGCACAAAGTGCCTCGAAACCACTAATAACGGATGAATATGGCCAAGAAGCTCGCTACCACACTTATCGCGCTCGCTGCGGTTATCGCAGCATTCGCCTATTTCTTGAGTTCCAATAATCCTGCTCCATTTAGCAACTGTACTCCTTCGGACAATCCTGAACCATCTGACCCAAGTGAGGGGATGGCTGCCGCGATAATGTGCAAGCGATATCTGGTTGCATCGCTGCTTCCGAATGGAAGGTTCGAATACATAAATAACGCTGCGTCGGTTTCTGACGATAGGTATAACATGCTTCGCCATGCAGGCGCAATCTACTCTCTTGCGATGTACTGCGATGTGCATTATGAGCGAAGTGTTGTCGAGACAATGAAGAAGGCGTCTGCCTTTCTGCTCAGGCAAGTTGAACCGATTCCTAATCACGAAGACATGCTCGCTGTCTGGTCAGACAAGCAAATAGAGGGTGGAGTTGATCCCAAGACAGCAAAACTCGGTGGGGCAGGGCTTGCTCTTGTCGCATTGACGGGTCTTGAAAGACATGCACCCAATTCTGTTCCTCTTGACACCATGCGCAGAATTGCGCGCTTCATAGTTTGGATGCAAGAACCTGACGGTTCGTTTATCTCGAAGTACATACCAGTCGCTGTTGGAAAGGACAGATACTGGAAATCACTGTATTACCCCGGTGAGGCGGCTTTAGGTCTCGCAATGCTTTATAAAATAGACCCTGATCCCGACTGGCTTTCTGCAGCAATCAAGGCGATGGAGTACCTGTCTGTTTCTCGCAAGGGTTTGAGCGTTGTCGAAGCGGATCACTGGGCATTGCTTGCAACCGCTGAGATATTGCGAATAGGCGGCGAAAACTGTCCTCGCGAGATGCTGCTCGCTCACGCTTTTCAAGTCGCAAACTCGATTATGCTCGAAAGACCCGTGTTTCCGAAGGAATCAAAACTGTACGGATGTTTTTCGCCCGAAGGAAGGACGACACCTACCGCGACAAGGCTCGAAGGGCTGCTTGCAGCAAAATCTTATCTAACAGGCAAGGGCGAGGAATTTGATACAAGGCTTGATGAGATGATAAGAAGCGGAATCGCGTTTCTGGTGAGATCACAGTTCAAAACTGGCAAGTATGCGGGCGGCATTCCCGCAGCGGTTATAGACAGCACAACAAAGACAAAGCTAAACGAAGCCAAGGCGAATGAGATCCGCGTTGACTTCGTTCAGCATGCATTGTCAGCGTTCTTAATGTACAAAGCCCAGTACGAAACCAAATAGAATGTAAGACATCAGGCTAATCGCGTGACCAAATCCCAAACACATTCCCTTCAGTGTCGGCACACATTGCCATAAATCCATAACCCGGGATCTGTGTTTTGCCAAGAAGCACCCGTCCACCCTCTTTCTCAATAAGACTGCATGCGGTCGGAATGTCTTCAACTGCAATGTAGTTGCATGGCTGATTGTATTCTGGGCATTTCTTAAAAATTCCACCGCCCATGCCTCTCTCTCCGGTCGAGAATATGAAGTAAGAGCATGCTTCGCCAATCGAAGACTCTTCGATCTTCCAGTTGAAGACCTTTGCATAGAAAGCTGCTGCCCGTTTTGGATCATCTGCAGGTATCTCGTGATGACAGATTAGGTGCTCCATATAAGCCTTTCGATTGGATGTGACTGTCTGCTTGAAATGATAAGCTTAGACGAGTTTAGACGCAATTTTACAGAATTGCGCGGCTCGTCTGGTGCTCCGCTTGGTTGATTTGCCGCAAAGATTGTTATAATGCAGATGTGCGCCCGTAGCTCAGCAGGATAGAGCGTCGGTTTCCTAAACCGAAGGTCACAGGTTCGAATCCTGTCGGGCGTACCAGATCTCTATATTGGAATTGCATTTCATGTGCCGCAAAGCTCGCTCGCAGGCCGTTGTGCATTGCTAAAAGCGACATGAACCGGCATTAGTTGAACCTTGGCGAACACCTTTCGTGACAGGCTATCCCTGTCAACGCGAAGCTGTTGATATGGGTGTGTACAAAATTACACACCGTATAAACTGTGTAAGCACTGCACCGATTGAATTGTAAGATTTGTATAATATATAAAAGGCAAATTCTCTCGCATTTGTCTTTTGTTTGAAAAAAACTCCGTTTTTGCTTTGACAAATCTGTTCTATCTTGCATAATATATCGGTAACGCGGTTGTTACTGTATCCTTTTGAACACACCTAACCCAGAGGTCCGGAATGTTAGTTCTGTCACGGAAGCCAAACGAGGCGATTTACATCGGCGAACATATTCGTGTTCGCATCCTCGAAGTGCGTGGCGATCAGGTCAAGATTGGTATTGAGGCTCCAAGGGAAGTTCCCGTTTTCCGCGAGGAAATCGTGAGATCGAGCAACGGAATCCCAGTTTCCAATGCCCTTCTCAAAGATAAAGCGTAAAAACTCGAACCCCTTGTATCCTCGGGTATAATCCCCTTGTCTGTGGCTGATTTTGCCGCGACGGTTGTTGTTTAAGCACAGCCCTTTCGCGATAAAGGCGATGGGGCTGCTTGCGCAGCCGTTAAAGCTCAGTCGCTCGTCAACAACTATTGACTCAAGGGGGTTTTGTGAAAATCCAACACTGGCCTCAGCCTCTACGCGAAGCGGCTTGCGATGCCGCGATAGTACCTCTATTCTTCTCCGATACCTTCCCACAGCATTTGTGTACCTGCGATGACCTCTTCGGCGGCAGGTTAAAGTCTATCTTCGAGAAAAAGCTGTTCAACGGCAAAGAATCCACAAGCTTCACACTCACTCCGTCAACTGGTATTAAGGCGTCTTTCTTAATTCTTGTCGGACTTGGCAAACCCGAGGAGCTTACCGCTGAGGTCGTCAGGCGGGCTTTTTCTGCTGCATATAAGAATACCCCTCTCAGCAAGTGCGAGACAGTTGGGATTTCTGTTGATGATTTGACTAAACATGGTCTTGTTGCACCAGCGCTTGAGGGGCTACTTCTTGCTTCATACAAGTTCGACAAATATCAGGCCAGCGAGGATGCTGATGCGGTAAAGCCGCTTCAGGCAATACTTCTTGCGGGCACAGAGCCTGAAGGCGACCTTCAAACAAAGGTTGAAAACACTGTCCGTTGGGTCAACTACTCTCGAGACCTTGTTAACGAACCTGCAAATGTGCTCAATCCCAAGACCTTTGCGGATCAAGGCAGAAAGCTTGCTGAAGAGCTTGGTGTGAATTTTACCATGCTTGACAGCAATATGCTTGCTGAAAAGCAGATGAATGCAATTCTGGCGGTCGGAAAGGGAAGTTCCGTTCCCCCCGTAATATTTACTCTTTATTATGAAGGCGCGCCCGGGGAAAACGACAAAATCGCCCTTGTCGGAAAGGGATTGACCTTTGATTCTGGCGGTATTTCTATAAAGCCAGCAGAGGGGATGGAGGCGATGAAGGGGGATATGGGTGGTGCTGCAGCAGTGTTAGGTGCATTTGCCTTGATGGTCTCGATGAAACTGAAGCTCAATGTCTATTGTGTGATAGGCGCAGCAGAGAATATGCCGTCTGGGACTGCGACGCGACCGGGAGATGTTGTTCGTGCATACAATGGAAAGACAATTGAGATTATCAACACCGACGCTGAGGGCAGGGTGGTGCTCGCTGACACCCTTGCATATGCCGTTAAGGATCTTGGCGCAACTCATGTTGTTGATGTTGCCACGCTGACTGGCGCTGCGGTTGTCGCACTTGGAAATGTCTGTTCTGCGATTATGACAAACAACGAAGAGCTTGTGGCTCAGATCGAAGCTGCCTCGCGAGTCTCTGGTGAAAGAGTATGGCGTATGCCGATGTATCCAGAGTATAAGAAGCTGATAAAGAGCAAAATTGCTGACATGAAGAATACCGGCGGAAGAATGGGAGGCTCGATCACTGCGGCAATGTTGCTTGAGAATTTCGTAGGCGATAAACCTTGGGTGCACATTGATGTCGCACCAACAGCACTTGGCCCAAATGCTGAAATATCGCCTGCTTATGTATCTTCATCGCACCTTGGTACAGGAGTGATGGTGCGAACTCTTTACGAATTCGCGCGTCTTCGTGCCGAAAACCTTGCGTAACTCAGCCCGTCTGGTATAACATACTCGCGCACGGCGGCATTCGCCGCCGTGCGCATATAAATGGGGAGGCTGAATTAAAGCATCAGACCGTGGCTTTACGATTTATGAATTTCTGATTGCAGTAGGTATTATCACGAGCCTTATCATCCTCATGGCTCCAACAATCTCCCGCCTTGCTGACTCTGCTAAGCGTCAGCGTTGCCGTGGTAACCTGATCGTGCTGCACCGTGCGTTCGAAATGTATCGCCAAACCAATAAAGGGTATTATCCTCACCACCATGCGGGTGTTGACGAGTCAATCTTCCTTCTTGAAAAGTACCAATCCGACATCGCATCTTATCTTCGCTGTCCAGGTTCAGGTCATTCTGGGTCATACGCGTACGATCAAAGGCATACCGATAACGATGGCGATACGATTGTTTTCGGCGACTCTCCAAGCCTTGACGAGATACGCGAAAAGCCTGGCCCATCAGATAACCATGATGGATGTGGTGGATACTATCTTCGCGTGGACGGGAACATAGACTACCTGTTCGGCGCGTTCTATCGGCGTAACAGAAAGATACACAACCTGTTTCTGCTTGACAACATATTCGAAAAAGACCCGATATTCGGCAGTTTTGATACCGCCCTTGCTCCTTTAGTGTATTGAGCGTATTCATCCTGTATTGCAACGGTTCTGCGGTTCTGCATCGCCGCCAAAAAAGCGAATTGGTTTTGTTATTCTCATTCTTATTGAGGGATAACGAATTCGAAATCTGTTCTCTGATTCAATACCGGGCGGGGCTTGCATCTGTTACGCATACTGCGCGAACCCGTTGCGGGCAATTCCCTGTTATGACGCAATTCTTTATTAGGTTGCCACTCGCGCAGAATCCGTTCGACCTTGTCAATCCTCATAGGGGATGGCCTTCCTGCTCGTCTGATCGGAATAAACACCAATTCTGGCACTGCAGCAACCATTGAGCCAATACCCCTGAACACATCTTGCATCTTACCGAATGGCGTTCTTAATACTCCCGAAACCGTTTGCACTGCGCCTGCTGTCATGTTGCCAACGCCGGCAACAGGTCTTAGAAGAGCCGCTTTACCCATTAAATCCTCAGTGTAAACAAGTCGCCAATAACGGTATAAATGTGAATCGCATCTGGTAAAAGGCACGATGAAATCTCGTGTGATATCTGAGCCTTGACTCAATCGTTCGCGCATTGCTGCATGGCGATAGTTTGCGTAGAAGCGCTCCTTCTTCACCGTGAAATTGTTCTGAATCCACTTCTTCAACTTGCCCATCGTCCATATTCCTTGTGGCATCTCTTCGGATTTTTCCGCGCGAAGCTCATCGAACAGGTAGTAAATTCCCGTTGCGCAGTTGTTCGATATCATGTTATACTTAGGGCGATCAGGATAGGGCACTCCAAGCCCGAAAGCAATTTCCTCGCGCAACTTGTCAATCTGAGCATCCGTAAGCTCAATCTCGAATCCTTCTACATTCCTCAGTTCATATTGCAGATACAGCTTAAAGAAATCATCCTCGTCCATTGATTCAAGCACAAGGCTGCAATCAATCAGCCAAAAACCATAGACCAACCCATCTAATCGCAAGGCCGCATGCCCAAGCAGTCCGTATGTATTTCCTGCACCAACGAACAAGACCTCTGCGCCAGTGGCTATATCGGTTGAAGCCTGTCTGTGCCAGGGTGGTGTTGCACATGCGGACAGAATAAGAGGAAAAAGGAATATAATAAGTGCAATTACAGATGATCGGAGTGTTTTCATGATAAGAGTGTTAGGTGTTGACTATGGCGATAGGCGCATAGGCATTGCAATCTCTGACCCCACAGGTACGATTGCTCGACCATTGCAATTGATAGAAGGCAAAAAGGACGAGCAGGCAGCAGTTGAAATCGCGGCTTTGGTCGCCGAATACGAAGTGTCTGCAGTAGTCTTAGGACTACCGAGAAATATGGATGGTTCGGAGGGCTTTCGGTCTGAAAAGACAAGGAAGTTCGCCGAGATACTTGAGGAGAAGTTGACCGGTGTTCCTGTTGTGCTGCACGACGAGCGTTTGACAACCGTTCAGGCGGACAGGTCGCTGTCCTTTGCCGAAGCATCGAAAAAGGAGCGCAAATCTCGTGTTGATATGATGGCAGCATCATTGCTCCTTCAGGCGTATCTTGATATGCTCGCCTTTAGAAAACAAAGGGAGTCCAGCGAAGAAATCGAGAATGATTAGGTTGCTCGTATTCGGGTGCTGGCTACAAATCATCAAGACCAGATTCAAGGCTCTTTAGCTCTGTTTCAAGCCAGCGAATCCGCTTCTTCCACTTCAAACGCGAGGAGACACCTATTACAGACTCGTACATGCTCTTTGCACTGTCGAGTTCATACTTTAAGGCGCGAGTTCTTTCACAGACTGCTTTTTTTAGCTTAACGGGGCGAGGATCTGACGGGTCGTCGTTTCCGCTCTCTTTTGCTCGCCACATCCGAGCGTAATGTTTCCGGCAATAGCCTTTCGCATGGGCAGTTTCTTCGCAGTTTTCAACTTTGCACTTTTCGTTTTTCATCTTCTTTAAGCTTCGATAGGTCAAACGGTGATGTCAGTTGGGTTTCGCAAGCAATGAACTTCAGGGTCGTTGAATCGCTCTTTTCGGTGTCAATTCTGAGCAACCGACCCTTATAGTGTCCCCCGATCATGTGAAGCGCGCTATCGTATTCAGCCAAGCTCACGTATATTGGACGAAGGTCGCGCGTTTCCACAAGTTTTGGCAAAATTGCGAAGTGCTTATCTGGTTCGAAGCTCATATCGGACATCACGCTTACAAAGCTTCTGTTGAAATCATCTCTAAAATACCCAACCATTCTGCCCTTCATGCGCCTTCGCGATTCCGATACAATTGTAACGGGCATGCTTAGGACTGTGCGATACGGTTTTGGGGTGTCAAGGTAACCAACGATAGAGAACACACTTAAGGCAGCACTCACTCCTTTTACAGAAATCGGTGAGAATGCAACAGATGCTGCAGGGCGATGAATGCCGGTAAGCGTCTCTTGATTAACCATAATGGCATCAGAAGCAGCAAGACTTTCGACACGCTGTGCAAGGTTCACCGTATGACCAATGACCGTGTACTCCATTCTTCGTTCTGAACCGATGTTGCCCGCAAGAAACTTGCCAGAACAGAGCCCTATTCCGATGGTGATAAACTCTGACCAGTTTTCCTTTGTGTTAAGGTCAAATAGCGCATTTTGCATCTCTAATGCGGTTTTAACTGCAAGGAATGGCGCTTCTGGGGTCTCTTTCGGTGCTCCCCAGACCGAGAGAATAGAATCACCGCCGAACTTGTCAACAGTGCCGGCATTTGAAAAGACAATCTCAACCATCCTTGTGAAGTACTTGTTTAGCATTTTTACAAGGGTGGCAGCATCAAGGCGTTCGCTCATCGGGGTGAAATCGGTGATGTCAGCGAACAATACTGTTCCCTCTTTGATTTCTCCGCCAAGTCCAATATCAAGCTTCTTTTCGATGACCTGTTCAACCACATCGGGTGATAGGTATCGCTGAAGCGAAGTTCTAAGCTCGGTGCTAACTTCTATCTCCTTTATGAGCTGAGCGTTCTTAATAGCAACCGCGGCTTGGCCTGCAATTGTGGAAAGAATACTAAGGTCAATATTGTCGAAGGGCTTTACGAGGCTGAATGAATCAAGGTAAATCAGTCCCAGTATCTCATCTTTACCCTCTGCGGAACGAATCATTGGCACACAAAGCACCGATTGTATTCCTTCGGTAACAATGCTCTGTCCATGCTTAAGTTGTTCATCGTCCGCGACATTGCGAGACAGGATTGCCTCTTTTCGAATGACTGCACGGTCAATAACTGTGCGGCTCGCGCTTATGTTAGCTACATCTCCCTTTCGCAGTCGTATTACGCGCTCGGTCATCCGTCCTGATTTCGGGTCTGGCATCATTATAAAACCGCGGTCTGCGTTCGGCAATGACTTGAATATCGCCGTCATAAACTCTTCGAGCAGTGTGTCTATATCGAAGATTGTGCTGAGCTTTTTCGATACTTCGAAAAGGCTTGTAAGTATCGAGATAATCCGATCTGACTGCGGGTCTTTTGCGTGACTTGAGAGGTTCTTTAAGCTGTTTTCGTCGAGCGATCGCGCCTCTTGAAACATCGTTTTATCAGCTTGGTCGGGCAGAATGAAGACACGCGATTCTGTCATCGAAGGCGCGAGAGATTCCTTTATCTCCTCTTCAGTGTAGATAAACAGGTTACCTGCAATGCGAACCATATCGCCGTTTTCAAGTACCTGTTCTGAGATTGGAACACCATTTACATAGGTGCGATTTGCGCTTTTCAGATCAACGATATAGAGCTTGTCACCACGCTCTTCTATAATTGCGTGACGCCTGCTTGCTCGTCTGTCTGAGACGACGAAGTCGTTTTCAAGTGCCCGACCAACAACAAAACCCTCTTTGAGGGGCAGTTTTCTGCCGGTTCCCGCACCTTCTCGCACTTCGAAATATCTTTTTTTCATCACTCTCCGACTCGTTGCTTGTTAACTCACGATGGACTATTTGCCAGCAAGGCTTCAGTCACGGAGTATGCGCTCGAAAAAGTAAGCGGCGCGTTCTGTTACAGCGATCAAATCGAGACCTTTCGCGACAAGAACGAATATGCGTTTGTCGCGGATATCCTTGTTCTTCCAAACCAACCGACTCGATACAATGTCGTACACATATAGCTCGTTTGCCGTGTTGACCATGTAGATATGCGAACCTAAAACAACAGGATTGCTTATCCAAGCATTGTTGTTCTGGATTTCCCGTATTACTCCACCCTTGTCTGCATCAACGACGAAAAAGGTCCCGCGGGTTGATGCGAACACAAGTGATTTGTCGTACAAAACAGGATAACCTGAAAGCGGTGTTTTAAGCTCGACGCGCCAAAGTGATTTTGTGCCGTCGAATGCCCAGGCATGACCAGTTCTAACCTCATATGCAATTGTCTTGCCGCTGATATGTATGATCTTAGAGTGTATGGAGAATTTGCCGTCGTGCTGGCCAAGTATTGGGTGGTCCTGCTTCGATGCGTCGCGAATCGAAAGCACTCCACCGGAAATGGAGTAAAGCAAATTCTCGCGCACGAACATCTCGTCGCATTCGAACTCTGTCACAAGAATGCCAGATTTGTTTTGCGCGTCACCGGCATAATCAAGAACGAGTGTCCTGCCAGAAGATAGACGCGCGTACAAGTAACTACCGCCCTGATGAAGTGTCGTTTCGCCAAAACGGCCTGTTTCGTATGCCCATCTTAACGCGTCAGTCTCAGGATCATAGCAGTATATCGTCCCATTTATTGCTGAGAAGTATGCGAATGTTCTGTCATTAACAAGCCTCAAGCGGTTGAAAACGATGGAATTGTAAAGGTTATACTTGAGCTGCAACCCAAAATCCCCAGCAAGTGCGCGAGTCTGCGCGTTGAACATATATACACGCCCGTTTGTCGCGGGAAGAGCTATAAAGCTTCCGTTGTATTTTGCACCAGTTAACTGGAGATATTGTGGGGTATTGCGTATCCTCCAGTAATCGTCCCCAGCTATTGTTCTTCGAGTTGGATCAGCTTCGAGTGGACGCTCGCGCTCAGGCACAACCACATTCACTCGGGTCTGAACACCTGATACGATATCAATAAACTCCAACCCATAGTCCTGCACCACTGTAAGATAACTGCCATTCTGGTCATTTATAAACAGTGGTTCGGTGCGTGTCTCCTTGCTCATTATCCATTCGTGAAGGAAGGTGGAATCAAGGGATACAGAAGGCAGCTTATACAGGTCGTTATTTACTACCTCGCTTGCTTCGACCTTTACTGGTTTCTTTGCATATCCCTTCTTGTGTAATTCAAAGATTGCGATACCCTTGCCAAGTCCGTAGGGAATCGGCACTATACAAGGGGTTGTTTGCTTCAAAGATTCAGTTGCATTATCTTTTACAACAAATACTTCTGCTCCAGAAGGCTCGCTCGACAGAACGACATACAACACTAAATTCTCAAGCGATACGACTCTGCTATAGCTCTCGATTAAACGCTTATGAAGCAGAAAAGCCTGCTGATAGTTCTGAGCCTTGATCTCTTCGTCTGCTCGTTGCTTAGTGCGGGTCGCAAATTCAACAAGCTCAGCAAGCTCTTTCAAGTGTTCTATGGCCTTATGCTCCCAGCCAGAACGCTCGTAAGAGTCCCGCAGCTTGTTAAGTGCAGTCTCATAATCAGCGCGATTTATCTGCGCTGCTTCCCATTTGCGCACAACCTCTCTTAGCGAGTTTTCAAAGTCGGTCTTCTTTGCATTCATCGAGTTGCGAAGGTCTTTGATTCTCGATACTCCTGGTGCAGTCGGATATGTTAAGGCAAAGCCATCAATTCGTGCAAGAGCATCTGAATACTGCCCGTTTTTGTGGAGCTTTTCGAGTTCCTCAAGTACCGCTTGCAAACTTGCATGAAATTCTCTGTATGCAGAAAGCTCTTTCTTAGCTTGAGTCGCAGAGATTGTATTCGGATAGTCACGAACAACAGCTTCGAACAATGAAACAGCGGAATCAAAGCCTTCAGCAGCGACCTTCTTTTTTGCCTCCTCAAGCTGTGCGTTTGCATTCCGTTCAAGAACCTCTTCGCTTGACATCTCATCAAGTTTGCTCAATACTGCTTCTAACTTGTTGCGAATATCCCGTGCGGACTGCGCTTTTGCGCTTTCAGGATAATCTGCGACAAACTCCCTTATGTCTTTGATTATCTCTCTCATTCCATCAATGTCATCCTTCTTAAGAGAGACAAGTATCTCCTCTACTGGAGGAGCTTTGAATTTTTCGTAAGGTTCGATCTTTGACCAAGCTGGTTGAGCGATAGTCTCGTATTTTCTGAACAGAGAACTGATCCTCTCTTGCGCGGATAATGCAAGCTTGCTATTTGGGAAAGTACTTACAAAATCCTTATACTGATTGGCAGCATACATTAATTCTGACGGCTTCTCGCTTGCTTCTAACCGCAATACTTTTGCGGCAAGAAGCTCCCACTGCTTTTCATCTTCACCGGTTTGAAGCAGGAAGAACAGTACGCCACCGCAGATTGCGACAATTGCCACAGCAACGAGTAATAGCTTGGCAAAGCGCTTGGCGAATTGCTTTGTTGACTGGGCTGCAGCAAGACTTGCGTCCTCCTTAACCTTCTTCTCGTGTTCTTCGGCAAGCTTCTTGATCTCTTCAAGCTCAGTACGAAGCACTTCGTTGTATGGTTGCAGCTTCTGGGCTTCTTGTATGCTTTCTATGGCCTTATTGAATTGCTTGTCAGCAACTGATTTGCGGGCAATATCAAGGGCATCGAATAACTTAAAGCTGATCACACCACCTTTACTCTCAACCTTCTTCATGCGGATGGTGTAGCCCTTCTGACCCTTTGCAGGCAGTGAATATGGATCTTTGCCGCAATTTGGGCAGATATATGTTCCAATCTTCAGTTCGGTGCCGCAGGTCATGCATTGATGGTACAGCAGCAAGCCGCAAGAAGTGCATTCCCGAGCATTCGGTAGCACTTCTTTTTTGCATTGTGGGCATATACCTTCGAATGAGACTTTGTCAGCGTTTATCTTCACGCTTATATCAAGCAACTGCGACCGTAATTCGTCATGATCGGGCACAAGGTCAAGCAACTGCTCTACAATGACCCGAGATTTTTCGTGCAGTCCGCATATTGTGAGTTTTGCCAACGCTTGGGCAAATTCTGTCAAAGCCTGTTCACGGTGCTCTTCGCCAAGCAATAGGTACACTTTCGCAAGCATTGCGTTTACTTCGTGGCTTTCTGGCGATAATTCAGCCACTCGGTTCAAAGCTATAATCGCTTGTTCATGATCGTTATTTGACAGGGAAAGCTCTGCGATTTTCCGATAGTATGATGATGCGAGCCTTCTATTGCCCTTTGCAGCAGCGACTATTGCAAGGTCTTGAAGCAGTTCGGGATCATTTGGCGTAAGTCTATACGCCCACTTCAGCAATGATAATGCTGAGTCAAGATCCCCCTTAATCTGCAAATCGGTTGCAAATTCGCGAAGGTCGCTTGCGGTAGCCGGCAGGATAAATGAGTTGCGAAGCAACCTTCCGATGGTTCGGCAAACATTGATATCATCCTGTCCAGTCTTGGCAATGATCGCTTGGATATTTCTCGTGCCGTCAAGCAAACCGGTTATAGTGCCGCCCGGATCCTCGTTAAGAAGCTGAACCTTCATCTCCTCAGTGATTATCTTAGCCATCATGAAGACATTGAAGCGGCTTTCAACTGTGTTTGTGATTATCTCCCTGCGTTCGACTGCATCAGCCGATTCCTCAAGGTCCCATTCTGTTGAGGCGGGATGATCATGGGGAATATCAATAATCTTGTTGCGAATTTCTTCTGCCGATTGGAGTCGAACAAGATTCAACTCGAGTAGTTTATCTATGCATATTGATGTTCTGAAGAGCGAAAGTCCCGCTCGAACAGCAAGCGGGCCGATCGGCGTCAGACCGTCAATAAGGCGCAATAACCTCTGCATTAATGGGTCTGCGCTTGCAATCGTCTCTACTTGATCATCGTTTGTACGAACAAGAACCTCAAGCTGACCGGGCATGTCATCTCGGATTCTCTCCCAGTTTTCAAGGTGCTTACCGACTTCTAATGCAAGAAGATGTCGGTTATACTCGCATTTAGTCATGCGGAGAGTTGATAAATCGGTGTTTGGCTTCTCTCCATCCTGCTCAAACTTATAGCTTGCATTCTCCCATGTGATAAGGTCGAATAATTCTTCGTATAGCTGTTCAACGAGTGCCGTTGATACTGTACCTTCCTTAATGTAACCTTTCGAAACAAGAATACCGCCAAGATAGTCCTTTGTATGCTTTTGTTCCTCAAGCGCCTCGCGCAATTGCTCTTCTGTAATGCGTCTTGTTTGTACAAGTAGATCACCAAGTAGTGCTTGCTTGCGGGGACCAAGAGAGAGAAGCGATATAGTGTTATCTTCAAACAGAAATAGCTTCTCGCTTGTGCCGTCGGTCACGCTTAGAAGAAAATGGCTCTTCTGGCTTTGGGTGAACAACTCACCCATTATTGCCGAGAGCGAAAGGCTATCGAATCTACCTTCGCTAATCAAGGTTGCCTCCTCGATAGCAGAACAAACTCAAGGGCATTGGACTCGACCTTTGCGACAACCCCCTCCTGCAATGCGAGGTTCATTGTGATCTTGATGCTATGATTGCCTGCTGGCATATTTTTGACAAGATCAAACACATCGGTGTATACCATGACCATCGGTGCGGGAAGTTCGTTGATTCGTGGAGGCAGAGCTGATGTAAACGCATCGCCTTTCTGCCCAAAAATCCTCTGCATATCATGCAGAACTGGCTTGCCTTCGCTGATTATTGTCGCACTTGCACTGCATTTGGTGGTGTCAAGAATTCGCGCATTATTGATGTTATTCGATATCCCAATACCAAGCACAAAGCTGTTACCGTCTATCACTCTTTGAATTGAGCTTAGTGCAAGCGATATACCCTTGTCTGAAACCCCTGAATCAAGAACGACTATCGCATTTGACTTCTTGCTCTGCGCATTTCTAAGCGCGTCGCTGTAGTCGAACTTGTACAAATACCATGTGAATAGGCTAAGTAGCACAAGCACGATGAAAAGACTGAATGCGATAGCCCATGACCTCAAGATCAAACCTCTACAGTAAGGCCTTCATAGGCCCCAATAAGGTTCGGGAAGGTTTGTCTTGCCTTGCCGAACATCTCATCAAGAAAATCGTCAGTATGTGTTGGTTCGTGATGTGTGCAGACAAGCTTTTTCGCTCCCGCTTTTTTAGAAAGCGCGACCGCGTGTTCAATTGTCGAATGCCCCCATCCTACCTTTGGAAATTCGGGGTGATTATACTCGCCCTCGGTGTACATTGTATCGTGAACAAAGCAGTCAGTGTCCTTTATAAAGGGCAACATTAGTTCATCTCTGCCAGCATAGTGCTCGCAGTCAGTGGCAAAAACCAGCGTCTTGCCGTCCTCGTGGAACTTGTAAATCACTACTCCTTCGCGCGGATGAAACAAACGCATTGCGTCAACAACACCATTGCATAGACCCTTAATCTCGTGCGAATGACCAAAGTCTAAATCGCAGAAAGACATCTTAGACTTAAGAGAGCTTAAAGGTACCGGGAAAAAGGGATCTGCCATGCTGTCGGCGAACACTTCGCGTGCAGATTTGCTGAAGAAGTTAGCAGCATAGACCGTAAAGCAGAATTTGCACGACGAGGCTGGCTGAAAAAAGGGAAATCCCTGTGTGTGGTCATGATGCAAATGGGTCAGCAGCAGTGTGAAATCTGAAGGACCGTTAAGCAACATCTCTCGACCGAGAGGTATGATGCCCGTTCCTGCATCTATCACAAATGTTTGACCAGATGCGACCACCTGAACACAGGTTGTGTTACCGCCGTAGCGTAATACATTCATTCGAGGTGACGGTATGCTACCCCGAACTCCCCAAAATGTGACTTTCACATAAACCTCCGACTGTAGTCGGAATAATACAATAACAAAGCGATGTTGTCAAGAAAGCAGTGAAAAACAGTGATGGATGGTGGCAAGTGTAACCTATTGCTCCAAGGCGGATGGCTCTTCTGCCAAATCCAGATGCACGGCGGTCTTAGAATGCAAGCGAGGGTTAGAGCTTTTCTAACTCTCTTTCCTTCATCTTCTTAATGTCATCCGGCGACAGGCTCTTTTCAGGTTCCGCTGGTTTTGTTGTCAACGGTTTCTCAGTCGGACCTACTAATTCGCCTAATGGAGAGGTTTTTGTTGAAGTCTGGCTGACTGCACCGCTTGATATCATTTGCAGCCTTTGCTGCAGGTCCTTTATGGTCTCTTCGTATGAGACAAGTTTTGCGGCGGCATCATCCCGCAGAGCCTCAAGTTGCATGGCGAGTGCATCTGCCCGACGGGCATCTCTTTCGAGCAATGTGCATCTTTCTTGCGCATCGTTGAGCTTGCGGGTAAGGTTCGCCATCTCGCGTTCTCCGGCACTCCTTTTTGCGGCAAGTTCAAGCTTAAGCTCCGATAACTCCTGTTCGGTTGATGCAAGTTTACGGGCAAGTTCGTCACGAGTAACCTGAAGTGATTTCAGCTTTTCGACAGCATCAGCATATTTGTCTGCAATGTCTTTTGTACTGCCCTGAATTGCGTCAAGCGAACGCTCTAATGTTGTCTTAATTTCTGCGGTGCGGTTTGCGCTCATAAATGCGAATGCGGCAGCGGCAAGTACCGCGATGAGTGCTATCACCATTAGGGTTGTCTGCGTTGCAAGATGCGATGCGCTGCGCTCTGATTTTAATGCGATACCATCTCTGATGTCAAGCACATCACGACGCAATGAGTTGATATCATCGCGAACGAACGAAAGGGATTTATCTTGATTCTTTTCGATATTATCCACCATATTAGCCCCCTGAGAGATGCGTATTTTAGCGCATGAAGGCCGATTTATCAAGCAAAAAGGGCTGAGTTACGGAAGCAGTATTCAGCACAGCACGAAGGAAGCGCCCGGTGTGAGAAGCATCAACCTCAGCGACTTCCTCTGGTGATCCCGATGCTATTACCCAACCTCCAGCATCTCCACCATCTGGCCCAAGGTCAATTATCCAATCGGCGCATTTTATTACATCAAGGTTATGCTCGATCACAACGACAGTATTGCCGCGATTAACAAGTTCTTGAAGTACTTCTATCAGCAGTCGAATGTTCTCGAAGTGCAAGCCAGTTGTCGGTTCGTCAAGAACATATAGGGTTCTACCTGTGGATGGACGCGCTAACTCGCGCGAAAGTTTTATCCTTTGTGCTTCACCCCCCGACAGGGTAGTCGAAGGTTGACCAAGCTTAAGGTATCCAAGCCCAACATGCATAAGAGTTGAGAGTATCCGAGAAATTGCTCGATACACAGAGAAGTGCGTCGCTGCTTCCTCAACAGTGAGATCGAGCACCTCTGCGATGTTTAAGCCCTTATGCCTAACAGTAAGTGTTTCTCGATTAAAGCGCTTTCCTTTGCATACGGAGCAGGGCACATAAACATCCGCGAGAAAGTGCATCTCGACCTTAACATAGCCATTGCCAGAACAAGCTTCGCAACGACCCTCACGCGCGTTAAATGAGAATCGCCCAGGGCCATATCCACGCACTTTGGCATCGGTCGAATTTGCGAAAACCGTGCGGATATGGTCGAGTAGCTTTGTGTAAGTAGCCGCATTCGACCTTGGTGTTCTTCCGATGGGGTCTTGGTCTATGGCGATCAACTTATCAATATGCTCTACACCCGATACTCCGCGAGCATATTTTGCCGGTACGCCTTCCTTATCAAGGTGCATTGAAAGCACCGGCATAAGCGTTCCATTAACAAGCGACGATTTGCCAGCACCAGATACACCTGTTACCGCTGTGAATAAACCTATAGGAAACGCAGCATCAATGCACTTCAGGTTATTATGAGTGCACTTTGATAACCGTATGAACTTGCCGTTGGGTTGCCGTCTTGTCGCGGGCATTGGAATCTCGCGGGTTCCAGTAAGGTATTCGCCCGTAAGAGTTTTAGATTCCTTTAGCTCTTCCACTGTCCCTGTGAATACTGCCTCACCACCGTGAACGCCGGCACCCGGCCCGAACTCAACCACCCAGTCCGCGCTCTCTATTGTCTCTCGGTCATGCTCTACAACAAGCACTGTATTGCCAAGATCGCGTAGGTTTACCAGAGTGGAAAGAAGGCGATGGTTGTCGCGAGGGTGAAGTCCGATGCTTGGCTCATCAAGAACATAAACTACTCCCGACAACTCCGAACCAAGCTGGCTGGCAAGTCTTATCCTCTGCGATTCGCCACCAGACAAAGTTGCTGCTGTGCGGTCAAGCGATATATAGTTAAGTCCGACATTGAGCAAGAATTTTAGACGGTTACGGATCTCCTTGATTACTTCGGTGCCCACAAGAGCCTTACCGCCTTCGAGCTTAAGATTTGTGAAGAAATCGAAACACCTTTGTACTGTGTAGCGTTCAATGTCGCTCAACGGTTTGCCGCCAACTCGAAATGCGCGCGCCTCGGGTCGCAATCTTGCGCCTTCGCATTCGGGGCAGGGCTTATCGGTCATATATCGCATGTAGAAATATCTGCTATCGTCGCTTGATGTGTCATTAAACAGGCGTTCGATGCGGGGAATCACACCCTCAAAGTCTATCTTCTCGACTCTCATTCCCCGCTTTGTCGGCATCTTCACAGCAATTCTGTCTTGCGAACCGTATAGAATGACCTTCTTCTGATTTTCCTTCAGTTCCTTCCATGGCTTCTTCATGTCAATAGAAAGGGATTCTGCAATCGCAAAAATCATGTTTGCGCCGGGACCGCCGGACGCGAGAATGGAGCGCCACATTGAAACAGCACCCTCTGCGATTGAAAGACTGGGGTCTGGAACTACTTTCTCAGGATCAACCTCCATGCGCCTTCCAAGCCCTTCACATAACGGGCACATACCTGCTGGATTATTGAATGAGAACAATTGAGGAGAAGGTTCTGGCAGACCAACACCACACCATGCGCAGGCTCGTTCTGTACTGTATGTCTCGATATTGTCGCTTGTCATTACGCGCATCCATTTTTCGCCAACGCGAAGCGCGGTTTCCACCGAATCGGTGAGCCTTGTAATATCCTCACTTGATACGGTCAGTCGGTCAACGACAAGCTCGATTGTATTCTTCTTTTTCGGGTCAACCTTCGCCTCGTCAATGCGCGTAATTGTCCCGTTAAGATGGACCCGTGTGAAGCCCTGTGCTGTGAGGGATGCGAGTATATCCTTGAACTCGCCCTTTCGATTTGCGGCGAGCGGGGCGAGTATCGTAATTGCCTTGCCAGATTGCTTTGCCGCCAATGCGTCAATAATCTCTTGTGTGGAGAGTTTGCCGGCGGGTCTGCCGCATTTATGGCAGTGCTGATCGCCAATTCGCGCATACAGAACACGCAAGTAATCATGTATCTCTGTAATCGTGCCAACGGTAGAGCGTGGATTTGATGTCGCCTTCTTCTGTTCTATCGCGATTGTGGGAGCAAGACCGGTTATCCTGTCATAGCGAGGTTTATCCATCTGACCGAGAAACTGACGGGCGTACGCTGAGAGCGATTCGACATATCTGCGTCTTCCTTCCGCATAAATCGTGTCGAAGGCAAGTGAGGACTTGCCTGACCCTGATACGCCACTGAACACCACGAGGCGGTGCTTTGGAATACGAAGATTGACGCACCGCAGGTTATGCTCAGACGCTCCGACTATCTCTATGAATTCTGTCTGCTCGTGGATATCTTTTTTCATCAAGGCTTCTTTGTGCGCTTGCTCAATAAGACCTTAGTGCTGCGCATTACACCTGTATGAATAAGCTGTGGGGGATTAGGTATATCCCTATGCTGACTATCAAGCCGACAAACACCCAGATCGCAAATGCCCTGTCACTTATGCGATGGTGCGATTCGCGCCCAGATAACACACCGAACTTTAGGAACAAAGGCACAAGCCAAAACAACGCAAGCGCGACGGATTTTGTATCAGTAATATCGCCACCAAATGGCCATGGGCCAAAGGGTTCGCCAAAAGTGTATCCCGATATCGGAGGGCCAATCGCAAATGCCGATATCCAGAAAACCACCATTGCCAGAAATCCCGACCAATATGCCTTTATCGCATTGGTTCGATTTATGAGAATTTCGAGCGAGTAATGGAAGGCGTGCAGTATTAGAATTGCCGTGAGCATCATAAGGGCGATATGAAGAATCAGAAGGATCTTCGGCACATCGCCTTCGTAAGTAACATAGAAGTCCTTTGTGTCGGATAGTGTGAACTTTGTATCCGCTCCGCCTGCTGAGGCGATGAATCTGTAATACCAGCGTTTGCCGCGCTCTTTTGCGGGAAGGCTCACTGCGAAGAGGTTAGTATCACCCGCCCGTGACATTTCCATGCGCTCCCAGTCCTTGCGATCTTTGCTAAACTCAATTACTACCGTATCGGGAACATTGCCCTCTGTAAGAAGAACAACGGTATGTTCGTTGTTAGCAGAGGCATCGCGTGCATCACGATCAAACAGGTGAATAAGCTGTATCTTCTTTCCTGCGAGTGTGGCTTCATGCTTCTTGTACGCCCTTGCGCTCATTGGAGCAGACAGACCGATTAAGAGAAGAAGCGTGACCACGCTTGTAATGTATAAAGGCAATTTGCTGTTCATCGAGTTGTATTTTCCTTAGGTGCGGGGTGCTTTGGCATAGGTGAATACACATCATTAGGTTTAGGTGCGCGTTCTGAGACATCAATGCGCTTGGCAAGCTCTGTCCACAGGTTTATTGCGGAACGGATCGCCTTGAGCGATAGGATTTCTGGCTTATCTGCTGATGTGTTGTACTGAGGATATCTTCCAGTGGTCAAGGTGAGAGACGCGACTGAGCGGCAGTGAAACGGCCATTGATCTGATCCTGCTATTGCGTGGTCAATACCACTTTTTATTTCAATACCGAGCGGTTCAGCGACAGATTTCAGTAGCGTTGCTAAAAACGGATTTTGGTTTGCACCTATCATGTACGCTTTGTTGCCTTCGCCTATGCCAACCATATCAAGGTTCAAGAAGGCGGATGTGCGCGCGATTGGGATAGCTGGGTCTGCAAGATATGCGATCGCGCCTCTTGTTCCCCATTCCTCTGCTCCCGTGAAGAGGATGATGTATGTATTTTTCGGGTTGGTCTTTTTAAGCTCTGCCGCGATTCCAAGAAGGGCTACGACTCCGGCGGCGTTGTCATTCGCCCCCGGAAAGTAGCTGCCCGATTTGCTCGTGCCATTGTGGTCATAATGTGCTGCCAGAACAATAGCGTTCGTAACTGCGCTCGCGTCACTGCCTTGTATCATCGCAACAACATTGTTGCTTTCAACAGATTCTGAAGAAAGTTCGACCGATAGCTCGATGGCAAAATCATCCGGCAGCAGCGCATGTGCAATTGCAAACTTGCCGAAAACCACAATTACTGGTATCGAAAGCGAGCTACCCATCTCAGCCTGTCGGGATTGAAGATTGGCAACTGTCAACCTGTCGTCAGCAGGAAGAGAAGAGGGGTCACCGGAATAGTACTTCTCGCGAACAGACCTTGGAAGGTAGTTTGTGAAGGTAACTTTTTCGTAGCTGTTTTCAAGAAAGGTCTGGCGATCAGCAAGGAAGATTACCGCCGCCGCACCCTGTTCAACTGCAGCTTTTGCGCGTCCGAACAATGATAGCTCACGCCGATTTTCGTATTGCACACTTTCGTTAAAGTACTCGATGCCGGTCGGTGGGGCACTGTCAATCAGCACGATTCGTCCCCTCAGCGCACCCTGTTCAAATGCCGAGTAGTCGTTGATGCCCAATGCTGCGCAGTTGATACCTGTGCCCGCGTACGCAACCGGACGAGTCATCTTTCCGTTTCCGCTGAAGACGAGGGGCAGGGCGTCTGTGTTTGGCCAAGATGAGCCGAATGCGGGAAGCTGAACTCCCGTGGCACTCTTGTTCGCCTTCCACGATACGGATATCCCGCCGATCTGCCTTATCGAAAACGAGAACTTCTGCAGATACGAATTTGAATATGCTGGCGAAAAGCCTCCGCGCTTCAACACCGAAGCTAAATACTCAGCCGTTTTACGCGAACCTTCTGTGCCAGACATGCGCCCCTTCAGCTCCTCGGAGGTCAGAAAATTCAGCGCTGCAGTCGCTTCCTCATCACTTAATCCATCGGATATATCTATTGATGCTGTCGCCACTGGCTTTTTCTCGACCTTTATCCTCATCTCTAACGGGTTGCTTCTTGGGGCGATTGTGCCCTCAGATATCTTTGAGCCCGAAGAGAATACAACTAAGCCCTGCCAGCCATAGAAGAATAATACTCGGTCAAGATGCGGGGGAGGTTCATTATCAAACCACCCGAAAAATGTCGCAGTGCCACCTTTTATCAGGTCAACGCTTACAAGATAGGCTATGTTCTTCAGGTCATCTTCCGATGCCTTTCCAATCGAGATAAGTTTGCGACGAATCAACTCAGACGGTGGAAGGTGGAACAATCCCATAAGTTCAGCTTGTGCGTCAAGAACCGAGGCCTTGCCAATAAACATAGAGCCCTTGCCGAGAATTTGAGATACCTGAAATCCTTCCATCGTCTTCACTTCAGAATTGCGCATGTCGGCTATCCGCTTGCCAAGCGCGGCGAATCTTGGATTCGGCTTGCCAGCCTCTTCCGCGAGATAGATGGTGGGTGCTCCGCTCCACAGTGTCCTGTTTAGGCATGGACGAAGCTCGTCGTCTGAAATATCCCTTAGCAATTGTGCGTCGGGGTCAACCGACAGAAGCACCGGTTCAGATTCTGTCGAAACCGAAATAGTCTGCTCTGTTTTGTTGAGCATAATGGGGACGCGCTTTGTGTTACCAGCGCAGACAACAACCGCATCGAAGTAAAGATCCCAAACAGGTTCGCGCTGAGATACGGAAAACGAGATCTCATATCCTGCCCCAGACGGACGATGAGCCATGTTGAAAAGATTCAATGCGGGAAGTCCCGGGCGGTCGAGCCACTGATTGAACAGGTTCTTCAAATCCTTGCCCGATTCTGCCTCGAACACCCCGCGCAGGTCGTTCCATGATGCCCTCTTGCCAAGAAACTCGTTCCGCAACCTCTTCAATGCGTCGAAAAACGCCTTCTTGCCTATCGCAAGTCTTATCTGATGAAAGAACATCATTGACTTTGTATAACCTATCTCGTTGTCCTTCTCCTCGGTCTTAGAAGTGAACTTTCTCAGCGGGTAGTCTGATTGCTGTTCTACCATCGTCTTGTAACGCTGTAGAGTTTTGCGGCGGTATTCTACTGCCGTTGCAGAGTCTTCGCCTTCCACCATCTCATGCCAATAGTAATTTGCGCAGTATGTCGTTAGTCCCTCGCACCAATTGCCCGATTGCCAGTCAACAAAAACTCCGTTTCCCCACCAGTTGTGAACGACCTCGTGACCAAGCGCGTATTCCTGCGTGTGCATACGCTGAATGACCTGCCTGCCAAGCAAAGTGTACGCAGGCATCCCGTATCCGGTCGGGAAGAAATTGGATACTATCGAAAACCTGTTATAGGGGTATTTACCGAGCAGTTTCGAATACTCTCGAATGTAAGTCGCCGCGGCGTTCATGTACGCTGGCGCAAGCTCAGAATCATCGGGATGGAAGAATGTCTCAATACGCACATCGTCGAAGACCTTTGACGAAACAGAATAAACGCCTCCCGCTACATCCAGATTGTCCATCGGAAGGTCGTTTTTATAGATGGTTACCGTCCCTTCCTCTGTCTTTTCACGATTAATAAGATTGCCCGCACTGATAATGTCGAACGAACGGGGCGAGATTGCCTCGAACCGATATATCGCCATCGAGTTCCATGTGTGTGGATACCAGCCACTTGCGCCGGAAAGATATATGCCGTCTGGCGATATGATGCCCCGCGTGAAGTCGCCGACAAGAAAGCGAAGATTCGAGCTTTCCTTCACTGGATCGTTTATCACGCCGATGTAGTTGATTATAGCCTTCGGCTTCGACGGCGCATTCTTTGGAAAATTGAAGATTATAGCCTTATAGAAGCCGTCGTATTCGCTTATCTCGCGCTCCTCGAAAGACAACAGGCGGCTCGAATCAGCATCAAGCACATTGAGTATCCGTATTGTCTTTGCGACCACGCAGATTATTGGTGCCGATGGTGTGCCACGCCCGTTGAAGATGATTGAATCGGTTGCGTCTATAATGTTCTCGGCGGGTTCCAGCCTCGCCACAATGTTATGCTCAATTGCCTGCGCACCGCTTTTTGACAGGTCGAGCGATGCAGGATAGCTTTCGGCAGAGATTTGCGTCGGGGCAACGGAGTTGGATGGCTGTGACGATCTCAATGTGGGGTGCTTCTTGCCCTCGTTGCAGCCTAAAACCGCCGCGGTGAGAAGCATAAGCACCAACGCTATCCTTCGCGCTGAAATTTGAGTCTTTACGGTCATCAGAAGCGTCTTTCGGGTAATGGGTGGCTATTGAGAACTATATAATACACGATTGTATCACACTGAAAAGAAGCACATGAAAAAACCGGGTTTCAATGCGAAAAAAGGGCGGTTTGCCGTCACTGCCCCGCCCGTCAGAACTTCGGGATGCTCTTAAATAGCGTGAAAACAGCTTTACTAACTGCCCTTGTCGCGTCCTTTTGCTACAAAGCCATACATAAGCGAATATACTTCACGCCTTATGAGCAGCCAGAAAAGCTGGACTTCAATCCTTGATCTGCCCAAGATAACAGCGCACATCTCGACCTATTGCGAGACCGAGCCGGGGCGTCGCTTCACGCAGTTGCTGTTGCCGATGGATAGCGATACTCTGCTCCGTCGCCGTCAAAACGAGTTGTCAGAGGCGATCTCTCTGTATGGGCAGGGCGTTTTCCCCTCGCTTGAGGGCATCGAGATACCGGATGGCGCATTGCGTTCAGCGCGGGTCGCCATGATGCTCGACGCTTCCACAATTCGACGCATTTACCGCGCACTTGTTTCAGCTTCAAGCGTCGCTTCGTTCTTTTTTAGAAAAAGAGACGCTGCGCCATCCTTGTCTTCTGTTTGCGCGTTGCTGCCCGATATGAAAGAGCTTCGTGACGCAATTGACACTATTGTTGATGAGAGGGATCGTGTTCGCGATACAGCCTCGCGTGAGATCTCGCGCCTCAGACGGCTTACTTCAGACCTTGACGACCGCATCGCAGCAAAAATCCGCTCGCTTTCGCGGTCGGTTGACATTAAAAAGATGCTTCAGTTTCCCGAACCCACCTTTTCGGGCGAACGGTTCGTTATGGCGGTTAAGTCCGAATACCGCTCCAAGTTCCCCGGCCTTTTGCACTATTCGAGCGACTCGGGCGCAACCTGCTTCATGGAGCCTATGGCGATCATCGAGGACACCAACGAGCTTCAGCGCACACGCTCGGCAGAGGCTGCCGAGGAGCGAAAGCTGCTTACTCAACTGACCATCTCTATCGGCCGTCGTGCGGATGATATTGAGGAGTGGACGCGCACCATGGCCTATATTGATTTCTTGGGCGCCGCGTCGCGCTACGCCACCGCTTTTAACTGCTGCGTGCCGTTTATTACGCGTAGCTCTGTGCTGTCGCTGAACAACGCCCGACATCCGCTGCTGTTGCTTCGTTCCCGATCAGAGGCTGCGGAGGGCAAAACCCCCACAGAGGTTGTTCCGTTATCACTTGTGCTTGGCGAAGATTACTCTTTGCTCGTTATAACCGGCCCGAACACAGGTGGAAAGACGGTCTCAATTAAGACAGTCGGCATCATAGCACAGATGGCGCTTTGCGGTCTCCCCGTACCGGCTCAGGAGGCCGACATCCCGTTCTATGATTGTGTTTACACCGATATCGGCGACGAGCAGTCAATCGAACAGAACCTTTCTACCTTTTCGTCGCACATAAACCGCATTGCCTCTATTTTGTCATCAGCCACAACAAAGAGCCTCATCCTTCTCGACGAGCTTGGCTCCGGTACCGATCCCGCGGAGGGTGCTGCTCTTGGGCGCGCGATACTCGAACACCTGATTTCGCGCAAGATTCCGTCAGTCGTAACTACGCACATTGGTTCGCTCAAGCGCCTTGCATACGAGGATAAAAACGCGCAGAACGCGAGCATGGAGTTCGATATTGCCTCGCTTCGTCCGACATTTGTGTTAAAGATTGGTTCTCCGGGGGAATCTAAGGCTCTGCAGATTGCGGCAAAGTTAGGGCTGCCTATGGAAATAGTGCAGCGAAGCCGCGAGCTTGTTGTGCGCGCCGATAGCGGTGAAGAGGCTCTTTGGCTTGAGCTTCAGCGCATAAGAAGGGAACTTGAAAAGCAGGGCGCTGAGACGCGCAAAAAGCTGAAGGAGGCAGAGGAGATAAAGCAGCGTTCGGTCGAGCTTTATGAGGAATGGAAGACCAAGATCGCGTCGCTCGCAAAGGAGTCTGAGGCAGCCGCGAAGATACTATCAGAAGGCGACAGGGTGTATGTGCGCCTTGTGCGCGAAAACGGCACAATACTGCGCATTAACAAAAAGGGCATCGCCACGGTTGATATTAAGGGCAAAGCGCTGACTATCGCACTTGCAGACCTTGAGCCCCCTCGCCCCGCAAATCTCGATTAATCCGCGCCAACCTTTCTTCTTTTCTCTGCAAGCGATACAAGGTTATCGAACAGCACTGCGGTGGTGATGGTGCCGACACCGCCCGGAACAGGCGTAATCGCCGACGCAATGCCGAATGCCGATTCAAAATGCACATCCCCCACCCAGATTGTCGTAGGTTCTCCGTTAGCATCAACGGTAGCGACTTCGTTTGTGCCGACATCAATCACAACACAACCGGGGCGTATCCATTCACCGCGAATCGCGTAAGCCTTGCCGATACAAGCGAAGATAAGCTCAGCCCGTTCGAAAAATGTCGAGATATCGCGCACTGCTGAACGGGCGACCGATACAGTTGCCTTTTCGTTTAAAAGCATCAGCGCGAGAGGCTTGCCAACCGTGTCAGAATAACCCGCGATGGCGACTTCAACGCCCCGCAGGTCGCTTATCACACTTTTTGCAGCTATAAACGCCGCCTTTGCAGTGGGGGGAGGCTCCACAAGCCTTCCCAACGCAAGTTTTCCCATCGCGGTGGGCGTTACCCCTTCGACATCCTTTTCGGGCGATATGAAATCGCGCGCGGCGGCGATATCAAATCCCTTCGGCAGTGGTGTGAGCAGTATGATCCCGTCAACCGAATCGTCGTTCGACAGATTTTGCAGCGCGTCGTTCAGCGCTGATGGTGCGCAGTCCGAGGCAAGCTGCACCTCTTTGTATTCGCAGTTAAGAGCCTTGGCGGCACGCTTTTGGCTTGATATATAGAATGAAGTCGCCGCGTCGTCGCCAATCCTAACGGCGGCAAGGCAGGGCGGAGGGGTTAGCATGGCGACGCGTTGTGCGACCGAGGCGCGAATGGCGTCTGCAATGGGTTTGCCTTTGATTAGTGCTGTGTTCATGGCGATATTATACCCAGCAGAACGGCTGGTATGAAGCAAAAAGTTGACACCCGCGCACGGCGGGTATAATTATACGCGTACGGAGGGTGTAGCTCAGTTGGTTAGAGCGTCTGACTGTGGCTCAGAAGGTCGTGGGTTCAAATCCCATCACTCTCCCCATCCCCCATACAACAAGGACCATTAGCTCAATCGGTAGAGCATCTGACTCTTAATCAGGGGGTTGAAGGTTCGAGTCCTTCATGGTCCACCAGAAATTATAGGGCTTCCCGCGAGGGAAGCCCTTTTTTGTTTGATGAGCTGATCAATCGCGATCGCGGTTCGGGTCATCATTTGTTCACAAATCAGTGAGCACTTAATGAAAATGGCATTGTTGGAGTTTCTGCGCAGTTTCAAGGAAGATTGAGCAAGGCCGAATCGGCTCATTTTCCTCGAAAAGGCAAGAGTGATAATCTGGATAGGGACAGGCAGGTACAACACTTCACGACCTCACCGTGCCCTGTAGTAAATGACCTCAGTCCAGTTCATGTCTTCGTTCGTTAACAAATAAGCGTTTAGTTGTACAATGAAGAGGGGTGCATTAAACATCTTCAAGCAAAAGTAAAATTAGCAATATAATTACACACCGAGGCGTAAATATGATGCAAACATTGAAACGATTAGTATTGTCACGAACAAATATCATATTATAAAAAGTAATGAAAGAATTCGTCTTTTGTTAAATAAGGGGGACCGCATCTGCAAATCTTATTAATAAGTGATCGGTAACGTTTTCGAGCAATAATGTTGCGAAACTCTCGAGCCCTTTCACGCAACTCCATTAGCGTAAAGTCACATAAACCATTTTCCTCACATGCAAATAAATGCGCTACGCCCTTTGATTGGTTCTCATGCAATGTGCTAAAAAGCAATGAACCCCTCATGTAATCCAAAATTTTAACGTTTACCTGATCAAATGGTAAGGAACTCGCAAATTGAATTGCTGATGCAATAGTTTCCTCAGTTTCCATTGGAGCACCAATAATAAAATTGCCAACACAAAAAATCCCTATCGAATCTGCATAACAAATAATATCAGCAACAGAATCAAGATCGACATTCTTCTTATAATACCTGAGAATTTCAGGGCTAACGGACTCGATGCCGATACTTATAATACTCACGCCGGCCTGGTAACAATAATCAATAAGCTCGCGGTCAATACGAGACCATGTACTCAGTGAAAGCCTCCACGAATCCCTTCCTATCTCATCCGCAACTAGCCGCATAAGCGATTTAGCCCTATGAATGTCGAAGCCGAAATTATCATCTGTAATCCAGACATTTTTATATCCCTTAGCGTGGACATCTAGAAATTCTTTATAAGAATAATCAATTGAGTGAGCTCGATATTGTCTATACCAACCTCGTCGCTGGCAAAAACTACATGTATTCTCACATCCGCAACTCGTCTGAATCAAAGTAGATTTCAATAAGTAAGGATGCTGCACAATACTTCCTCCGGTTTCAGATCGAGTTGAAAGAAGATGTCTTGCAGGATAAGGCAGACAATCGAGGTCATAATCATCAATATGACATTCAATATGTCGTGATATCATATTGTTAATTAATGCATCAGCAACTTGGATAATATTAGCAAAGGGCTCAGTTGTATAAGTATAATCGGCTGGAAGCGACTCGTGCGGATTAATAATTAAACCAGCGCCGAATGCTATAGTTATTGCACTAAGATGTCTTTGTTTAATTAAATCTAATAGCAGGATGCCAAAACTAAAATTCATTGATCGCCTTAACGGATAGGCGTCAAACTCAATAATAACAATGTTAGAATGTTCAACTAAATTAATAAAAACGCTCTCGTTGAACTCATCGACCGAATAGTCAACGAATCGGACATTATGTCCGCTTTTCTCAAAAATCGACGCAATATATAAAAGGTTTAAAGAGAATCCAAAGCGGCATGTTTTTAATATATCAGGCCTCGGATATATAAGAAGAACATTATATTTCATCATCATCGCTTCCTATTATATTTATTAATTCATGCAAAGACCAGCAACCCCAGGAAGACCCATCCTCAATTTCGTGGTACGGCCATAAACCATGTGGAAGTTGATTAGATACTAACCACTTCAATGCACTATTGAGTGCCGGCTTCATTAATACATCGCAGTATTTTGAAAGACCTACAATTGCAACACCAGTGCAGAAGACATTACTTTCGACAGGATGTTCTCTCCATGGAGAAAAACCACCATCTTCGCGCTGGTTCGAAAGCAACCAGTTCACGGTTTCAGAAACCAACCCTCCAGTGTAAGGTACATACTTCGCCTTGTCGAAAGCCATTAAAACATACGCAGCCTTGTATGTTAGTGACCTCATCTCGGAAAGCCAAAGCTTTTCTAAAAGATTCAATCGTTCGCCTGTTGCCAATTCCGGAAGAAGCGTAAGAATCATTCCAGATACAGGAATACGACTCATGTCTCTACGAGAACGCCCCCAGAGTCCATGCTTGTTAATATTACTATTTAAATATTCAATTGCGCGACAAATAATATCAGTATCAGGCGAAACCGATATCTGCCGAAGAAAATAAAGATTCCACATAGTATCAACAATTCCCTTCCAACCGCCATCTTGCTCTTGCTCTCGATAGCATCTGCTCACAAGCTCATTTGGAATAGAATTACATGTAACTCCAACTGAAAGTAGGATAGCTGATGTTTTAGTAATCCTTCCGAGTTCAAGTCCCTTCGCATGCATCTCGACAATCATGCTTCGAAGTGAACATATAGATCGTAATAATGCTCGACCTGCTTTCATACGTTTTTCCTCATGTTTCTCAATGAATCTCAGAGAATCTTGTGTCACGATATATTGGATGTAATTGCCTAATATTTGCAAGTCGAAACAGCGACATTGCAAGTCTTTCTAAACCTAATCCGAATCCGACAGTCCGGAGTCCGTTATAAACCATCCCGTCACGGTACCAACATAATTGCTTATCTAATCCTAGAGCATGAAACATTCTCTTAAATCTTTTTACATCATGATATCTTTGAGTGCCTTCTGCAACCTCACCAACATGAGGAAGTAGTAAGTTAAACGATGCTGAGTATTTATTATCCGTATGCTCAGCTGTCCACGAAGATTGCGAATGAGGAAACCCCACGATAAAAACAGGCGCTGAATCAATTAATAATATCTCAGCACTCGATGCATTTATTCTATTACCAACAATTTTATCCTCAATATCGGAAAAGCTCACGCGCTTAAAAGGGACAGAATACTGAATCAAGGAGTCGCTGTTTAAACAAGATAATATATTTGCATCAGTCAAAGTTCTAACGACATAATACACTAATTGCTCAAGCATTTTCATACCGTCTTCAAGGGCATAATCGGGTAGTGCAACCTCGAGCAAATCAAATTCAGAAAGATGTCTCCTCGTATGAGAAGGTTCAGCACGAAAGCATTTTTGTATACTATACACGGGTCCCATCTGAGTTGAGTAAATGTCAGCAAAAAGGGCATTACTACTTGTCAGTCTCGCTGGCAACCCATAAAAATCAATATAAAATAAGCTTCCTCTTGCCAACCCATAGTGAATAGTAGGCAATCGAATTTCCAAAACGTTAATACTCTTGAAATAGCATCGAATCACATCAATCATTAAAGAATATGACTTGAGAAGTGCTGCTTGTTCATGAGATATTCTAAATCCATCGGAATTGGAATAGTGACTAATAATTCTGGTAGCAAATATCTCATCATTATCTAGCGTTACCTCGATACGACAGTAATCAGAATAGCGGAAGCGCTTAATCTTGGTAAAATCCTGAGCTAATAATCTTCTTCTCTCAAAAACTACAGTAGTGTGTGAGGCAAGATCCCAACCAATCTTAAGAAATGCAATTCCTCCCAATCGACGGATTCCAAGAATTCTGCCAGTAACTTCGTTGTTATGAATCATGCTCCCACCTCCAGTGTAATATGCTATTACCATTCACTACAGAAAAGCCACACTTTCTCAATAAATTATTCATCGGCTTATTTGAACTAAATGTTTTAGCTAATAATCCGCTAAACATACTTTTCATAGAATCTAACAACAACACTCCTAAACCACGCGTGCGCCAAGACGGATGAATCAGAACTTCCTCGATCATGGCTGTATTGTTGGGACGACCGCTTTCCCGCACAAAGCCGATGATACCTGACGAATTCTCTAAAATAAATATATGACGTTCACTCCGAATATTGCTGCGAAAAGCAGCGTGCTTTTTCATAATTGCAAGAAACTTTACTTCCTCAGAAGGAATATCTTCAAGTAGACTTGTGAGCGCGTTGATATCATCACGCGAAACGCGCCTTAGCCATATGTCACCGAGGAAGATTCGGCGAAAATTTCCCGATAGTATCATTTCTTCCTCATGGCTTGTTAACCTCGCTGAATGGATTGTCGCTAATTCCTCTTGGTATGTATTCTCTCCTTTAACTGAAAAAAATGGATAATCTGAGCCAAACAACACACGTTCTACACCAATACTATTCACAATAGCTCGCAAAATCTTTCCATCTCGAATCGTTGATGTATCAAAAAAAAGTAAGTCTGTACTTGCGAGTGAGGGTAAAATAGTATCTAAAATGTCGTCGCCTGTAAATGGCCACTTCCTTCCCGAATGGGCAAGAATAATTTTTAAATTAGGAAAATTAGATCTAATACTGAGTATGCGATTAATACGATCATCACGATGCGGATGTATTAATAGTACAAGGTCATTTGCCTCCAGGAATTCGTAAATAGGCATAAAGCTGTTCAGGTCACGACCTCCAGGTAAATAAAATTCTTCCTTCGCGCCAGCAATGTTGTTCAGATTTGCACAGAAATAAGATAAGTCGTCAGAGATAAGGAGCAATGGTAAAAATAGATCTGGCCTCTTCGCTGCGGCATCAAGTACATATTGATTAGCTGCACGTACTGCTATATTGGGAAAAGGAAAAGCAAAAGATAGAGCCTTGTAAATACTATTCCTTTCGGCCGTCCGCGCGAATGATACATATTTGTTATCTAATGCGTTGTGAAAAATTGGCATGTTACCATCAGAAGGCATGATGGGCATGACGAAATCTTCCAACCCAAGATGAACGTGACTGTCAAATATTAGCATATTTACTCGCAATTCTCACGGGCGGGGTGGATAATTATCCACCCCGCCACTATACTGTTAGTTACAATTGCAGTTGGTGCAACCAAAACACCATTTGCTGTTCTCTGTCTCTTGCAAGATCTCAACTGGAAATATCATGCCATCATCTTCGACAAAAAGCGGTGTTTCATATTTTTCCACGATTTCTCCTTGTTAGGAATGTTGGTTGAAACGAAAATAACACTGTCTAAATCAAAAACACCTCCTTTCGACTAGAATTCCTTTGTTTACCCAAATATCGAGAAGATGCGAAAAATCCGCGGAAATGCATTGGAAATCAATATCATAACGAGCATGAAGATCATATAATATCTGTTCACATGTCCGGTGTCCATCGAATGCCTTTAACATCGAGAATGATACATTATTAAGACGATAGATCCTGCCTGTTTTTATGTTAAAAAGCATAAAGCTGCACGACTCAAAATTGGTATGATGTAAAACATAATCTTCAGATAAAAAGAAAACCTTGCTACTTATCATATTGTTCTCCTTGTTTGAATGGAATCATTATTCCAGCACTGTGGATCTGTAGCCATAAAATCACCAGTTGTTGCATATGCGATTGCTCTGCATCCACCACATTGTCCCAACCACTGGCACCCATTGCACCCTTTTGCGAGCTTCTTCTTATCGCGAAGGCGCCATAGTACGCTTGAGGTGTACCAAATGTTATATAGGCCATCTTTGAGTATATTACCAATTGGGATTTCTAAGCGACGGCAAGGTAGAACAGTACCATCAGGTAGAATCGCAAGGCAGTTAAATCCTGCAGGACAGTATCCACCTAGTCCAGGGTCAACTAAGCACCAAAGTGGACGCGATGTGCGGATCTGAAGGGATGAAAATCTCAAGTGGTGCTTTTTTCTAGCGACTTCTTGATATATTGAACGCAAATGGTCGGGCGAAATAAGACTATTATTACTGCATCCTTTGGTAGTTGGCGTAACACGTTCAATTGTTATTGCGTTTACTCCAAGTTCAAATGCCAAATCAATTATGCTGCTGGCAGAATCAACATTCTCTTTTGTCAGAGTAAACATTATGGATGTCTTAATGCCTGCCTGTTGGAGTACTTTGATGCCGCGAATTGATCGTTCGAAGTTGCCTTCCCCTCGTATTCTGTTGTGTACATCTGAAGTGCTACCATCAAGAGAGACTTGAACTTCTCGCAGCTTGTTGTACTTCGAGAGTTGTCGAGAAAGTCCAATGTCAAGACAAGTACCATTTGTGAGAATACCGAGCCATTCAATAAACGGGGATTTGTCTAAGAAGTCGAGAAGAGTTAAAACAGTATCTGGGATTAGAAGTGGTTCGCCTCCGGTTAGTGACACCCGGCCCGTGTAATGCCACTGCTTCAAAGCATCCACAATCATTCTGGCGATAATCAATAAGTCATCAGGAATCAAGGTGTCTGTGCCATAGTCTGTTTGGTAGCAGTGCTGGCACCGTAAATTGCATTGATTCAAAATGTGCCATTGAAAATAGAACGCTCTCGCTGGATCGCACACGAGATGGGATGTGGCAGAGGATTCGCTGTTTTCTCCGTGCAATTTAAGACCTTTCTTTCTGTAAACAAAAGACCTACAATGAAGCATACAGTTATAACACAGTGAAGGTTGCATGTCCCTCCTGATTTGAATCGGGAGAGGAGCATGTCCGCCGCAATAGCATCAAGGAAAGACACTACAGAACTTAGAAAAGCTCTTCGAAGGAGACTTCCCTATACAATTATACACACGCTTCACCCCTTGTCAACAAAATTCTCCCCAAAAATCGTCCTGTTCTGCTAACCGCCTAAAATGGGCGTCGAGAAAGGGGTGCAAAATGCAAAGCAGCGACCATGACATACAAAAAGCGTACGCGCAGATTGATAAAAAGGGCGACATTCTGAAGCTGATAAACGATGTTGTGGATTGGGGGCAATTTGCACCTATGTTGGCAGAAGTCAGCCAAAAAGGGGTTGGAATTGACTTTCTTCGCAGCAAGTTCGATGTTACAATGATGTTCAGGGTGTTTCTGCTTCAAACGCTTTACAACATGTCTGATGATATTGCTGAGGGGATTATCTTCGATAGGCTCTCGTTTAGGCGCTTTGTCGGCCTTAGTCTTACAGATGCTGTGCCGGATGCAAAGGCTATATGGATGTTCAGAAAGAACCTTGCCGACCTTGGCCTCGATAAACCATTGCTCGATTTGTTCGAAAGCATTCTTGCAGATAGCGGCATCCGCATCAACAAAGGTCATGTGGCACATGCCTTTTTCGCGAAAACTGACGCTAAGAAGAAGATTGAAAAGGGCGATAGCGAAAATATGCAAGACTCATCTCATTAAGCTGTAAGATAGGTCTGTGCCTCTGCATTACCGCTCCCCATTCTGCGCAAGGATATCCTTTGCGACATACTCCTTAAATGACTGCACATCAGAAAAGCAGCGATAGCCAAAACGATTTGCTGCCTCAAATGTGCGTATTTCCTCGTTCAGAAGAACCGCAACCGGCTCGCTTAGGCCTGTTTGAATGCCCTCCGGCCATGCAAGATCGAGTATTGCCGATAACTCTCCCGAATCAGGATTTATGAGTTCGAATGACAGAACTCCTTCGGGAAGATCTTTGTCAATTAGCCAGAATCTAAGGTCTATCAACTGCTTTTCTTCATCTGCGCTCATAATTGTGCCGGGTATATCAGAAATGCGTTCAGATACTTCGACCGTATCGCGGATAGGCGCGTCGGTCTGCCCAATGCTAAGCCCCTTTGAAAGCTCGTCGAGAAAAGCATTTGCTGCATTAGAGAGAAGTTGCTTGCGACATTCAAGAAACTCACGGAAATTGCCCACCTTCCATAGCCTTTCTTCTGCCGGTATCCACTGCGAGGCGAGAACACCCGGATTGCGCTTCTCCATCTCGGGGAAGTACTTTTCTGGTTCGCGATCGCGTATCTCGATGTTGCTCTCTTTTGTTAAAAAGCAGAAGTTGGCGACAGCGTTGACCTCAGGTCGCTTGTAGTTTTTCTTGTAAAGCACATTCTGAGGGAAAATGTGGTGAACCTCAAGATGCGAGAATTTACCGAGCATGCTGCTTTTAAGTGCCATTCCGGTCGCAAGGTCTCTCGCGGTACCAACGCGGGTTAACATGTAGAGAATCGGGTAGAACCTTGCACCTGTGCTCCAACCGCTGAAATGCCCAGGTTGAACGCGAAGTCCACCGTGCCAAAGCGCTAACTCACTTACAAGCCCCTCGGTACCACCATTAGTGTCAATAATCTCAAGGTCTTTGTCAATCATTGATTCAGTAGAACCAGAAAATCTGCCCCACATTGCACTTTGTATGTACCAGTAAAGAAGTCTATCGCGCTCGGTTGAGTCGGTCAGCTTTCCCCCTCGACGATCTATGTAGTTTGCCATTATTGGGATTGCATTTTTAGAAAACAGCACCCTTTCATGGTCAAGACCGAGCCGATCGCCTATCATGTTGAGGATGTAGTCCGCAGATTTTGCAGCGCGGTTTATGCCGTCTGTGATTTGGGAAGGTTCGACATCTTGAAGGTGAAAAAAATGAGCTTCGCCGGTAACGATCGCGTTGATTACGCGCAAAAACCAATCTAGTGTGAACTTAAACCCCTTTTTCTCCCACTCTTTGAGCTTTAACTTCATCATCTCTCTTGCGTCGGGCAGCGCGGCGCAGATATGCGCAAGGGTCAGATCGCCCTTCGACAGCTTTGTGCCTCCGCTGTTCACTCGGTTGAAAATATCAACCACTGTATCAATACGCTTATCTGCTCCCGTTACCTCTTCGATGTAGAAGGTCTTTTCGCAAATGGCGAGTATCTTGCTCAACCTGCCAATATATAACGGCAGTTCGTCTTTAGTCACGCTTATCGAAAGCAAAGCAACATATTCGCCTATTAAAGAAGTGCCGCCCTTCATCAGCTTTGTAACATCAACCCATAGTGGATCGTCCTTCATTTTAGTCGCCATATAGAAGCTGAATTCCTCGGTCTTTAGGTTGAAGTGCAGACCGGTAAATGCCTCTCTGTTTCCATCGAAGAATTGTGGCGGATTGCCCCGTATGATGCCATAAAGAGCTGTTATGCGCTGCTGCCCGTCGAGAAGAAGCTTGACCACTCCCTTTGCAATCTGGCCTTCTCCCCGAAAGTCAACACCCTTTGAATCGGTGGTCCAGACAAGAAGGCTCCCGACAGGGTGGCCGTGATACAGCGAATCCACTAATTCTTTCACTTGCGTTCGATTCCATACAAATCCGCGCTGAAACTCAGGTAGCGCAATATGACCGTTGTCAATGTAATCAAGTATTGTTGTGATCTTCAAGGAGTCTCTCCTTTTCAAACATGGTTGTTCTTCCAGTCTTAATAGCCGAAACATTCGCGTAATCGGCATTATTTGCCGATCCTGTATGATTATCTCCGCTCGTTAGTAAAGAGCAAGAATGTTTGCCTTGCACAATATTTGCCTTGTCAATTTGCGCTCATTTCTGTTCTATCCCCCTCTGCGAAAATGCCAATGGGATGCGTTATATCCTTTGCAGAACGATTTTGTGCGCAGTTGACTTTCCGTGCGTCTCTTCTTTGTGAGAGTTCGTGCAAAATCGCTTACTATGGATCTTAGGTGTAATCGTGGGCGCGGTTGGTTTAAGCGTTTCATCGAAATGCAGTGTATAATTGACACGGAGAGTATATGACACAATCAGACAAACAGAAACCGAAAGATATCGTGCGGGATGGCTTTAACAGAGCCTCGCTCGAAGTGCGAGGCGATAGAATTGACGAAAACTGCTACAACTACATCGCATGGCTTGACATGTTCACGCCCCTGTTGCATAAGGGCGCGAAGGTGCTTGACCTTGGTTGCGGCAACGGCATACCCGCCGCAAAGCTGTTGGTCGAACGCGGATTTTCCGTAACGGGAGTTGATATATCAGAAGTTCAGATATCGCGCGCGAAGGAGCTTGTGCCGCAGGGATTCTATATCTGCTGCGATATGGCCACGCTTGATTTTCAGCCAAGCTACTTCCACGCCGTGATCTCGCTTCACGCGGTTACGCATCTGCCACTTGAGCAGCAACCACTTCTTCTTGCCCGTGTGGCGAACTGGATGAAAAGGGGCGGTTACTTTTTGTTCACCGGCGGCATTTCAGCTTGGACTGGCACCGACGAGAATTGGAAGGGTGTTAGGATGTTCTGGTCTCATGCCGACCAGCAGACCTATTGCGAACTGCTTGGCAAGCTTGGATTCGATCTGTTGTGGACGAGCTATGAGAAGGACAGACCGGAAGGTGAGGACAGCTTCACTCTGTTTCTCGCCAAAAAGAAGTAGATTGCACGAACTGCTTTGAGAACATAAAAAACCCCGCGGTCGGCGGGGTTTTTGTTGTATATTGCGCGGTGGAATTTAGTCTTGGGGCAGGGTGTACTTGCCGCTTTGCTTGTAGAATTCGTAAGGATTATCGTAGAATACCTGCTTGATAACAGCCTGCGGGAAGCGCATGGCGCGCATAAGGGCGGCTGTTTTCGGCACTGCCAACGGGTCACTGTCGCTCCAGTCGGCGGAAGAGTTCACTATCATGCGGTCAAATCCGTATTTCTTAAGCACCGCAACGGTGCGCTCGGGCGACATCTTGGTCGGATAGAGCGTAAATCCCTTGTAGAATCCCGTCTCCGCCACAACCGGTATGGTCTCTTCGGTGTTGTGGTCTATCAACACCTTTTGCTCGTCAAGCTTCATCTCGCGGCATATCTCGACAATGCGGATTATGCCGGCCTTTTTGTTAAAGTGCGGTGAATGAACGACGACGGGCAGATTATGCTCTACGGCCTTTTCAAGCTGGGCGCGAAAGACCGTTTCCTCGTTCTTTGTTATGTTGTTCAGGCCGATTTCACCCACCGAAATGCAGTTAGGGTGCTTTAGGTACTTATCCATGCCCTTGACGGTCTCGAGTGAAAGCTCAAGTTCCTCAGCTTCCTTTGCGTTAACGCCTATGCAGCACTTGTGGATGATGTTGAAACCTGCGGCGCGTTTGTGTTCCACTTCAAGAATGTGCATGAAGTAGTCGTAATAGCTTGAGGGTGCGGTGCGCGACGAGCCTAACCAGAAAGCGGGCTCGACGATCGCTTCGATACCGGCGGCAAACATAAGCTTGTAGTCGTCGGTTGTGCGGGAGAACATGTGCACATGGGGGTCAATAAGTCTCATAATAACCTACCTTTCTTCTGTTTGCCGTTTCCGATAAAGGCTATTTGCCTCGCAGCGTGGCAGAGAAGCGATTTGCCATCTCTGACACGATCGCGTCGCACGCGGAAGTAATCTGAGATTCGGTAAGTGTGGCGTCGGGCGACCTGAAGACGACGCGAAGTGCGACGCTCTTTTTGCCCGCTTCCACCTGTTTTCCGCGATATACATCGAAGAATTTTATCTCCTCTATCGGAATGCTTGCGGCTGACCTTAGAACAGCAGCCTCTATCGCCGACCATTGAACCGATTCGTCGAGCACAAAGGCGAAATCGCGTTCCACCGAGGGGAATCTCGGTATGCGCGAATTGTCGAACGAACGAAGCGGAAGCCCCGATGCGGCATAGAGCTTTTCGGCAAGAAATTCTGCAACGACTGGCGCGACTTTAAGGTCGAGCAGATCCGCGTGTTTTGCTGATAGCTCGCCGAGATATCCCACCACTTCACCGTTCACAAAAAGTTCCACGCACTTTCCCTGCGCGATATGCGGACGGGAGGACGGTTGAAAAATACGGGATGCCTTTGGCAAAAACGCGTCAAAAGCAGCTTCAATAATGCCTTTCAGGTCGTAGAAGCTTCCCTCGCTCAACATGCCGACAAGCTCGACTTCGGTGGGATGGTTCAAATCCGAAGGGCTGTCCATATATATTCGCTCGATTTCAAAAATGTTCACATTCGTTATGTTCCGGTCGCGATTTCCCTTTAAAACCTTTAACATTCCCGGAACAAGCGAGGTGCGAAGCGAGTTCATATCGGCGCGCGGCGGATTCATAAGCGTTACAATTTTAGCGCTTGAGATGAAGCGGAACTCGGCGTTGATGTGGGGCTCGATGAACGGGTCAATTATAGTCTCGTTAAGCCCAAGCCCTGACAAAATAGAGCGCAGTTTGCGGCGCTTTAAGTATGATTCGGGAATGGGATCTGCCCATACGCGTAGGTTGACACTGTCGGGTATCTTCTCAAAGCCGGTTATACGCGCGACTTCCTCAATAAGATCAACTTCGCGTGAGATGTCCTTGCGCCACGAGGGAACTTCCACGGTGATTCTATCCTCCTCGCTCTCGATAACCTTGAATCCGAGGTTGGTGAGAATAGACAGCACCTTTTCAGGTTCTATGTAGATGCCCAACAGGTGTTCAATGCGGCTCGGGCGGACAAAGACGGTCTTTCTGCCAAGTCTTGGTGCAGATTCAGTGATTGCGCCCTTTGCCGCCTTGCCACCGCAGTACTGTAAAATAAGCTCAGCGCAACGGCGCGATACATAGTCGGCGTTGTCAATATCGGTGCCTCGCTCGAAACGGGCGGAGGAGTCGGATGTAATGCCAACCGCTCTTGTCGCCCTTCGAGTTGCCGGGCCATTGAACGCAGCACATTCGATAAGAATGTCAGTCGTATCGCTTGAGATCTCGCTGTATAAACCACCCATCACACCGGCAATGGCAACGGGCTTCTCAGCGTCAGCGATTACCGTTACCTTGCCATCAAGAGCGAGTTCCTTGCCGTTTATGGCGATCATCTTCTCACCCTTGTTCGATGCGCGGACTACAATTCGCTTTTCCTCAAGCTTGTTAAGATCGAATGCGTGAAGTGGCTGACCTGTCTCATACATCAGGTAGTTGGTGACATCAACCACAGCGTTTACAGGTCGAAGCCCGATGTTTTTCAGGCGATTTTGCAGCCATTGTGGCGATTCACCGATCTTTACACCGGTTACAACACGGGCGATGTACAGAGGGCAGAGTTCGAAGTCGAGAACATCAACAGATGTTAACTTCTCGATAGGCTCGCCTTCCTCTATTAGGTTTGATGGCGGAAGGCAGGCGGGAATGCCCGTAACTGCGGCGATTTCGCGCGCAATACCTATCGCGCCAAGCCAGTCAGCATGATTGGCGGTTATTTCAAGCGATAGAAGCGCATCGCCGTCGAGCGCGTCAACGGATTCGACTTCGAATCCAGCGCGCATCAAGATGGTAACTATCTGCTCAACGCTCAAATTCGCCGGGCAGAGTTCATTCAACCAGTTTGCAGTTGTCTTCATATGTCTCTCTTAAGATGGAAGCACTGATTGTAATCTATGTTGAATAAGATTGTAGTAAAAGGGGGCGTTATCACCCTTCGCTTATGCTGGAAAGCTCACTCGCGCATCAGGCGTATCTCAATCTTTCCCTTGCCGCACAATGCGTATAACTCGTCGTAGATGCTCGAATTAGAGAGGGATGGATTGTTGTCCCTTGCAAGGCACCAGTTGCGTATTGCCGGTTTAAACACAAACTCACCGAAAAGATTCACTCGCTCAGTCTTGTATCCCGAACTGGTAACAATAAGCATTGCATCGGGCGGTGTGTCGGTGAGTTGTATTGTTGTATCTCCTTCAGCCGTGCTAATGAAAGAAGCGCTTGCAATTGTGCGCTCGCTTGTTATGACGCGTAGGTCGGCATCAATTCTCTTGCCATCAACTCCAACAACACTTACTGATATTGTTCGGGGCAGAGGGGATTTACGGGTGAAGTCCTTATCGGGTTCTATGAAGTAAATTGGATTAGTGTACGAAACCCCGCCGGTGTTGTCAGTCGCCATAACGATGTACCACGCGTAGCCGTTTTCGCGAATTCTAAAGCTGCGCTCGACAACCGTTTCGCCGATTGCAAAGGGGTTATCAGCGCTTTCTGATGACTGTATTGCGATTCCGTTCCTTATTACTTTTACGCTTGCCACCTTATAATCGCCCGCTGGTGCCGTTATTCGCAGCTTCGCAAACGCGTCTCGCGAATCTGCCGAAAGCACCGAGCCCGGGGGAGAGTCATTCACGGTGAACTCAATAAAAGGCCCCTTTGCAACGAGAATTTTGCCTTGTGCAACCGCTGCAGCAAGCTGCGGTATGCTCGCCTCGCCTTTTATAAACGCATAGTTCGATATGACCGGTGCGCTTGACCTTGTCTCGCCGACACGGGCAGAGCTTGATGAAATCGCTGTAACCCTATATCCCTTGTTTAGCGCCGCGAACCACACTGCGAGATCCTGTTGGTTTTGAGCATCAATTACGGACACAGAGCCAGACATTATGTCATAGGGCAGCTCGCTGGCATAACCTTCAAGCAGACTGAATATCTCACCGAACTCGCGCATTGAATTGTTAAGTCGCGCCCATCGTGAAGTAGAGGTTCGCACCGCCGCATGTCTTGATGGATTATACACAACCGGAATTGAGCCAGAAGCGGTTATTTTTGCTAAAACTAACGCGTTTGGCACATAGGGGTCATCGGGAAGCTCGTATTCGACAGGTGCGTTTCTGCCGATTCCATAAAACCAACCAAAATACGGGCGCTTATCATAGAACGGAGTGACAGCCATCTTGAACATGTCTGATGATGATGCCAAAGAAAGTGATGCAATCGCTGTGGGGTCGTTGGTAGCCGTGATGTTGGGCGGTGGGTCAAACCACCAAGGCGGGGCCGCATTTACAAAATCAAGCCCTTCTGCCTCGCACAATAGTGCAAGTTTAGAAAGGCTTGGCACATCGCTTAGAGCCTTACCGCACGCTGTGAACACAAGCGGGTCGAAAGAATACCAGTTTGCCTTGCGAGATGGCCCCCATGATGTCATTGGTATATCGAGTGTTGTAGTTTTGTTTGGCTCTATCGTGAACAAAGGTGGGGTTTTGTGCGGAAGATGAAAACGCCCCCTTGTCGCAACAAACTTATACATTCCCTCGGGCAGACGAATGCGAAAATGCCCTTTAGCCCACAACGGCATACCGTCTGTATGGCCGCCGACAAGCTCACCACTCGAACCGCGAATTTCAATTCTCGCGGCAGTCATTCTTTTTAGAGCAGAATCGTATATTTTCCCTTCGAGATAACCATATCGAATTGAGGGTGCGATAGGTGTAGGTGTAGCCGACGCAGTTGGTGATTCTGAAGGAGAAGGAGTCAAGTAGGGCGGTAGAGGTGGAGTAGTGCGGCGATCCTTTTCATCGCCGTACATTGTGCCGAAAGCAGATATGGCCGCCAGAAGCAACAACAAGCAAAGGCGAAACTTCATTTGGATGTCTCCAAAAACTCGGCTGCGATGGTGTCTGTCATGTGAAATCTGTCAGCGGGAACTCGAAAGCCGCTGTTATCAACAATGAGCAGACTAGAATTCCGCAACCGTTCGATTGTAGCTGCGAAAAATGTCATTGCATCATATCCGGTTATTCGCATAAATTCCATCGCATTGACCCCCTTGCGCCTCCTCAGCATCAACATTGCTGTCTCACCAGCGAATTCCTCGTCCGCCAAAGTCTCTTGCTCATATATCGGCAACTTGCCTTTCTTCAGCATTTCAGCATAGAGCCGAATATCAGCAACATTCTTTCTCCTTATTTCAGAAGTATATGATACTGCCGAGGGTCCTAATCCCAAATATGAGCCATTACGCCAGTAGATATTATTATGCTTGCATTCATGTCCAGGCTTTGCATAGTTGCTTATCTCATAGCGAATATACCCGTGTGATTCGAGAATATCCGCTGTCAGCGCGAGTCTTGAGGCCGATTCCTCGTCATCAAGTGACTCGAATTCACCATGCTGATAGGCCTTTGACAAAGGTGTACCATCCTCAATTGACAGAGAATAGACAGATATATGTTCGACTTGAGTGGAAATCGCCTCGAACAGATCGTGACGAAAATCCTCGCGGGTTGACTTTGGGATGTCGGATATCAAATCCAACGAAATTGATCTGAACCCGTATTTTCTGGCAAGCTCCACTGATTCATATATGGCTCGTGAATTATGCGAACGCCCCAGAAAAATCAAGTTGCCTTCAATAAAACTCTGTGCACCGATGCTCAAGCGGTTGACGCCTGACTCTTTAAGCAACATCAGTTTCTCTGATGTCAAAGTGCCTGGATTTGCTTCGACGCTGAACTCGATAAGTCTTTCCTTTGGAAAAATTGAGATTAGATCGAGCATTGCCGCAAGCACAAACAGCGAAAGCGAAGTAGGCGTTCCACCACCGATGAAAATTGTCTCGGGCATAATGCATGATGCAGTGAGAGAGATTTCTGTCTTTAGTCCCTCAAGGAAAATTAGTTCGAGAATCGGATCGCAGGCAACGCTGTAGAAATCACAATATCTGCACTTACCCCCGTGGCAGAAGGGCACATGCACATAGACTGCATCGGTTGATTGTCTTGTTCTCATATCGCAATTATACGGATTTCTCCTAAGTTCATCCGCGTTTGTGCATTTACCCGCTTGACATTATTCCAAAAGCAATCAAGGTGGCACAAGACTCTTGAGGCCAGTATGCACCGCGCTATACACATAAATACACGCTTTCCTCAGTTGCGCGGTTGCTACGATTTTGCATGTTTCACATTTTGTATGGGGTTGCGCAACAGCTGACCGCAATTTTCAATTGTCCAGTTAATTCGATATAAGTGAAAAAGGCTGTGTAACGCTGTTTGTCCTCGCATGCCTGCATTCGCTGATTCAATATGCGTGTGTGTTACTCAAAAATGTTTGTACATCGGATGTGAACGAGAAGCGGTTCGATTGCATCTCAGAAATTAGCAGCCCGTTCAGCAAAGTATTGCAAATATTGATGATTGCGTTAGAAACGCCTTTATATCGCGGTTTCTGAGCAGCATGAAAGAAAGCAGACCGGTTCCGGTGCGAAATTTGTGCCGTCTGAAGGGAGTGAAATCGAAATTTCGCGTGAAATTTGAAAAATTACGTCTAAAATTTGACACGATGAAAAAAATAGTGTATCATGGTGTATACAGTTTGAGGGGGTACCACGATTCATCTGTTGTCTTTCACCCTTGTTCAGCCGTGGAACCTTCAACACCGATTTCTACATGGATTGCGTATGTGCCCGATTTCGACTGTCTGTTTTGTTCTGACTTGCTTTGCTTTGTACAATGTGTACTGTGTATGTTGATGGTTTTCGCTTTGCATGACTTTGAAAATTTCGTAACCTTTTTTTCCATAACCCAAAGTGGAGGTAAGAATGACCCAGAATTTGAACGATTACTTCAGGCTCGTTGATCTCGCCAAGAGCGTCACCACGACATCAGACCTTAATGCGCTTCGCGGCCGCTTTCGCGATGTAAGCAAGCAGATTCGCGAACTCAGCTCGACCCTTGCGAAGCCAGATGTCAACATCACCGATGTGATTGGCAAGATTCAGACACTTAAGAACGAGCAGCGCCAGCTCAGCACCAAGATGGAAGAGTCGGGCGATGTTGATCGCTCTGCCATCAAGCAGCGCATTCTCGAAACCCGCAAGAACATTCTTGATTCGGCTCATCGTCATGACTGGAACGAGCTTGTCGGTTACTTCAAGACAAATCCAGTCGCCCTGACCGCCCTCATTCAGCAGGCAAACTATGAGCAGCAGGATCCGGTCAAGGTTCTCAAGGTCCTGCCGTTCCGCGGCCGCATCTCCGGCCCCATGCCCTCCCGTTTTAACTACGAAGTCGAGCTTGCAAATGGCAAGAAGGTCAGCTACAAGTCAGTCGGCAAAGTTCTTAAGAGCCTCGATCAGTACAACAAAGAGATCAAGAACGCAGCCGTAACTTATGATGTGCTTGGCCGCAACATCGAGCGTGGTGTTTCGATTGATGGCGTTCGCGTCACCAAGGTCAACCGCGTTCCCAAAGCCTAATCCACAGAGACTCACCTTGTTAATGCAAAACCCCCGTGAAAACGGGGGTTTTTCTTTTATCGAAGTGAACCGTGGAAATGAAAACCCCGCCTTTCGGCGGGGCAATCTAAGGACTATCTGCGATTGGGCAGGGATTTGTATTTCCCCGCAGTACCGTTGCAAGAATAGATGAGAACCGTTCTACCATTTACGGCCTTGACCCGCAGGCATTCACCATCCGCTATCGCGGTGCGGTGTTAACGCACGGAATTTTAGCCATTAGTTTATATCTGTAGGTTCTACCATCAGTTCCTTGCTGGCGCATACCGCAGGGCCACCTAACTATACCACAGTTGACATCCACTGCTTAAAAAAACGGTGGGTTGGTTGACATTGTGCTTTTGCAGAGGATAATCCACAATGGGGTTGTGCAAAACTTTTCAAGCGTCAAAAACCGTCCATCCTGCTGTCAGCCAATGCCCAAGAAAAGGAGGGATGAATGAAACCCTATATCACCGCGGAGCTTTGCATCGGTTGTGGTGCCTGCGCGGCAGTCTGTCCCGCTGATCCGGTTGTGTTTGAAGTGACTGACAAATCATCTGTGGTTCATCCCGAAGCATGCATCGAGTGCGGCGCATGTGAGGAGAACTGCCCGACAAGCGCCATCGAGCTTAAATAGCTACTTATCTCCGCGCGCCTGTCGCCTTCGTCTCTCTTCCTCGAGAATATGGCTCAACTCTATTGCGATAGGGTTGTCAGGCGCAAGACTTGATGCCTTGCCTAAGTACTTTTCAGCCTCATTAAGCCTACCTAATTGTGTGTAGAGTTTCGTTAGATTGAGCATTGGCGATAAGTAGTCACTCTTTAGTGCCAGCGCCCTTAGAAAGGCTTCCTCTGCGCTCTTTACCTGCTTAACGAATTGCAGCAAGACACCAATGTTATTGTGGGCTTCGTAATCTCCGGGAAACACACTGCAGTACATCCCCAAAGCCTCTATTGCCTTATCATACTTCTCAAGTTTCATGTATGCATAACCAAGCTTCTTGAGCAATAACGAGTTTTCTTTGTCGAGATCATATGCACGGCTATAAGACTTTGCTGCAGAACTGTGCTTCTCAAGCTTAGAGTACACATCTCCAAGGCTATGATGTGGCGTGGCGTTTTCAGGTTGCAGCGCGATCATCTGTTTTAGTACCTTTGTCGCACGCTGATATTGCGATACTTGTATCATGTTTGTCGCAATTGCCGAAAGCATCATGAAATCGCCATTCGCCAGTTTAACTGCCTTGTCAAAGGCCATTTCACCTTGTACCTTGTCACCTAATAAACAAGCTATATATCCAATTCCAGCCAAGATGGCGGGGAGCAACTTCTCATCGGTTGTTGATATCAAGCACTGCTGATATTCCCTCAATGCGTCTTCGTGACGATTTTCCATCATTCGCGCGACGGCAAGGTTCATCCGAGCAGAGATATGGTTCGGGTTGAGGCTAAGCAGTTTCTCAAAACCGCTTGCTGCCTCCGCAACCATATTTGAATGCAGTGAAACCGAGGCGAGCAAAAATAGCGCAATCTCGTTGTTAGGCTCTATTTGGGCGAATTCAGTTGCATATGAATGAGCTTGTTCGAGATTTCTGGTCTTAAGTGCAGCGTTGATTGCTTTTACATATTCTTCTTGGGTCATTTCATCAGACATATTGCTAAGCTCGGTTCGCATTGAATCGTCCGCGTGCTTCTTCATTTTCGCCGTAAGCACATGTGGTATGTTCCTCATCTCTTGATACCAATTCTCCTCGCTGGTTTGCTCGCGTGTCTTCACCAATTGCCGTGCGAACGCCTCAGAGTTGCGCTGATAGAGTTTAACAAATCCACTGAATGAAAGCGTATCATCCCAATTCAAAACGCGCGCTTGTAACAACTCTCCTACTTTGAGCGTACCGCCGAGACGACGGTCATACACAACGGATGTTCCGCCATTTCCAATTGACAGTAAGGTGACAGAACCCTCTATGCTCTTTTTAACTATGTAGAAATCTATCGAAGCATCGGCAATGCGGAGAAACTTTGCCCTCAGCCCGTCAGACAGGCCAACTGCTGATTCTGCAAACAGACGCGATGGCGACATATTCCATTTGCTGTGCGGTCTGTCGAACACGAAATACTCTAAAAACGACACGCGGTCTTTGTCATTCATTCGATCCCATGCATCGGTAGAACCAAAGGATGCAACCAGTGCGGTGTTCATCTCCTCCTTGAGCAGATCCGATACAGCGTAATCCGCAAGAACGCTCAACGCCTGTCCCAAGTTCAGGTCATTCGGTATGTTTAAAGGCGGTATTTCGGGTGTGCTTGAATTTGGTCTTGTGTCTTTAAAATCGTCGTTGTTTTCCATCTTCTCACTCTTCATAAACGGCAGCATCTCCCCATGTTACAGAGCCATACAGCCAGCCTTCAGGTGTCTGTCGCCTTGCTGAGAGGCACAGATATGTGATTCCGCTGATATTCACATCTATTTCGATCGGTTTTGTTGTTGTCGAATCGAGATAGCTGTATTTCTTCAATATCCTTCCATCGCCGATAACAAAGAGACTGACAATCTCGGCAGACCTTCTTGCAGCAGATACAGTATCAACTCCTTGCGAACCGTAATCAATTCCTGCTTGTGCTTTAAGACGGGTGTAGTTGCCTCCAACATACCATATCAGATCGCTTGATATTCTCGTTCCAATGCCGCGATTAAATGGCCTGCCGAATGCCGATAGCCTTTCACCAGACCAAGAGCGGTTGATATTGTAAAAGCCCTTTAGCGTCGAGGTGAAGATCGGTCTGAATTCATCAAGATACACAATTGGTCTCTCTGGTGGCAGTACGGATTTTGGATATGATCGCGGCAAGACAGAATTTCTGTCACTTTCAATCCCCACCCATGCCCATCTTGCATCGAATTTCCAGTCGTTGTTAAAGTAACCTGCTATAAGAAATGTCTCGGGTGAAATAGTCTTGGCATCGAATATGCAGTAGTCATACCATGCACGATTATCGTATGGGATCCAATCGAACCAGTTGCCAAATCTGAAGTCTATACCCTCCAAACCCTCTGAGGTCGTTGAGGCGTTAATCACCACATAACGATAAAGATTGATGGGATTTGCACACACAAATCTCGTGCCGACCCCGTTTGTCGCGAATTTGACATCCTCGTCGGCCCTTTTCAGCACGATGCCATCTTTTGATACAGTAATAGGCAGGTCGGCAGCAATTCTTGCGTAAACCGAATTGACCCAAGGTGAGCCATATAGAATCAGATTGTATCGCTCAATATCCCTTTCTGTAACATCTTTGTCAGCTTTGATATGGCACGGCTTTACATATCGAGTACGCCAGTTGCGGACAAATCTGTCGGCTTCCTCCTTTGACGCAGTTGACAATTCAGCGTCTTCATCACCTGTCGAATAGACCACCAAAAATGGCCGCATGAACGCATCCTCTATTGGACCGTCAAGCCCCGGTCGTTTTCGCCCAGTTGCATTTACCTGCTCATTTCTGCTCTTGATATCAAGTTGCCATTTGTCTTCTGACTTAACAAACACAATTAAGCTATCGTAATTTGGGGCAGCAATTGATGCAACAACCTTACCGTCAACCTCAATTTCCTTCTGCCCGCTCCAGCCTCGCGCATTGAGCAAATCATTCGAAATCTCTATTGCGAACATAGACGCATTTTCTGTCGTAATCTCAACCTTATCACCCCAAGCCAGCTCAATTTGGGAATACCTGTCCATTTCCTCGCGTTCAAGGATGCTGACATAATACGCTGTATTGTACCTCAGTGAGGATGTCTTTAGTGAGACCTTGGCGGGATAAAGATCTCGTTTCTGAGTCAGCATCCAGCTTGTTATCTCGTCGAGCGACTTACCCATGTGACCTGCATCGCTTTCCACATATTTGACGCGCTCGTATCCTAACTGCTTTAGTCTGTCAACCATTCCTCGCGCATGTTCAACCGGCACGATATCGTCTTTTGACCCGTGGAAGCAAAGAACTCCGATGTTGCGCAGGTTTTCAGCATAAGCCGCTGAACATGTTGATTCACGAAGGTACTGTCTCAGAAAGGCGTAAGGTGATTCGGAATGCAGCCGCCAATCCCATCGTTTTACCCATGCTGTGAAATCTGCGTTACCCGCGACTGGTGAAATAGCCGCGAACAAATGCGGAACCCTGGATGCGGCATACCATGACCCTGTACCGCCCATGCTGTAACCCGTCACATACACTCGGTCTTCATCTACTGAGTACAGCTTCTTTACATCTTCAAGCGACGCAAGAACTTCTTCAAGCGCGACCCACATATAGTCAGCCGAACCCCTTCCATGCGGTGAAAGGACTATCGCGCCGTCTATCGAGGGAGCCGGATGGCCTTGATAAGGCCTAAACCAATCGCTCCAGCCGTGGTGATGCAAAGAAATCACTAAAGGCATTGGGGTTTTATGATCGTAACCCACCGGCACATTTATTGAGTATGTCTGTATTGTCTCATCTACGGGAGAGAGATAGCCACGAAGGTAAGCGCCACGAATGCTGTCAAAAGGATCTTTGCCTGACTCGAACTCCTCCATCAGCATCAGAAAGAACTTTTCGTCAATATCATCAAGATATCCGGCTGAGGCAAGATGCTCAAGGTAGTCAAGCCGTGCGTGCAGTGAGATTCGTGCAGCCTCCATTCGATGGTCAACAAGCACCACATTGAGTCTTGCGCGCCAATCTGCCAACTTTGCCGCCTGAGCCTCAGGTATGGGGGAGGGCATTTCAGCCATCGAGACCAGCATCTTGTTGTAAACTGCTTCAACTTCGTGCAATGGCGGTATTGATAACTTGTTATGCGCAACAGACGACTTCGTTGAAGTGGCATCTGGCATGTTTTCGGTCTGCGGAGGTGTGGGTGTGAAGCTGTTATCTGGCAAAGGTTCATGCTTATCAAATGCAAAACGGTAGGCCAAGAACACGCCTGCCCCAAGCACGATCAAGACCAATCCAGTTAATAAGACTGCCTTGCTTAACTTCATCACTATATTGTACACTTAAATGCGATTCTTCAAAGTCTTTCTTGAAATGCGAGTAGCTTCTGGTATGCTAACCGTAAAGAGGGAGGTAACAATGCACGAACCCAAAGAACTGCTTAAAAGGCTCGGTATAAGGCCGATAAACCCCGGCGCCTACGCTGGAGAATGGCTTGATGTCAACGGCACAGAGCTTATTTCGATAAATCCAACTAACGGCCAAGAGCTTGCACGCGTCCGCACCGCAACAAAGGAAGACTATGAGAAGGTGATCGCGTTTGCACACACATCGTTTCTCGAATGGCGCACCATTCCCGCCCCGAAGCGAGGCGAGATTATTCGGCAGTTAGGTGATGAACTTCGCGTTTGTAAGCGAGACCTTGGCGCACTTGTAACGCTTGAGATGGGTAAGATAATCGCCGAGGGGGAGGGCGAAGTACAAGAGATGGTTGATATTTGCGACTTCGCAGTCGGCCTATCGCGTCAGCTTTATGGCATGACGACACATTCCGAAAGACCTAACCACCGTATGTACGAACAATGGCACCCCTTGGGTGTCGTCGGCATAATCTCTGCATTCAACTTCCCAGTCGCTGTATGGTCATGGAATGCCGCTATTGCCGCGGTGTGTGGAGATACAAATTTGTGGAAACCCTCATCACGAACGCCACTCACCGCCCTTGCGGTGCAGCATATTTGCAACCGCGTCTGCGACCGCAATGGTGTAAAGGGCGTGTTCAACCTTATAATCGGTGGACGCGATGGTGTAGGTGAGGCGCTTATTGATGACAAGAGAATTCCTCTGATTTCGGCAACCGGTTCTTGTGAAATGGGCAGACATATCGGCGAGACTGTTGCGCGAAGGCTCGGGCGCACCGTGCTTGAACTGGGTGGCAACAATGCTATCGTAGTAATGCCAGATGCGCGGTTAGATCTTGCGCTTCGTGCGGTGCTTTTTGGTGCTGTTGGCACGGCAGGACAACGATGCACGACGACTCGCAGGCTGTTTCTGCACAATTCGATCGCTGACCAGTTCATATCAAAGCTTGTCGCCGCATACAAGCAGGTTCGCATAGGCGATCCGATCGAAAGAAGCACCGTAATGGGACCTTTGGTTGATAAAAAGGCTGTTGGTGAGTATCTGAAGGCAATCGCACGAATCAAGGAACTTGGTGGTATCATCCACTATGGTGGTAAGGAACACAAAGAGGGTGTTCCTGAGGGAGGAGCATTTGTTCTGCCAACAATCGTAGAGGCAAAGAACGAATGGGATATCGTGCAGACAGAGACCTTTGTTCCGATCCTCTACATTATGAGATTTGAAAACCTGAACGAGGCCATCGCTATGCACAACGATGTGCCACAAGGGCTTTCGAGCGCCATATTCACCGACAGCCTGCGTGCTGCAGAGCTTTTCTTATCTTCGAGGGGAAGCGATTGCGGTATAGCAAATGTGAACATTGGCACATCCGGCGCGGAAATTGGCGGAGCATTCGGAGGTGAGAAGGATACCGGTGGTGGCCGTGAGGCTGGTTCGGATTCTTGGAAAGCATACATGCGGCGTCAGACGAATACGATTAACTGGGGCGACGATCTTCCACTTGCTCAGGGCATTAAATTCGGAGATTGAACTGCGTTTCATCAATAATAAAGCGCGTCTCTGCAATTAGAGACGCGCTTTGCTTCTATGGAATGCTGTCTTAGCGTGAGCAACCGCCGCAGCCACCCTTCTTTGAACCTTTGCCCTTGCCGTCAGCCTTTTTGCACGAATCGCATCCGCACGAGCAGTCTCCCTTGCAGTCAGCGCCACACTTGCAGTCTGCACTGCATTTGCAGTCACCCTTGCACGAGCATTTACCTGACTCCTTGCATCCGCAGTTGACTTTGCCGTCGCTTGAGCACTTGCATTTTTCAACGCTTGCGCATCCTACCGAGCAACGATCGTCACCCGATTTACAAGAACCGCATTTATCAACTGCCGGACCAGAGCCTACCGTTGCGTCTGCGGCAATCGGCTTCTGGCTGTCATAGTTACTCGCAGATTTCGAGCCTTCACTTGAACAGCCGCTTACGAACAAGGCAAAGGCCATTATTGCCAATACCAGAGATAGCCTTTTCATCTAACACCTCCAGAAGGTTAATAAGCTTATCTGTAGTTAATATACCACCAAATAAGTAGACATAAGAAAAAAGTTCGGGTTCCAGAAATTTTGCCAAAAAGCTCTACAATTTCGCGACACCAGAAAGAGGCTCTATGTTGACGCTTGGCATTGATGTTGGTTCCACCCGACTTCGACGGTAGGAGCATTTTTCAAAATGATGAATGGCGTTAGAAAGCCA
>CAZNBY010000004.1:0-131608 GCA_964571525.1 uncultured Planctomycetota bacterium
TCAGTAAGTTGATAGGTGATAGGTGAAAGTAGAGAAGATGGGAGAATAGACAAGAGAGATAAAAGGGATTTTGTGCGATAGACGCACATGCCCTTTACGCTTTCATGCTGTGGTTACTGCTTTGGTCTTCGATTCTTCTCGGTCTTCCTTCGTGTTCCTACTTCGCTTTCGCGCTACGCGCTTAGCTTCGGAGGATTAAAACTTCGTGCCTTGCGTAAAGCATTCCTCGTCCTCCATCTTCCTCCCTCGCTAACTTTCCTTTTTGCTTTGTTGACTGCAACGGCTTTGCTTGTTATAATTCGCTTAACAATATCCATTCTTCGCCTCCCTTTCGGGCGATTTTTCGCGCGAGACTGGGAGCATCGTTGATTGGAAGCCATTTGCAAATGAATCCCCCTTTTGGGAGGAGCGGTTATGTTACGCATCAAGGTCGTCGGCGCATCTGTTAAAAAACCCTTCGAGGTTGACTTCGGCGTACATTCGGTCGGCAGTGCAAGAAACTGCTCGATCAGCGTTACCGGCATTCCGAACAACCTATTCAAGCTGGTGTACACAGCAACACAATTCTCGTTCGAGGCTTTGGAAAACAACAAGCTGTTGCACAACGGCGAGCCTTCGAGCGGAGGCGATCTTAAGAGCGGCGACACACTTGCGTTCAAGTATGTTACATTTGTCTTCGAAGACACTCTTGCGGCGACAAGGGGCGCAAAGAGCGAAGAGGCAACTGCTTATGTAGGCGCAGACGAAATGGCGCGAATACAGGGCAAACCTGCACCAAGCGAAGATGTGGATAAGACGGTGTTTCTTAGTGACGACGAGATGATGGCACGAATCGCTGAAGAGTCGTTGCGATCTGGCGTAAAACGCGAAGAGAAAGCGCCAGATGAAGTATCAGACATACTTGCATTAGAAGCCGAAAAAGAGCTTGCCGAAATTGGAAAGCGTGACGCTGAAAAAGCCAAGCAACCGTCTAAGGGCGATACCGCCCGTCGTTCGTCTTTCGCCGAAACAGAAGAAGACGACCTTGAGTCGCTTGACCTTCCATGGAAAAAGCAGACCGCCCCCCCTTCTGTTCCTCCTGTGACAGTTAAAGATGATGAGGCGACGGCCTATGTCGGCGGCGGCGGTGATGCAGGACTTCCTCCCGCCTTCTTCGCCGGCCTTGACGATAAAGTTAAGATGCTGCGCGGCAAACTGCCTGCTGCTGACATTTCGAATTGCGCGCAAGACTACGACAATGCTCCAATCATTCCGCGTGCTATCTTTTTAGACCTTATGCGGCGCATATCCTCAGCACTCGGTACACCCGCGCTTACCGTCGTACCGCCACCCGCTGAAAAGGAAATCAAAGCTCTTTTGTGCCTTGATTCTGACTTTAAATCCGCCGTACTCGACGCAATCGGCGCGACACAGGAGCGGACATCACGCGATACGATGAAAGTTACAGCATCTGAGGCGCGCAAGAAGACAGAACAGACAAAATCCGCCGCACCAACGGCAAAGACAGTGAGTATGGGTAAGAAGGAACAGACAGTTTCGACGATGATAGATAAGGAGGTAAAGGCGAAAGAACATGCAAAATCGCCTGAGGATAAAGAAAAGTCACAGACGCTTATGCGCGTGCTTTCAAACCTTGGAGTCAAGGAGGAAACGATAAAGAGCCGCGCAATAGAGCTTACGCGCGCGAATGAGGATATCTGCACAGGCGAGCTGTTGGCAAACCTCGGTCTATTGACAGAAGAAGACATTGATGTAAAGCCCACAAAGCAGCTATCGGGAGTAAAGCCGCAGGTCGAAGGCAAGGTGTTAGGTGACTACAAATTGATAAAGGAGTTAGGCGCGGGAGGATTTGGAGTAGTGTACCGCGGCGAAAGTCTAATTGACGGCAAGACCTATGCAATCAAGGTGCTGTTCAAAGAGTATTCTGACGATATCACCCAATTGGCAATATTTGCGCGCGAGAGCAAAACAGCAAAGCAGTTCAGCCATGTCAACATACTTAAGGTGTTCGGGCTTGAACGGTTCCGCGAAACATACTACATGGTGTCAGAGTTCGTCGCAGGTGGTGACCTTTCTGATATGATCAAAAAACAGGACAGACTCGACTGGCAGACTGTGGCTGAGGTTGGCAAGCAGATATGCGAAGGTCTTCACTATGCTGCATTTCCGCCGGGAACGCTTCGCGGTATTGTTCACCGTGATATAAAGCCACAGAACATCCTTATGACGGCGGACGGTGTTCCCAAGATCGCCGACTTTGGACTTGCCAAGTTTGAGGAGGGGACATCAAAAGAGACACAGGTTTACGAGACAACCGACGCGATGGTGTTCAAGGGGACAGTCAGCTATGCCGCGCCAGAACGCTTTTCAGGTGGAAAGGACATTGACCACCGTTCAGATATATACTCGTTAGGAGTAATGTTCTATGAAATGGCGACCGGCAAGCTGCCGTTCACTGGTCATAATATATCTGAACTGATTCTTGCGCACATAAATGAGAAGCCGCTACCGCCGCGAATGATCAACCCTTCGATACCGCAACAGCTTGAAAACCTCATCTTGAAATGCCTGCAAAAGAAGCCAGAGCAGCGGTACGCAACAGCAGGTCAGGTCGCCGAGGAATTCGGGCAGATGCTATCAAAGAAAGACGCGACCGAAGCGTTCTCTCTCGGCGAAGCATTCAAGTCATGGCAATTAGCCGGCACGATTTCAATACCAGCAACCCTTCCCAAAGACTTGCCGTTCTCGTTGAGGCTAAAGTACTTCCTTATGACGCCACGACCGAATTTCTGGCGTGTTGTGGGATTCGGCTCTGTTGTGGCGATCATCGCGATAGCAGCATATTTGTTCGTTCCAATAATTCTCGAAGCGCGTTCAATGTCTAAAGCCAACACACACTTGGCGAATTATGAATATGAAGGGGCTCTTGCCGCAATCAAACCGGTCTTTATGAAGCACCCAGAAAACAAGGAAGCGGAGGAGCTTTACACACGAATCAACAGTCGCATAACGCGGCTCGGCGAACTACGGCCTCAGATAAACAGGGAACTGACTGCGCCGAACAAGAACAGCGAAAAGCTCTATCAGCTTCTTAATGAGGCGTTTGAGTTAATGCCGTTCGAATTCGCCGACGATTATGTTGATGCTGCAATCAAAGCGGCAGAGATACGCATTGCCCGCGCGGAATTCATGGCGGCAGACGAATTGCTTAGCTCCACGCGAGAGAAGACCAGAACCCTGCTTCGTGCAAGCGCGAAGCCCCATCTGGACAAACTTAAAGCCTTTTATGCCGACAACGACCCAAAAGACCTTGGCGAAAACTACCAGAATCTCAAGGTCAGAATTGCAGAACAAGAGGCCTTATTGCGCTCTACCGAAGATCTGTTTGGACAGTATGAAGGGCAACAAAGGGTTCGTGCTGAAAAGCTTGATGCGATTTTAAAGGCGTTGGACAACATTGGCGTTGTTTATAACCTGATGTACGAACGGGCACCCGGAGATGTTGAAGCAAGGCTCGGTCGCGCTATTTATACAAGGTTGTTTGAAGGTTTTAAATCGAGCGTCGAGTCTGAACGGGCAGGCACTGAATACCGCCTACCTCGCCTTCTGAGCATGATGAAGGTGGAACAGGAGATAACGGAACGCGACCTGAAATCCCTTGCAACAATATTCGAGCTATGGAAATCAGAGACTCCTTTTGAGGAGATACTGACTACAGCACAGGCATACAGCGATCCCGCCGATATGGAGAGGGCACGCCTTGCATTACAGCTTTGCCAGATAGTGCTGAGCATTGTGCCCGACGAACCACGCGCAATCGGCATACTTGAAACACTTTCGACGAAGTTGATTGCGGCGATTGACACTGAATCACTTGACCGCCCGATATTGTCGCTCTCGCGCGCCGCTATAACAACAGAGATTCGGTACGCGAAGGCAAACGGCGTAAAGCATGGCAAAGAGATGATCGCAAAGCTCGGTACTATGCTGAACAAATACACCGGTTTGCCGGAATTCGACTTCACATACGCACAACTTCGTCCGCTTCTCGATCTGCTTCAAGGAGTTGAAGGAGTTCAGTCTGTTGCTGATGCTTTTATGAACTACTTCGTGCGCCACATTTCGTTTATGATCCGCACTGCGCGATTCGATGATGCGCTGGCAGAATGCAGTGTGTTGTTCTCTGAGACAAAAGTTGAAGCCACCGCACCAACTGCTGCATCTGAAGTTCATGATGCCTTGGCGATTTCACTTGCAAAGAGCTTGGACGAGGCACGAAAGTTCAGCGAATCGTTTGTTCGTCTTGTTGAAATGTCGAATGAACCTTTTGCCGTTGCTCTCAATCGCAGCATAAGCGCAATAAAGAGTCTGCGCGATAATCTGGTCACACTTGGGCAAGCGCGCACATTGCTTATGAACAGCCGTGCGACTGACGACGAAGTCACACAAGCAAAACGGATACTCGACGGACTTTTTGCTAAGAACCTGCCCTACCCTCCCATCGTCGCAGAAATTGGATTATTACGGCGCTATGCCGACAACTTTGACAACTATCGTATCGCAACCGAGAAACGCATGCAAGGCTTCGCCGCATTGCGCAACGGCGATCATGTTGCCGCAGAACGACTGTTTGGTGAGGCAATACCGCTTCTTCAGCAAGACGATGCTGCATTATTACAGGCAGTGTTGACACCAATAAAGCACATTAACAAGGCAAAGGCAGAGTTCGATGCAAAGTCTTACGCTACCGCTGTCAACGAAAGCAATGCTGCGCTGCAAACAGCAAAGTTACTTACACTCGCGAACGAAAATGAGGCCGAAGCTTGGAAGAGCTTTATGGCCGCGCTTGATCAATTCGTTGAAGTAGCTAAGCGTGAAAACGAGAACGCTATCTTGCTGCAAAGGCGAATTGAAAATGCCAAGGCTCTGATGGCAGAAGGAGACCGTAACTACGACGCAGGTGACTTCAGCAACGCGCTCGATAACTACACGAAATCAAAGGCTACCTATCCGCTTGGGGGTATTGACGATAAGATTGCACTATGCAGCAAGATGACAGGCTATAAAGACCTTATAGCGAAAGCGAAGCAGGCAATTGATGCGGGAAGATATTCAGAGGCCCTTGAGATGCTTAAGAGCGCAAAAGAGCTAAGAGAAACAACCGAAGTCAACTTCCTGATCTCGCAAGTCGAAAAGCTGATACTCTTCACAAAGAGCCTTGAAGAGGGTCGAGCCGCGCTTGCAGCGGGCGATTTTGACAAGGCTATTTCAGCGTTAGAAATAGCGGCTGCAAATGCGCCCAACGACAAGAAGGACGAAGTCAACAACTTGCTCAACCTCGCGTACTCGCACAAGTATATCAAAGAGGGTAAGATAAAACTTGAGGCCAAACAATTCAGGGCTGCTCGCGACCTGTTTGCCAGCGCGCTAAAGCGCATGATAACCGCAGAGGCATCGGCAGGTCTTGGCATCTCGCTGCTTGAAGTGACTTCGCTTCCGGATGTAAGGGATGATGAGCTTGTTAATCCTGACTCGCGAGCAAGCAGAGTTGATGAGGCTCTTGAGTTGTTGAAACGGTATCGGGCTTTAGTAGCGACGGATAGCGAAGAGAATTTGCGAGTTAAAAAGGAATGGAATACCACCGTGGTTCGCAACGAGTCGCTCGCCCTGTTCTTCAAATATCAAGCGCTACATGACAGAAAGTTCCTTGTTCAGGCCTTGACCTTGATAGAGGAGGCAATAGCAGCAGAACCTGAAGAAGTTGACTATCGCATTGATAAGGCAGCAATCTTTTACGCAATGCAGCGGTTCAGTGACTGCTATTCACTGCTAATGGACGCGTTGAAGACATCTCCCGATAACCCATTAGTGCATCGCCACCTCGGCGCGGTGCTTATGGCAATGGCGAAGTTTGATGAAAGCGAATCATACCTTAAGAAGGCGGTTCAGGGCAACCCAAGCGATGCGTATGCCTATCTTGGTCTTGGAAACCTGTACAAGATGCAGGGCAAGCTCGAAGAGGCTGAAAGAGTTATACAGGAAGCTGTTCGTGTGTCTCCAAACCTTGCCGAGGCGCACAACAACCTTGCTTGGCTGTATGCAACATCCTCTGACCCTAAGTTTATAAAGCCTGATCTTGCTATAACGCATGCAACAAAGGCGAATGAGCTTACTGATTATAAGAACCCAGATTGGCTCGACACGCTTGCACAGGCTTATGCCGCAAAGGGTGACTTTGCAAAGGCAATAGAAATAGAGAAAATTGCTTTAAAGCTTGCACCAGAACGAGAAGACATTAAAAAGGCATTAGAGGACTTAGAAAAACGAGCAAAGGAGCGAAGATGAGAGCGCTAACCACTCTCTTGCTGTGCGGGATTCTATTGGCAATCTGCTCGTCAGGACAACATGCTGCTGCCGGTGGAATGACAACGAAGCTGTTTATACAGATGTTCAATCAATATTTCTCGACGGCTGAAGCCAAAAGTGCAGCCCACTTAGTCGAGTTGGGCATTAAGGCTAAGACATCGGGATTGTATCGGCATTCAAAGAAATGCTTTGAAGCAGCGCTCGTGCAAGAGCCTGACAACAAGCTTGCCAATCAACACCTTGGCAGGGTGAAGGTTGGGAAGGTCTGGATGTCAACACAAGCGCGCGATGCGGCATCGCGCAAGGAGAACGAGGGCAAGCTGCTTTGGGGCGATAAGTTCGTCACCCCCGAAACCCGCGCCGAGCTTTTAAAAGCAGAACGCGCGCGAGTTGGCTGGAATTTCACGCATTTTTTCAACACATCTGAATTCTACACAATGTATTTTGAGGGCGAAAACGAGGATGAGGCATGGAGCATATCGCGCCTTGTCGAAAACACGCTTTGGGCGTTTGATCTCGAGTTCGGCCATGCGCTTGGCAGACCAAAGAACAAGCTTACAATTCACATATTCTCCACGCAAGAGGGTATGAACGCTTATGTCGCGAAGGCGACTGGGCAAGCTGCCTCAGCACCGAATATTTTCGACTCACGCACCATGGCCGCGTACGCGATGTACGGTGGACATCCCGAGGCGGGACGCGATATGGTCGTCGAAGCTTTAATTCGAGGCATGCTCGGTCTGCACGGAAACAATGGCAATGTGCCCGGTCATTGGTTCCATCTGGCGTTTTTATACTATTTCAGGATGGCACGAGTTGACGACGAGACAGTGTTCCCCGGTTACTATCGCTCGTATCAACCCGATTTGCTCGGTATCGCAAAAAAGCTATCAGACACCGGCCTTTATCCTTCAATTCAAGCACTCACCACGCCCGGCCCAGAGGGGTTTGTAAACGACGGCAATTTTGAACAACGCGCTTCTGCTTGGGCGCTTTTTCACATACTCAATCACGAGTTTCAAGGGATGAACAAGAAGGACTTTCACGAGTATATAAAGGGCGCCGTGAAGGGTCGCGCCGACTATAAGAACCTTAAGAAAGTTAAAAACCTTGGAGCGATAGAGAAGACGATAACCGCGCTAATCTTCGAGCTACCAGAGATTGATGACATAAAATAGCATCGAGATCAGCACCATCACATCGTGCGATGCATGCGTCCGTCGTACGGTATGAGATAAGCATTGGCGCATTTGATAAGGAGAGATCATGAGAACTCTGTCCGCGCTCGTTCTATGCATCCTTCTGTTCGCAGTTGCCTCCACCCGCCAGCAAGCATCCGCGACTGTTATGTCAACTTCTATGTTCATGTCGTATTTTTCAGCTTTGTATGTTGATGCCGAACGCAAGGGTAAAAACAATGTGCTTGAGCTTGGAGTCAAGTGCTATGAGGCTGGGCTTGCGCAGCATGCGCGGAAGTGCTTCAACACTATTCTTGCCAAAGACTCAACTAATAAGATTGCAAATACATACCTTGGGCGCGTTAAGGTCGGCAACAAATGGATTTTGCCAAGTGAGCGAGACACAGAAATGCGCAACGAAAACACCGGCAAGCAATTGTGGGGAGCGAATTTTGTGTCGAAGGAAACGATTGAGGAACTAAGGAAGGTCGAACAAGAGAAGTTAGGTTGGCAGTTCACACATTACTTCAGCAACAAAGACAACTTCGTTATGTATGCAAAGTGCAATGACGACAACGAGGCTTGGAGTGTATCGCGTCTTATTGAGAATGTGTTGTTCTGGTTCGATATCGAGTTTGGCGATGTGTTCGGAAAGACGAAGAACACCTTCACGATCAATATCTTCTCATCAGCAGAAGAAATGAAGGATTTTGCGACCGAGAAGTCTGGAACGCCAGTCAATTCACTGAGCTTTTTCGATTCGAAGTCTAACACTGCATACGCAGTATTGGGTGGTTCTTGCGAAGACGCAAGAGACGCTATCGTTGACGCGACGGTGATGGGAATACTCGGTCTTTACGGATATACCGGTCAAGGAGACGGGTATTGGGTGTATCACGCATTCCGTCAGTATTTCGTGCTTGCGCGTTGTGCAGAAGACCGAATTACGATAGGATACCACAAGCGGGTAAATCCAGATCCGCTCGAAACATCGCAAAGACTTGTGCGAAACGGCTTATTCCTTTCCATGCAGTCTATCGCGGATTCTAAGCAGTCTTCGTTTGATAACGACCCCAATGCCGAACTTCGTTCGTCAGCATGGATTATCTTCCATGTAATGAACCATGAGCATCAGGGATATTACAAGAAGGGATTCCACAGCTTTTTGAAGTTGGCAGTTAAGGGTAAAGGCAACTTTGAAACACTTAAGAAGATGAGCAACTACAATGCTATTGCCCAGATGCATCAGGAATGGATCACCATGATGCCACCTGGCGATGTAAGGCTGTGAAGCACGGGGACAAATAAAAAAGGGCGGGACAAACCCGCCCTTTATCATTAATGCCAGAAATATTACTCAGCGTATTGGATCGTGATGTTCGGTATTGCGTTGGCATTAGAGCCGTTCACCCAACTCTTGTGGTCAGCGTTTATGCCAAGTATCCAGTTGAGATATGCGACCGTCATTACTTGCGTGATCTGCATTTGCATTTCGTGCGAAATCGTCGCAGTTCCGTCCCAGCCAGTGGGACTGTCAAGGAACTGGATGTGGTTACCACCCTGCAGCGTCACCATCTCCTTGAACGGGCTTGACGAGTTGTACACATTCTGAATGGTTGTGACAGTATCATAGTTATCCCTTGTACCAGCAAAGAACAAAAGCGGCTTTAGCGGAAGAATCACTGGGAACGGTGTAGTAGTCTCGGTGTATCGGGTCGGAGCAAGTCCGAAAATCGCAGTAACGCGATCGTCATCACGCGACATAATAACAGCAGCGCCACCACCGCGTCCATGGCCGCCAACCGCTACTTTGGATGTGTCAATCTTGCCAAAATACCGCGCGCCAACGGACGCATCCTGTTCAATAAGCCAATCAAGGATGAAGGAGCAATCAAAACCATCGTTCTGAGCGCGCAGCATTTCGTATGTTCCGCCTGTATTGGTCGTGCTGTCAAGCGCGACAACAATGTACCCCCATTGTGCAATTCGGCGGGTAAGGTAGGTGTAGCTTGTGTTTAGAGTATTCTGCTCGGGAATAAAGAAGACCACGGGGAAGCGCGCATCTGCGATTTCTGCAGAACCGAAAACCGATACCGGATAGTAAATGCGCCAACGAACATTCTTATTGCTTCTGTCGGGGTCCTGCATCGCAAAGGACTCTGTATCAGAATAGTAAGCACCGAAATTAGCTGGATTGGACCGATCGGGATTTGGTACAACCGAAATTGTCATCGGTGCCCAACGGGTAATCGAATTCACGCCGTACTGCAAGCGCGCACCGACATAGAAAATACCCGGATCGAGCAAGGAAACATCTATGCGGATGCCGTCAATATAGCCTTCTGCAAACGGCGACCCAAGGTTTTTGTATGTAGTGGCGTCAGATGGATTTGTCGCTGTGAAGACTGTTACAAGCCCTGTACCCGCCGTGCTGTAAGCGAATCCCCGCACAAACACTGGGAAGGGATAAAACTGACCGGCTGTAATAACAATGTCAGTCAAAGGCTCGTAGAACTCAAGATAGCTTGATGGATCAACATAAATTGGTGCTGTTGCGTAGTTAGTACCGCGACCAAATTCGTCAACAACCTCTCCGACTATGTAGTAAGGGCCACCGGGAGGAAATTGTGTATCCCAGTTGAACTCAAACGGACCAACCGAAAGGTCATTGAAGAGCCAAGTTATTCCACCATTGTTCGGGTTGGTGTCAGTATCATATCCAATGCGCATAACGCCAGTGGTGCCAACTGATGTTGACGAGCCCTTTATGTTCAGCGTTACGGGCGGTTTGGGGTGAATATCAACGCGATTTAACGGTGAGGTGAAGGTAATCGAAGGCAACTGACCGATAAGTAGGCTTCCGTTCGCGTAGTAGAACACATCAATACCTGCTTCGCGAACATGAACAAACGGAAAATAGCGACCATTGAAACGCTGGTCAACATTCCACGCCATGTTGAAGTTCGCACCGATTGGGCGGGTATCCAAAAGACTTGCATAACCGTTCGTCGGGTTGCGGTCCTGGTCAAGCCCCACAAAGATATTGGCACTGCCGGAGTTGTTGACACCAAGAAACGCGAAATTTGAATTCCAGCCAGCAATAATGTCAACGGCAGGCGTGGTAAGCGTGATGGTTGAGTCGTTGACAAGCGTCACGGGCACATCGAGATAGCGAATGATGCTCTCGACTCCGCGCATGATTTTTGCGACAAAGTAATATGTGCCCGGTGGGAAATCAAGGCTCGAAATAGTCACAAGGAACGGCCCACCTGGATATGTTCGCGCAAATTGCTCAAGAACGCCGTTGCCGTAGCTCTGATCGTTGTCAATGGCAACAGTAATAATAGCCGAGCTGTCTGTTGTGCCCTCACCCCGCACATTGATAAAAACCTCTTGGCTTGTTGGCACAACGATTTCTTTGCCGGGTGCAGTCCATATAAGCGACAAGGGGCCAGGAGGTGGCGTACTTGTCGGCGGCGCTGTTGTGCCTGAGACAGTTGGCGATGGTGAAGCAGTGGCAATTGGAGTGCTGCTGCTTCCTCCGCAGGCAACCGAGAGGGAAATCAAAGCCAGCAAGCACAGTGCGAAAAACATCGGTCGCTTCATTCGCGTTCCTCCAAGGGCTTTAGAAAGCCCATTTCGAACGGCCAAAACTCGGTACAGAAACACATGCGGTAACAGAACACACCGCCAGTGCAACGGGTTGCGCATAGCGGCAGGTTCACAGCAAATAGATACAAACAACCATATTGTATCCGAAACTGCATAAGTGCAACATATTTCTTGAAAGTGCTCGAAAAATGTTGCCAACTCGCGGTATATTCAGCTTTGCGCGCAATCCCAAATCGCAAATTTCACATTGCATCTGCTTTCTTTTTGATGGCAGCAACATCTGCTATAATGCGGCTTGGGAGGTAACCGATGGAAACTTTTGATTTTCGTTCGCTCGCATGCCCAGAACCTACGGTCCGTACAAAGCGCCAGCTCGCTGCAAATCCAAAGGCAGGCATCGTTGTTTTGGTAACTCACCCGAATCAAAGCGAAAGCGTTCAGGGAGTTGCCGAACGGATGGGGCACAGCGCAAAAATCGAGCCTCGCGACGGGCATTTTGCCGTACACATCGAACCGAAAGCCTAATTCACTGGCTTTTCAATGCGTTTATAAGACCCGAACCTCGGGTCGAGTTGCTCATTGTCCTCAGCCACTCGAACCGCAATCGCAGGCGATGGCGACAAGGAACAATAGCGCAGCTAACGCTAATAGCAAGTATTTTGACATTTCTACCTCTCACACGAACAAGTTGATTTGCATTTTCAACGCCTTCGCGAGCGTTTGTTTTTGCGCGGTTTAAACGATGTTGGCGGAGCATACATTCGATCCCCAGTCATTCTTGCCAACGCATCGCGAAGGTTGGCCGCATCCTCGAATCTAAGCTCTGCCGCCGCTTTGTGCATCTCTTCGGTTAAACGGTGTAACTTTTCAGCACTTGAAAGATCCGTCATCGTTGACATAACTTCGGGCTCGTCCTCCTTTGGCGCAAACCCCACATCAGCAAGAGCCTCGCGCACGACATCCCGTATCTCGCTTGTTGTCGAACGGGGAGTTATACCATGTTGTTCGTTATATGTGAGTTGAAGCTCGCGGCGCCTTGTGCTTTCAGCGATCGCAGCCTTCATTGCAGGCGTCTCGAATTCTGCATATAGAAGCACAACCGCATTAACATTTCGCGCACAACGCCCCATTATCTGAATAAGCGACGACTCATTGCGAAGAAATCCCGCTTTGTCAGCGTCAAGTATCGCAACGACCGATACTTCGGGCAAGTCGAGACCTTCGCGAAGCAGGTTTACACCCACCAGTACATCAAACTTACCGAGTCGCAAGTCACGCAGTATGTCAATTCGATCAAGCGTTTCAACCTCAGAGTGCAGATAATTGCAGCGCACACCTTTCTTTTGAAGAAACGCCGACATATCCTCTGCAAGCCGTTTGGTGATTGTGGTTATCAGCACCCTTCCGTTTTTTTCAGTAGTTTCGCGACAGACCTTTAGCAAGTCATCAATCTGATTTGCCGTTGGCCGCACTTCAATAGGCGGGTCAACAAGCCCTGTCGGGCGGATAATCTGCTCGACGATGTGAGCCGAGTGGTCTCGCTCAAACTGCGCAGGAGTCGCAGATACAAAAATCATCTGCCCAGTGATATCCAAGAACTCGTTATACATAAGAGGTCGGTTGTCGAGAGCCGACGGTAGCCTGAAGCCGAATTCGACCAGTGTCTCTTTTCTGCTTCTGTCACCAAAATACATACCACGAACCTGCGGCAGAGTAACATGCGATTCGTCAATAACTGTCAGAAAGTCGCGCGGGAAGTAATCGAGCAACACATAGGGGCGTGACCCTGGAGGCCGATTGGCTAAGATGCGGCTGTAATTCTCTATGCCCGGGCAAGTGCCGGTCTCCTTCATAAGTTCAAGATCGTACATAGTCCGTTCCATAATCCTCTGCGCTTCAAGCAGCTTGCCGCGCTCCTTGAAATAAGCGACCCGCTCGAGCATCTCCGCGTGTATCTGCTCAAACGCCTCATCAAGCGAATCAGAGGGAAGAACAAAATGCGTTGCGGGAAAGATTACAGCCATGTCGTTTTTTTCTAAGACCTCGCCTGTGTCGGGTGAAATGACCGAAACAGCCTCCAATTCCTCATCGAAAAACTCAAGCCGCAGTGCGGTCTCGGCATAAGCTGGATAGATTTCCATAACATCTCCGCGCACCCTTACGCGGCCGCGCGAAAAATCCCAATCGTTGCGCGTGTATTGGATCGCGACAAGTGCTTTAAGCAGATCGCGACGCGAGTAAGTCTCGCCCACACGCACCTTTACAGTCATACCCTCGTATTCTTTTGGCGAACCAAGTCCGTAAATAGCAGAAACGGATGCGACAATTATCACATCAGATCGCGACACAAGTGACGCTGTTGATGCCAACCTTAACCTCTCGATCGAGTCGTTGATTGCCGCGTCCTTCTCAATATATGTGTCTGTCTGGGGAATATAGGCTTCTGGCTGGTAGTAGTCATAGTACGACACGAAATAGTGAACCGCGTTGTCAGGAAAAAAGGTCTTTAACTCGGCGTAAAGCTGTGCGGCAAGGGTCTTGTTGTGAGACAGCACAAGTGTTGGCCGTTGTACCTTTTCGATGACAGATGCGATTGTGAATGTCTTGCCGCTTCCTGTTACGCCCAAAAGCGTTTGAAAGCGAGAGCCTGAATTCAAGCCATCCGTAAGCTTATCAATCGCTTTGGGCTGATCTCCCGCTGGTTTGAATGGGGCTTCGAGCCTAAAATCAGTCAACTTTATGCCCCTCCGCTGCCCCGAACGATACATACATTGCCAAAGCCTGAGCTGATTTCAACGATATGCCTGCAGCATTGGCAAGAGATTCGACAGAATCAATCTGCGCAACATTAGAGCGATAGTACACAATCTTTGCGGCGATGACCTTGCCGACTCCGGGGAGGCTCTCTATTTCAAGGATACTTGCGGTGTTAATGGGAATCTTGTAGGGAATAGGCGAGAATGAAGTGATCGCAATCTCTGGCTTCGACAAAAGGGTTGCGACGCTTAGCGCAAGAGCAGCGAGAACGAGTATAAGGGCAAGAATAAACGCCTCGCGTCCGGAAAGAAGAAAAGTGTTAGTGCTTGGTTCGTCGCCTCGCATACGCCAATTATATCACGCTCGAAGCTTGACGCGACAGAAAGGATAACCAGCGATTCAGCAAACTGCGCATAAACCTTCTGAGCAACTGCAGAATTCAGCTACGCTCTGTTTTCCTGCCGAGCAAGCACTCAGGATTAGCAACAAACCGACAGACTGCAAGCGCTACTTGAGATTCGAGATAGCCCGCATTTGCTCCTTTATCACAGGGTCATCGCACCTGCTGAAGGAGGAGACAATAACAATAGGTCGCCCATGGAAACGCTTCGCCACAGCGACAAGCCCAGCACTCAAATAGAAGTTCCAATGTCTATGAATCCTGATATCGTCCTGAATTTCCACCATATTCATACAGTCCTTCATTCTATTGTATATATATACTTTGTCAAAGGTTGAATCTTGATCGTATTCCACACAATATATATACTTATCTGTCATTTCAATTAACCAATAATGCATTTGACCAATTACTTCATGTTTTCTAAGGAATACGCCGCTATGATTATATATTTTAACACCATTACTTCCAATAATATACACATTCTCCTTTGATACATGCAGAAATGCCCCATCAAATACAATATCCTTTATCGTCTTTGTCTCTCTATAATAAAGGCAAAGGGTAAAGCAATGAGGCGTATCCTTTTCGCAGGCTATCATCTTATCATCATAATAAAGCAGTCTGCATCCAATCATTTCATGCGGTACATCACCTAAAGCATATCTATTATCATATTCACATGCAATCTTCTCATTCATAATTATCGCTCTATCATCTTCATACCCGATGTATTCATATTTTACAGCCGGATGCTGTCTTAAGTGATTTCCTGCCTCAATAACATCCTGCTCAAGTTCATTAATCATAGCTGTATCAACATAAGCAAGGCAACGCCCATAGTAATCACCAATGATATCGATCACCAAACACTGTTTTGTCCATGAATATATCATTTTTTCGACTTTTGCAGATATTCTTATTTTCGAATATGGAAAGCGTGAACCTTTTCTGTAGCAATATATATTCTCGTCATCATAAATATAATAATGGTCGAGTCGCGGGTCTGATGCAACTTGTATTTTTTGGCTTCGATACCAATATATATCTTCTCTTTTTTCCAAATCCAATTCCTCACCTGGGTACCTTTGCGCGAACTTCTTTTCCAAAGTCTCGATGTTTCTGCAACATAGATATCCGGACTCGAATGTTACAATAATACTCTCTGATATAATATCATGACAACGCTTGTAATCGAAAACTGATGTCACGCTGCCGTTTTTGTCTATTTTTGAAATACGCTTGCCAATATTTATTATCACGGATCCCGTTTCAAATACACGAACAGCATTGATTAGATCGAGCCACGAACAATTGTAGTCGTCCAATTCTCGATAACTATAATATGCAATCCTATGTGTGTAGATTGGCTGTGTATCTCCTGCCTTGGTTAATGACTGAATTAGGTAAAACTCTTCATTCTTGAAGTTACCATTCTCTGGTGTAATTGTGAGGAAATACTTCCTTGATGTGTCAAAAAATACAAGACCATCCATAACTGTTGGTTCGACCTTATCCTGCGTCAAATCAAGTATTCTTGTTTGAAACAGCCTATCGCTATCGCCAATTTCGATGGGTACTCCGAAAATCGGCAATTCAGTGTTAAGAGAGTAGTAATGGTACAACGAGTTGTCTATTATAACATAATCGCTGCCAGCGCTTCTTATAAGACATCTACCCAACTTATTCACAGATGATGATGTGATAATATAGTTTTTACATGCAAAGAGCACATGACTATAATCAACTATATATTCTTCATTCTCATAAATGATTTGTTTTAAATACGCATAATCCTCTTCGCATTTCAGCACTTGTTTTTCTTCATTAAATGTGTATAGTTTGTTCTGGAGGAAAATGTATAATATTCCTTCGCTTTTATTAAAGTAAAGGTATGGCACTTCGCGAGTAGCAGGTAGGTTTAATTCGCCCGCAACTTCCCAGCTATTGATGTCTATTACGGTTGTGTTGCAATAGACGAAGAGATTGCCGTGTGTAACACGCGTTGAGGTATTGCACCGAATTGCCTCAAACGCACTGTCGTAGAAGAAGCCAAGGTTCTCATATCCCTGTCTCTTGATTAAATCGCGCGGTGAGCTAACGATAGCCGACTCTGCAGTGGGGTCTTCAGGTGGGGCATCTGTCTTCTTCTTGCATCCAATTAATAACATAAGAGCGACAGAAACCAACAAAACCATCTGCACGCATTTTGATTGTATTTGCATTTTTACCTCTCAACCGCATGCTAACACTCGAACAGAGGCTGCATTCAGTTCCCAAGGCCAGGACAAATTGCAGAAAAGGCACTGTTGTGCGCTAACCTGTTACCATGCACATTGTATGCGTTGGTTTTCACAAGGCAATAGCAATTTGAGAGCATTGGTTCACGCAGATGCTTTCGGCATGGATTATGCACGCGATCCAATGCAATCAACCCTCCCATTTACCCAGCTTCTGAACCAAACTCGCCTCGATGCCCGACATTGAAGGGAACATGCGCGAATATGTATTAACTGCGTTGCAGAGCCAGATTCATCAGACAAGACGGGTGAGCAAACACGAGGGAATAACTTGTTCAATATCGAATCGCATTTAACAAAATCCTGTACCAAAAACAAAGCGACCCGCCGTAAGAGGCGGGTCGCGGAAAGAGCGATACAGAGTTATGCTACTTGGTCTCTGTTGCGGCTGGAGCGGTGGTTTCCTCTTGCGGTTTTGCCTTTTCGACGAACTCGAAGACAACCTGAGGAGCATTGTCGCCGAGTCTGTGCTTTGTAAGGTGCAAAATGCGAGTGTAACCGCCCTGGCGCGCCGCAAAGCGTGGGCCGAGGTCGGCAAACAGCTTATTGACAACCTGCTTATCCGGCAGTTTGGTCAGCGCGAGACGGCGTGCGGCGAGATCGCCCTTGCGTGCAAGCGTTACCAAACGCTCTACGAGCCTGCGAGCATCCTTAGCCTTGGCGGGTGTTGTGATGATCCGCTCGTGGAGAATCAGGTTGCGAGCGATGTTGCGAAGCATGGCAGTGCGGTGCTTCGACTTGCGTGAAAACTTTCTGCCTGAATTTCTATGACGCATAAAACCCTCCGAGGGTCTCTCAGACTTTCATTCCAAGGGACAGGTTCAAAGATGTGAGCTTCTTTTTAAGCTCGTTGAGGCTCGCGCGACCGAAGTTCTTGATGTCCTCGAAATCCTGGTCCTTCATCATGACGATATCGCGAACGGTTTCAAGGCCAGCAGCGGTCAGGCAATTTTTAACGCGAACAGAGAGGTCGAGAACATCGAAAGGCTGGTCGAGCAGGTCTTCAGACTTGATCGTCTTTGCGTTTTCGATATCCGCGGGGGTAACGATAGGTTCTGGTTCGTCCATTTCAGAGACAGAGACTGGTGCTTTTGCGCCGATCTCTGCACCGATATCAGCGAACTTTACAAACGGATTGAGGTGCTTGCGTAAAATAACAGCAGCCTCGACGAGAGCCATTTCGGGATGGATGGAGCCATCAGTCCAGATCTCGATTGTCAGTTTGTCGTAGTTGGTATGACGACCGACGCGGGTCTCTTCGACGAAATACTGAACACGCTCGACGGGTGAGAAGAGCGAGTCAAGAGGTATAACGCCGATTGGCATCTCTTGCTTAGTGTTTGCTTCAGCAAGAACAAATCCCCTGCCCTTTGCGCATTCGATTTCCATCTCGAACACCGTGTCTTCGCCAGTAACTTCGGCGATATGGTGATCAAGATTGATGATCGTTGCTTGCGAAGGGCAATCGAAATCACCGGCCGAAATGATGCCAGGGCCGGTTTTCTTAATGCGCAGGGTTACCGGTTCATCACCAATCACCCTAACGCGAAGTTTTTTGACATTAAGGACAATGTCAGTTACATCCTCGACGACGCCATCAAGAGCGCTGAACTCGTGTTGGGCACCAGCGATCTTGATACGGACAGGCGCAGCGCCCTCAAGGGAAGAGAGCAGAATGCGGCGCAGGCTATTGCCGATTGTCGTGCCGAATCCACGCTCGAAAGGCTCGACTATGAAACGCCCGAAATTGTGTTTCAGTGACGGTTCATCACAAACGACTCTTGTGGGCAGTTCAAATCCTCGCCAGCGTATTCTCATTTGGTTCCTCCGTTGAGGGGGGATTACTTGGACAGCAACTCGATAATGAGGTTGGTATCCACTTCGACCGCGAATTCATCCTTTGCCGGAACCGAAAGAATGTGGCCGCTTGGCTTCGCTTCATCAAGCTGAAGCCAATTCGGTCTCGTGTTGAAACGGTTAGTTTCAAGGTGTTTCTTCACAAGGTTGATCGAATTCTCGTTGTTACGAGGTTCGACGATCTCACCGGGAGAGCAGATGAAAGAAGGAATATCCACCTTTTTTCCGTTAACGGCGATGTGGCCGTGACGGATAACCTGCCTCGCGGCGGAGCGGGACGGGGCGAATCCGAGACGAGTAAGCACATTGTCAAGCCTAAGCTCGAACATTGAGAGAAGGACCTCTCCTGTAGAGCCTTTTCTGCGCTCGGCCTCAGCGAAGCAGCGACGGAACTGCGATTCGAGAATGCCGTAAAAGCGCTTGACTTTTTGCTTTTCACGAAGTTGCAAGCTGTATTCAGAGCGTTTTCCTCTGCGCCAGCGATGCATACCAGGGGGATAGTTGCGCTTGGTGAGTGCGCACTTCGGAGTGTGGCAACGCTCGCCTTTGAGGAAGAGCTTGATGCCCTCTCTACGGCAAAGCTTGCAGTTTGCACCAGTGTAACGAGCCATTAACAACCTCCCTTAGACGCGGCGACGCCTGCGAGGCCGACAGCCGTTGTGCGGCAACGGGGTTACATCGGCGATTGCCTTGATGTTGAGACCGGCGGCCGCAAGGGCGCGTATAGCAGATTCACGCCCGCTGCCGGGACCCTTCACGCGGATCTCGACTTCCTTTATGCCCATCTTGTAGGCCTTTCCCGCAACATTTTCGGCTGCTTTCTGGGCAGCGAACGGAGTGCTCTTGCGGGAACCTTTGAAGTTCGAGGTTCCTGCCGACGCCCAGACAACGACATTGCCTGATGAGTCGGTGATCGTGATGATCGTGTTGTTGAAGGTGGAGTTGATATGAGCTATGCCACTGGCTATGCTCCTTTTCACCTTCTTCTTCTGATACTTGGCCATTATGCCTCCTGAATTATAAGGCTTCATCCCCCTCGAGAGGAGAGGGGTTTACGCCTTTAAGGAAATGCGATTACTTCTTAGCCTTCTTCTTGTTGGCTACGGTTTTCTTCTTGCCCTTGCGGGTGCGCGCGTTAGTACGAGTGCGCTGCCCACGGCACGGAAGACCGCGGATGTGTCTGATGCCCCTGAAGCATTGAATTTTCTTCAGGCGCTGAATGTTCTGAGCGACCTGTCTGCGCAGGTTACCTTCGACGACATACTCTTTTTCAAGAATACCAGCGATCTTTTGGATCTGGTCGTCGGTGAGGTTCTTTGCGCGCATCGTTGGTTCGATCTCGACCTTTTCAAGTATCTCTCTTGAGACGGCGGGGCCGATGCCGTAGATGTAAGTCAAGGCAACCCATACGGGCTTATCCGCGGGGATGTCTATACCAGCTATACGCGGCACGCTATTCTCCTTCCTCAGCCTTGGCGCTGTTTATGACGGGGGTCCTTGCAGATGACGCGAAGGACGCCATGGCGCTTGATGATCTTGCAATGTTCACACTTAACGCGAACGGATGCCCGGACCTTCATGATATTCTCCCGACCAATCAGGTCTGTTCGAGGTCTTTAATCTCACCGCGGTAGATGATTCGCCCCTTGGTGAGGTCGTACGGCGAAAGCTCCAAAACAACCTTGTCGCCCGGAAGAATGCGTATCCAGTGCATACGCATTTTGCCGGAAACATGGGCGAGCACTTCGAATCCGTTTTCGAGCTTTACCCGAAAGCGGGTGTTCGGAAGCGCTTCAAGAACTTCGCCCTGAATTCGTATTGACTCTTCCTTCATTCTCAGTTGTTCCCGTCGAGAATACAAGGTTTTCTGCTTGTAAGAACGACCGCCCCCTCATCGAGAAGAGCGACCGTGTGCTCGAAATGAGCGCAAAGCTTTCGGTCTGCGGTGCGCACCGTCCATTCGCCTTTCGGACGGAATGTGCGATATACACCTTCGTTCACCATAGGCTCTATCGCCAAGACCATGCCTTTGCGAAGCGCCATGTTGCGAAAACCGAATTTAGGAACATAGTTTGGCACCTGGGGGCCCTCGTGAAGACCACGCCCTATACCGTGCCCAACATATTCTTCTACTACCGAATATCCGCGCGATGTAGCAATTTCTGATACAACCGCGCCAATATCAAAAAGCATCGCACCAGGCTTGCACACTTCGATCGCGGCAAAAAGACATTCCTCCGTGGTATCCATAAGCCTTTTCGCCTTTTCGCTAACGCTGCCGACCGCGTAGGTCCTTGCCGCGTCACCGTGAAATCCCATGTACTTGCAGCCTACATCAACCGATATTATGTCGCCTTCATTAAGGATTCTTTTTGAAGGCACACCGTGAACAAGCTCTTCGTTTATCGAAGCGCATATCACGCCGGGGAACGGAGGTATATCTGCCCCGCCTATCACACCTTTGAAGGCAGGTGTCGCGTCCCGTTCCTTGATTATGTCGGCGGCAAACCGATCAAGCTCGATCGTCGTAACGCCTGGTCTTATAATTTCGGGCAGCCTATCGAGGATCTCCCCTACAATCAGACCAGCCACCCGCATCTTCTTAAGCTCTTCAAGGCTCTTTAGTGTAACCACCAGAAGCAAGCAACTTTCGTTATTATTTGCAGCAGCAACACCCGTGCGAGCCACCCAGCAATTTATCAATACTGCTGTAAACCTCGGCAATCGGGCGGTCGGCTGCGATTTCCTTCAAAATGCCTTGCGAACGATAGAACTGAATCAGCGGAGCAGTAAGCTCGAAGTAAATATCGAGCCGTTTGCGCACCACTTCTTCTTTATCGTCAGGGCGCATGATAAGCGCTGAACCGTCCTTGTCGCATATTCCGCTCGACTTGGGCGGATTGTTCTTAACATGATAAACCGTACCGCACTGGGGGCAGCTACGGCGACCGGACATCCGGTCTATGATGACCTCGGGGTCAGAGTTGAAAAACAACGCAAGGTCAATCTTGCTGTTACGCGCTTTTAGGCTTGCGTCAAGAGCCTCAGCCTGAGGCAGCGTTCGCGGGAAGCCATCAAGCATGTATCCATTCTTGCAGTCCGGGCGAGCGATTCGCTCGAGCAACATTGCGATAATCAGGTCGTCAGGAACAAGCTCACCCTTATCCATAAAGGCCTTTGCCTTTTTTCCCAGCTCTGCGCCTTCAGCCACTGAGGCGCGAAGCATGTCGCCTGTCGAGATGTGAATGTGGCCGTATTTCGTAACAATGTGCTGGGCACTTGTGCCCTTGCCAGATCCTGGAGGACCGAGCAAAACGATCGCCTTGACCATGTTACCCCCTTCTGCCTTTTATTCTGCCTTTCTTAAGAAAGCCTTCATAGTTGTGCATCAGGAGGTGGCTTTCAACTTTTGACATAAGGTCGAGGGCCACACCGACGGCGATGAGCAAGCCCGTACCGCCGAAGAAGCCCGTAACGAGATAACTTGTATCAAATGCCGCGCTGGCAACCATTGGCATGATGGCAATGCCTGCAAGGCACAATGAGCCGAACATTGTAACATGTGTGAGAATATTCTCAAGGTACTGCTCGGTCTGCTTTCCGGGACGGATACCGGGTATGAAGTTGCCATATTGCTTCATGCGGTCTGCAACCTCATCCGGCTTAAAGGTAATAGCTGCATAGAAGTACGAGAAGAATACGATCAGCCCAACATAGAACACGGTGTACCAGAAGGTTCCGTAGTTCAAGAAGGTGAATATGTAAGTCGCGTACCACAGGAACGAGCCGCTTGCGGCGGTTTCATGCATCGAGGCAAAAGCCTGCGGTATGATGAACAACGCCTGCGCAAAGATGATTGGAATGACATTCACCATGTTCACGCCGATGGGCAGATAGGTGCGCTGACCACCGTAAACCCTTGTGCCGCGGGTGCGACGCGCCTGTTGGATTGGTATTCTGCGCTGGCCACGGGTGATCAACACAGTTACTACAATCATTACTGCAAAGAGAACAATCATTAACAGTATCTGAACGATACCAAAAGTGCCTTCGCCACCGGCAATGCTTGTGATGCTTGTGCTTCCGGCAAGGAACATGATGCCTGGGAAGAAGCGCCCCACAATACCTATCATGATTATCATCGAGATGCCGTTGCCGATGCCATATTCGTCAATCTGTTCGCCCAACCACATCAATAACATACAGCCTGTGGTGATGATCAGCGAGCCGAGAATGACAAAGCTTGTAACCGACTTAGTAAGCACAAGTGCTGTTTCACCAGAGTATTGTGACAAACCGATGCAGATAATCATCGCTTGGAAGAACGAGAGGAAAACAGTAGTAATACGGACATACTGCTGAATCTTTTTCCTGCCCGATTCACCCTCTTTCGAAAGAGCTTGCAAGGACGGCCATACGACCGTTAGCACTTGAAAGATAATGGAGGATGAAATGTAAGGCATCACTCCAAGACCAAAGATTGCCGCGTTGGAAATGGCGCCTCCGGTGAAGAGGTTGCCGATCGCTACGAGGCTCCCTGCCAGTTTGTTATCGCCCTTAGAGAGATTCTCGAAGAGCCTCTGCAGAGCTTCGACATCAATACCGGGGACAGGTATGAAGCTGCCGAGCCGGTAGATGGCGATAATCAGCAAAGTGAAGTAAATCTTCCTTCGCAGCTCTGGTATCTTGAAGATGTTGGAAAAAGCAGATAGCATTATTGAATGACCTCCGCCTTACCGCCGGCCTTTTCAATCTTATCGAGAGCTGATTTAGTGAAAGCATTAGCCTTCACCGTTAGTGGCCGATCAATTTCGCCGTTTCCGAGGATCTTGATCGGGAGTTGTCTGCGCACAAGCCTCTTTTCGCGGAGCAATTCGGGTGTGACGGTTGCCTTAGGCTCGAAGATAGCAAGCTTTTCGAGCTTTACACACTCGTAGATAACCTTGTGCGGTTCGTTAGAGAATCCACGCTTTGGCACTCTTCTGAACAAGGGCATTGAACCACCCTCGAAGAGGTACTTGGAACCACCGCTGCGTGCCTTAGCGCCCTTATGACCACGGGTGCTTGTGCCGCCTCTACCGGATCCAGCGCCAGTACCGCGCCTTTTGCGAGATTCTTTTTTAGGAGCGAGTTCGTTGAGTCGCTTGATATCCATTATATCTTCACTCCCCTCAGCTTCTGCACTTCTTCCTTAGTGCGCAAGCTGAGCAGACCATTAAGAGTCGCCTTGACGACATTCATGGCATTGGTGCTACCGTGCACCTTTGTAAGGATATTAACGACGCCTGCGTTGACGAGCACGGCACGGGTAGCAGCACCGGCGATAACACCAGTGCCAGGACCAGCCGGCATGAGCTTTACACGAGAAGCGCCGAATTTACCGACGATTTCGTGGGGAATAGTACCCTTTTCAATCGTAACGCTGACGATTCTCTTTTTTGCCTCAGCGCTGCCTTTTCGAATCGCATCAGCGACTTCGCGGGCTTTACCGAAACCGAAACCGACGCGCCCGTTTTTGTCACCGACAACGACAAGGGCGCTGAAAGAGAAACGGCGACCGCCCTTTACGACAGCAGCGGTTCTCTTAATCGAGACTACGGATTCTGAGAATTCGCTTTCAACTTGTGGAGTCATGTTCTGCTTGGCCACGATAGTCTCCTGCTAAAAGATAAGCCCGGCTTCGCGGGCATTGTCGGCGAGAGCCTTGATGCGGCCGTGGAACTTGAACGGTCCGCGGTCGAAAACGACCTTTGTAACGCCGATTTCCTTTGCCTTTTGGGCAATGAGTTTTCCGACTTCGACAGCAGCCTTTGCGTTTCCACCGTAAGCGATCGTGCCCTTAAGCTCTTTCGAGACGGTTGAGGCGGCGGCGAGGGTACGGCCTGCGTCGTCGTCAATAATCTGGCAATAGATGTGATTGAGGCTGCGGAACACCGTAAGCCGAGGACGCTCGGCGGTGCCGACCACTTTCCGGCGGACGCGCTGCCTTCTACGCTGGCGATTGAAAGCCTTTTTGACGATAGGTTTCATGAATTTCTCCTAAGATGCTTCGCGTATGGTGGTGATTAACCGCTGCCGAAGCTCTTTCCGGCGAGACGACGCACTTGCTCGCCCATGTAACGGATTCCCTTGCCTTTGTACGGTTCGGGCGGACGGATTGCGCGGATGTTAGCCGCAACCTGTCCGACCATGTGCTTATCGCAACCTGAGATAATTATTTCAGACTGCGAGGGTGTAGCAACGGTAAGACCTTCTGGCATATCAATATCAACAGGATGCGAGAAACCGATCTGGATAGATACTTTGCTTCCCTTGGCCTGCGCACGATAGCCCGTGCCGACAATCTGAAGGTGCTTGACGAAGCCCTGCGAGACGCCGATCACCATGTTGTTGATAAGCGCCCGGTACAGGCCGTGAAAGGCTTTTGATTCCGCCGAATCGTTGAACCTGCCGACGACGATGCTCTTGTGCTCAGCCTCGTACACGACGGTCACCTTATCGGTGGGGAACTCCCTTGTAAGGGTACCCTTAGGGCCTGTTACCGTTATGTTGTTGCCTGACAGGTTAATTTTTACCTTATCGGGCACAGGAATTGGTTTTTTTCCGATTCGAGACATTTCCGCTCCTTACCACATGCGGCAGATGATTTCACCGCCGACACGGAGCTGTTTCGCTTCACGATCGCTCAGAAGCCCCTTGTTGGTGGTCAGGATCATGATGCCCATGCCTTTTATGACGGGCTGCATGTCCTCAACCGAGGTGAATACACGACTTCCGCACTTACTTACGCGCTCGACGTGGCGCAGGACTTTCTCTTTGCGTGGGCCGTATTTCAAGAATATCTTCAGCAGATTTGCAGGTTTTGACTCGACGACCTGAAAATCTGAGATAAAACCCTCGCGCTTCATTACTTCTGCGATGCCGATCTTGATCTTTGATGACGGCATCTCAACTGACGGGTTGCCAATTGCATTTGCGTTACGGATACGCGTTAGCATATCGGCGATTGGGTCGTTAAGACTCATTTTATGCCTCCGTTACCAACTTGCCTTTTTCACGCCGGGAATCTTGCCTTCAAGGGCGAGTTTCCGCAGGCAGCAACGGCAAATCGAGAACTTTCGATAGAATGCGCGTGGGCGCCCGCAAAGAGAACAACGATTGTACTTGCGCGTTTTGAATTTAGGCTCGCGCTGCTGCTTTTCGATCAAACACTTTCTCGTCATAGCGACTCCGCGGATGTGGCGTTCTCGCCGTAAGAGTGGAACTTGTCGCCTTCCCTGCGAAACGGCATGCCGAACTCGCGCAGAAGCGCATAGGAGGAGCGGTCGCCGTCGCTGTTGATTGCGATTGTAATATCCATACCGAGGGTGTTTTCGATCTTATCGAGGTCAACCTCGGGAAAGATGCTCTGTTCGAGGACGCCAAACGAGAAATTGCCTCTGCCGTCGAACGAACGGGGATTCAAGCCGCGAAAGTCCTTTATACGCGGAACGCTGAGCGAGATGAGGCGATCGAGGAACTCGTACATTTTTGGGCCGCGCAATGTGACCTTCACGCCGATCTGATAGTCCTCGCGGATGCGGAAGTTCGAAACAGCTTTGCGGGCTTTTGTGATAACCGGTTGCTGACCGGTAATCGTACGAAGTGTGCGAACAGCCTCGTCAATGATCTTCTTATCCTGTGTACCGGCAAATCCCGTGCCGATATTAATGGATATCTTGGAAACGCGCGGAACCTGATGAATATTCTTGTACCCGAACTTTTCCTTCAGGCGCGGGCGAATCTCGTCGCAATAGAGTTTATACAGGCGTGCCATGGCTTAATACTCCTCGCCGATGTTGGCTTTGCATTTTCTGCAAAAACGGATGCGTTTGTTGTTGGCGAGCTTCTTGACGGACACCCTGCAAGGCACATCGCACTTTGGGCAGACGATCATAACATTAGATATATGAAGTGAACCTTCAATATCAATGATGCCGCCCGGGCGGTTTTTGTTGGGGTCGGGCCGAACAGCCTTTTTGTGCATATTAACGCCTTCAACAACAACGCGGCCGGTGTAATAGTTGATTGAACGGAGACGACCACGCCGTCCGACATCCTCAGGCTTTGCGCCCTTTGGATTGTACAACCCACTATCTGTACCGCAGACGACCTGCACTGTGTCGCCTTTTTTCAGCCTTGTTTTGATTCTTTCAGTTGACTTTTTAAGCATAACGACCTTCCTACACGACTTCGGCGGCAAGAGAAACGATCTTCATGAATTGCCGGGCGCGCAGTTCGCGTGCGACGGCACCGAAGATGCGCGTGCCTTTAGGATTTCCCGCCTCGTCAACGATGACGGCCGCATTGTCGTCGAAACGGAGGACCGAGCCGTCATTTCTCTTTATTGGCGCTGTGGTACGAACGACGACAGCCTTAAGAACTTCGCCTTCCTTGATCGGCCCATTTGGGGCGACCTTTCTGGCGCTAACCACGATAATATCGCCGACGCGCGCGTAACGCCTTCTCGAACTGCCCAAAACCTTGATGCAGCGCACCAAGCGAGCACCCGAGTTGTCAGCGACATCAAGCATTGTTTGCATTTGGATCATTGCATTGCTCCAAAATAGTATCAGACGAGCTTCTTTACGATTCGGACAAGTCGCCAGCGCTTTGACTTGCTGAGGGGACGGGTCTCCATGATCTCGACCATGTCGCCTGACTTTGCCTCGTTGTTCTCGTCATGTGCCTTGAATGTTGTTGATCTCCGCACGAACTTCTTATAGATTGGGTGCTTTACAAGGCGTTCGACCTTCACGGCGATGGTCTTATCCATCTTGTCGCTGATAACGACGCCTACCACCTCTTTACGGTTACCGCGTTCTTTCATTTTCCACCTCGGATATTAAGCTCGCGCTCCTTGATAACAGTCAGAATACGCGCGATCCTACGGCGAAACTCACGAAACTCGGAGTTGCGCTCGACATGGTCGGTAACCGACTTATAGCGAAGCTCGAAGAGCTTTCTCTGCGTATCGTTTAGCTCCTTGCGGAGGGCATCAGAGTCCTTTTCACGGAGTTCTTTGAGTAAACGGCTCATTATCGCTTTCTCCTGACAAGACGGACCTTGATGGGCAATTTGTGCGCTTGGCGGTTAAAGCCCATTTTCGCAAGGTCTTCAGAGACATTCGACAGTTCGAAGATCACGGTGCCCGGTTTCACAACGGCCACCCACTCTTCAACATCGCCCTTACCTTTACCCATACGAGTTTCGTTAGGTTTAGCGGTTATGGGCTTGTGAGGGAATACGCGGAGCCAGAACTGGCCGACGCCACCGATCGTACGGCTTATGGCGATACGGGCGGCTTCGATCTGTCTTGCTGTAATATATCCGCGCTCAAGGGCCTGGATACCCCATTCCCCAAACTCGACCGTGTTGCAACGGGTCGCGTTACCGCGAATACGGCCGCGCTGTTGCTTGCGGAATTTCGTTCTTTTTGGCATCAAGACCATGACATTACTCCTTCGCGCCCGGCTTCGGTGCGAACATACCGTGGTTGACCCACACCTTAATGCCGATATTGCCGTATGGCGTAGCGGCCTCGGTGAAGCCGTAGTCTATATTTGCGTCGAGAGTGCTGAGCGGCAGCCTTCCGACGGTATAGTGCTCAGTACGAGACATTTCGGCACCACCCAATCGTCCAGCGCACATAATCTTTATGCCCTCAGCGCCGGCGTTCATGGCGGTTTCGATAGTCTTCTTCATCGCGCGGCGGAAACTGACGCGGCGGATGAGCTGCTCGGATACCATTTCAGAGAGCAGTTGCGCGTTTGTCTCAGGATTCGAGATCTCGACCGCATCAACCGTGACGGGTGTTCCGACTTCCTTCTCGAGTTCAGCGCGAAGCTGCTCAATGTTTGCGCCCTTCTTGCCGATTACAACGCCGGGACGAGCGGCGAAGATCGTAACACGGGGAGGCGCATCGGGAGTGCGGCGTTCGATCTCAACATGAGATATTCCCGCGAAATTGAATTTTCTCTTGATGAACTTGCGAATCTTCTGATCTTGAACAAGCAACTTGCCGAAAATTCTCTTGTTGCTTGTAAACCAGCGACTCTTCCAGTCCTTCGTGATGCCAGTCCTAAAACCGGTCGGATGTGTTTTCTGACCCAAGGTATCCTCCTGCGGACGACTTCTTACTTCTTTGTGTTCGTTGTGTCCGCATCTGCGGGCGTTTCAACCTGCTCAACCTGAACGCGCTGCTTTATGCCAACGGTGATGTGGCTTGTGCGATGCATAATCGGCACACCGCGCCCCATGGGGGCAGAGCGCCAGCGCTTAAGCCGGGGGCCGTCGTCAACACGAAGTTCACTTATGTACATTTGCTCGACATCGAACTCTGTGTTGTGCTCGAGATTGAAGCTATTGACATTTGCCATAGCAGACTTAAGCAAGCGCGAAAGGAAGTATGCGCCACGGTTATGAGTATATTGCAGAGCCGCAACGGCGGCGTTGCAATCCATACCGCGCACCATATTCGCGACAAGGCGGACCTTGTGCGGCGAGATACGGATAAATCGCAGGTATGCGTTAAACTGTCTGTTTTCAGAAGGTTGCATAATTCGCTCCAAGACCTATTAAGAGTGACCGTGGAATACGCGGGTCGGTGCGAACTCGCCGAGTTTGTGGCCGACCATATCCTCTGTCACAAAAACCTTCACGAACTTGCGGCCGTTATGAACAAGAAAGGTGTGACCGACGAACTCTGGGATGATTGTGCACGCGCGTGCCCAAGTCTTGATGTTCTCTTTGCGGTTCTTCGCTTCGAGCTTCATCACTTTTCCAAAGAGCTTTAGGTCAACATAAGGACCCTTTTTAAGCGATCGTCCCATTACTTCACCTCAGATGGCTACTTGGTGCGCTTGCGCACGATGAACTTGGAAGACGGTTTGCGCTTCGAGCGCGTCTTTCCGCCCTTTGCAGAAACACCAGTACGACTGCACGGGTGTCTGCCGCCGCTTGTTCTGCCTTCGCCGCCGCCCATGGGGTGAGAAGCAGGGAACATTGCGACGCCGCGAACATGAGGTCTGCGGTTTTTCCAACGGTTGCGGCCAGCTTTACCTATGCGAACATTCGCGTGATCACTGTTGCCGACTGAACCAATCGTCGCATAGCACGCGGTGTTTATCTTGCGAGTCTCGCCGCTGGGCAGCTCAAGAAGAGCATAGTTGCCGTCTTTTGCGACAAGACGGGCTGATGAACCGGCTGAGCGAACAATCTGGCCGCCCTTGCCGGGTGTCATTTCGACATTATGAATCAGCATGCCGACAGGAATACTGCGCAAAGGAAGCGAGTTGCCGACTTCAGGCTCGGCGCTCTTTCCTGACATAACTGTCTGACCGACCTTCAAACCGCCTGGAGCAAGAATGTAGCGCTTTTCGCCGTCTGCATAGTGAAGCAGAGCGATATGAGCTGTACGGTTTGGATCGTATTCGAGCGCTGCGACCTTCGCTGGGATGTCGTGCTTGTTGCGCTTGAAATCTATGATACGGTACAGACGCTTGTTGCCACCACCGCGGTGACCAGCGGTGAGGTGACCGTAGTTGTTACGGCCATCGCTCTTGGGTATCTTTTCGACAAGCGACTTCTCCGGCCTTTTCTTTGTCAACTCGCTGAAATCAGCGACAGACGAGAAACGGCGTCCGGGACTTGTGGGTTTGTATTCACGCACCATTGTGGCTCAGCTCCGTATCTTAGACAAGATCTATCTTCGAGCCTTCGTGCAGACGCACATAGGCTTTCTTCCAGCTCGAACGCCTGCCGAGACGAAGGCGCATACGCCGTGGCTTGCCCTTCCTGTTGCAGGTGTTGACCTCATCTACTTTTACACTGAATATTTGTTGAATGGCGTTCTTGATATCAATCTTCGTCGCGTCGGGATGCACGCGAAACTGATAGATGTTTGTCTCGTTCGCCAATTCCATCGAGCGTTCAGTAAGGATCGGACGGATAACGATTTTATATGCATCGTATTTCATCGCGCGGCCTCCTCAGCGATTCGGTCGAGCGCGTCTTTGCAGATAACGACCTTGGCGTGGCGAAGAACTTCATAAGCATTCAGGTCGCTTACCGGAAGTATGTTAGCCTTGTCAAGGTTGCGAACCGACTTAACCGCAATGGGATCAAGTTCGGCTGTTACGAACAGAACGCTATTCTGATTAAGACCGGTTTTGGCAAGGAATTTTGCAATAGCTGCTGTGCGAGGCTCTTTGAGGTCGAAGCCTGTGAGTGCACAAACTTCGTCATCTTGAAACTTGCTCAGTAAAGCGCTTTTCAGAGCTGTTTTTCTCGACTTAGCGGGCATGGAGAAGGAGAAATCACGGGGACGGGGACCGAACACCACACCGCCGCCGACCCAAACGGGGGAGGAAGCGGAGCCAGATCGAGCGCGTCCAGTGTGTTTCTGGCGCCATGGTTTACGCTTTGTAAAACAGACTTCGGAGCGAACTTTGGTGAAGGCATTGCCTTGGCGCTTGTTCGCCTCGTACATTTTGACGGCCTGATGCAACAAACGGATACGCACCTTCGAATCGAGCAGAGCGACATCGAAGGAGACGGTACCGGCAGTGCTGCCGTCGAGTTTATATAGATTGATGTCCATTATTCATGCCTCCAGCGGTCTCAGCGCTCGTGTTGCGAACGGCGAACCGTTACGAAACCATTGGGCGAGCCCGGCACGCTGCCGCGAACGAGAATGACATTATGCTCTGGAACGATTTTGACGACAGTAAGATTTCTGGTCGTGCGATTAGCATCGCCCATGTGTCCTGCCATCCTCAAACCGCGATAAACGCGCGATGGATAGGCGCTCGAACCGATTGAACCGGGAAGGCGATGCCATTCAACGCCGTGCGTAGCGGGACCGCCATGGAAGTGGTGACGCTTCATAACGCCTGCGAAGCCCTTACCCTTGGATGTTCCCGACACATCAACCTTTTTGACACCGGCAAAGGCATCAACGGTAATTGACTGTCCCAGTGTGAACTCCTGCGGATTAGAGACATGCACCTCGGCGACGAGACGCTTAGGCGTTACGCCAGCCTTCGCGAAATGTCCCTTTTGAGGCTTCGTTGTACGCTTTTCCTTCTTTTCGCCAAATGCGATCTGAAGGGCGTCGTAGCCATCGGTCATCTCGGTCTTAATCTGCGTAACAAAGCAGGGACCGAGCTGAATAACCGTTACGGGAACGAGATTGCCCTCTGCATCATAGAGGGAAGTCATCCCGATTTTTCTGCCCAAAAGCATGCCAACCATAATTACCTCTCACGCCCCTCTTTGCCAGACTTCATGCTGATGCTTACACCAGCAGGAATCTCGACCTTATCAATCGAGGGAACGGTGTTAGTGTTCGACTCGGCGATGACGATAAGACGCCTGTGCGTGCGGATTTCAAACTGCTCGCGCGACTTCTTATCGACATGCGGGCTGCGCAACACGGTGTATCGTTCGATTTTTGTCGGCAGAGGCACAGGGCCAGCAACGCGAGCACCGGTGCGCTTGGCGTTTTCGACAATGTCCCGAGCAGCCCGATCAAGGGCCTCATGGTCGTACGATTCGAGACGGATTGAAATCTTCGACTGCATTCAAAACTCCCAGATAAACCGAGAAAACAAAAAAACAATTCACTTCTAACAAAGTGAAAAAGTAGCAGCGCATTTTACGCCGTTACATATTCAGGACAAGCTTTGTTTTGCGCTTGGAAGCGCATGTTTCCAAAGTTCCAAGAGGTGCGCGCTCGTTGGAACGAGGATTTTGACCGCCGATATTCTGCGCGTTTTCCAGCGGTCTGGAGCAGTTCAGATCAGAAGAATCTTCTTTGCCATTTCGTCCGGAACAGGCTGGTACGAAGACGCTTCAAGCGTGTAGGTCGCCCTGCCCTGCGATAGCGATCGAACGACTGTGGCATATCCGAACATCTCACTAAGAGGAACGGTCCCCCTTACTATTTTTGACCCAGCGTATCCATCGTGAATCTCGCCTATCGTCACCCTGCGGCGATTGAGGTCGTTGATAATCGCACCCAAGTAATCCTCAGGTGTTGTGACCTCAAGCTGCATAAGAGGCTCTAAAAGCACAGGCGATGCCGCCGAAAATGCCTCTTTGTATGCGGCGTTTGTCGCCGCTGCATAAGCCGGTGCGACGCTTTCTTGCTCGCGAAATTCGAATCCGGTCAGCACAATGCGTACATTTATGCTGGGATACGAGGCGAGCACACCAGCGGAGGCTGAAGACAAAGCGCTTTCAGAAATCGTGGCGAGAAACTCGCGCGAAAGACGCATGTCGCGAACTTCGTTTGCGAAACGCGGCGCAAGCTCATTTGGATTAGGTTCGATGCGAACTCTAACGCGGGCATACTGCGGGCGGCCAGCGACAAGCTGGGCGAACTCACCCCATGCCTCGGCGTTCCTCGTTACAGTCTCGCGATACGAGACACGAGGTTCGCCGGTTCGCATCTTGACCTTAAACTCGCCAATAAGGCGGTTTGCCACGATTTCAAGATGAAGCTCGCCCATGCCTGAAATGATGAGCTGGCCTGTCTCGTTATCGTATCCATGCTTAAAGGTCGGGTCTTCGTGAGCGATAGTTGAAAGCGCAAGTTCGAGCCGCTGGCGTTCAGTGTTGGTTTCAGGCTCGATAGCCATTGAGACAAGTGTCTCTGGAAAGGCCATCTTTTCGAGCATTATCTTGCCCGATTCGCCGCAGATCGTATCGCCTGTGGCTGTTACCTTGAAACCAGTCACCGCGACGATATCACCTGCGCGGACGCAATCAACAGGCTGACGGGTGTCAGCATGCATCCGATAGACCTGTGCAACGCGTTCATACTTATCGAGCCTTGGGTTATAGACCCTCATTCCCTTTTCAAGGGTTCCGCTGTAAACGCGGATGAAGGTCAGGTCGCCCGTGGGATTCGATATGATTTTGAACGCAAGCGCTGCAAGCGGTTCATCGGGATCTGGTCTTCGCAGTTCCTCTTTTTCGGTTTTTGGGTTAACGCCAAACACCGGAGGCACATCGAGCGGCGATGGTAGAAAATCAACTATCGCATCGAGCAAAGGCTGAATGCCTTTGTTTCGCAACGAGCTTCCACACAAAACCGGCACAGCCTTAAAGGCGACCGTTATGCGACGAAGCGCTGCGATAAGCTCTTCAATAGTAGGTTCCGTACCCTCTATGTATTTTTCAAGGATCAATTCATCAAGCTCGGCGATTTTCTCAATAAGCTCGTCACGCCGAATTGCCGCCTCTTCGAAAAGGTCTTCGGGTATGCGTTCTATTTCGATACGCGACCCAAGCTCCTCAGCGACAAAGGTTAGCGCGTTCATCCTCAGCAGGTCAATCACGCCTTTAAAGTCATGTTCAATGCCCCAGGGCATTTGAATCGGAAGCGGAGTGACATGCAGGCGTTCTTTCATCGAGTCAAGCACACGATCGAAAGACGCGCCAATGCGGTCGAGCTTATTTGCGAAGGCAATACGAGGCACTTTGTACTTGTCGGCCTGCCGCCAGACAGTTTCAGATTGAGCCTCAACACCCTCCACCGAGTCAAAGATCACAACAGCCCCGTCGAGTACACGCAGAGACCGTTCAACTTCAGCGGTGAAATCCACATGCCCCGGCGTATCAATGATGCTAATCATCTTGTCTCGCCAGAAGCAGGAAGTCGCCGCGGCGGTTATGGTTATTCCGCGCCTTCTTTCCTCTTCGAGGTAGTCCGTTACGGTTGTTCCCTCATCAACCGAGCCCATTCGGTGCTCGCGTCCAGTATAGTAGAGAATCCGTTCAGTTGTTGTCGTTTTTCCTGCATCAATATGTGCGACGATGCCAATGTTTCGTATATCGGATAGGTCAGCGTCAGCAGGGGAAGACATAATCAACCCCTAAGAACTAACCGAAATGGGCGAACGCCTTGTTGGCTTCGGCCATCTTGTGCGTGTTTTCACGCGTAGTATAGGCGCCACCCTCTTTGTTGAAAGCATCAACGAATTCGCCAGCGAGCCTTTGAGCCATCGGGCGCCCTTTTTTCTTGCGCGATGAGGCAAGTATCCAACGGATAGCGAGGGTTTGCCTGCGCTTCGGGCTTACTTCGACCGGAACTTGATATGTTGCGCCGCCGATACGCTTACTCTTAACTTCGAGTATGGGCATGACATTCTTAACGGCAGTTTCGAAGACCTTTAGAGGATCTTCATCTTTGATGCGCTTTCCGATGATTTCGAGGCAATCATAGAAAACAGCTTCGGCCACGGATTTCTTGCCTTCCCACATCATGCAATTGATGAACTTGGCAGCAAGAACGCTTCCAAAGCGTGGATCCGGCGCAATTCTTTCCTTTAAAGCTTTAACTTTATTCATATTAGCCTCAACTATGAGGTATGGCGCGAACCGTACTTGGAGCGGCTCTGCCGTCTGCTTTCAACGCCCTGAGTATCCAAGGTGCCGCGGATGATGTGATAACGGACGCCTGGGAGGTCGCGAACGCGGCCACCACGAACAAGCACAATCGAGTGCTCTTGAAGGTTGTGGCCTTCGCCCGGAATATATACCGTTACTTCTTTATTATTTGAGAGACGAACCCTTGCGATTTTGCGCAAAGCGGAGTTCGGCTTCTTAGGTGTCATTGTCTTGACGAGGAGACAGACTCCACGCTTCTGCGGACACCTATCGAGCACCGGCGACTTACTGCGTCTGTGCTGCGGAATTCTGGGTTTCTTCACCAACTGATTGATAGTCGGCATTTGACCTCCAAAAACGCGGGGCATTGCCCCGTTCGTCAGAAAAAAGCCCGGTAATGCACCAGAACCCTATATAGTGCAAGAAAGCAAGCGAGCGCACAACTGTGAACTCACTTGACTGTTTAAAAGTTGGGTTCTCGAGCGTTATTATTGGAATTCTATGCGGTTTTGCGCGTTTTCAAGCTCAAAAGCGCGCGGTTCAGATTTCTAAGCATCGGCTCGGTCGAATTGACCGAGCCGACGCTTTAAGAACGATTAACCTAACAGATCATCGTCGAAAAGGTCCTCTTCCTCGAAGTCCTCTTCGGCATAACGGAGTTGCCCACGATAGACCTTGTCGAAACCGGTTCCCGCCGGAATAATATGGCCAACAATTACATTCTCCTTAAGGCCGTGCAGTGGGTCGAATTTGCCGGAAATCGCAGCGCTTGTAAGCACTTTGCTCGTCTCTTGGAAGGATGCGGCGCTGATGAACGATTCGGCATGTACGCCCTGCTTCATGATGCCCTTTAGGGTCGGAATGAAGGTGGCGGTATGACGGCCTTCCGAGGCTGCTTTAGCGTTTATCTGCGCAATCTGAGACTTGGTTATTTCTTGGTTCGGCAGCAGTACCGTATCGCCGGGGTCTTGAACAACGACTTTGCTGAACATCTGGCGGACAATTATTTCGATGTGCTTATCGTTGGTCAACACGCCCTGACTGCGATAGACAGACTGGATTTCGTCAAGAAGATAACGCTGCAAGCGTTCTGGACCTGAAACGCGCAGAAGGTCCTTTGGATCGAGCGGTCCGTCCGTCAGAGGATCTCCAGCGTTGACATGGTCGTTTGTCTGAACAAGAAGACGGCGACCTTGTGGCACGCGGTATGAACGATCGAGGTGCGAACCGCCTTCCGCGTGAATTATGATTTCGCGCTTCTTGTTGCGAAGTTCGCCCACTTCAACCGAACCACTGATTTCAGCTATTTCGGCTTTGTCCTTTGGCGTGCGCGCTTCGAACAGCTCTTGGACTCGCGGCAGTCCGCCTGTGATGTCCTGAGTTCCGGATATCTCGCGCGGAGTTTTTGCAATTTCCATAGCGCGACCGATGTCCTCGAAAGGTTGCACCGTGACTACCGACTTCTCAGGCATGTTGTACACAATGATCGGAAGATAGGCAACGATACCGGCCTCGTGCGGCTTAAGACCGAGCATGGTCTTTATGCGTTCATCACCGCGAGCAGAGGCCAGAGATTCTTCTGTAAGGCTCACATAACCGGCCTTTTCGGGAGTCGAACCCTCATGCGTTGAAAGTCTGAAACCTTCAGGCAAGGCGACTGTTTCGAGCACGGCGCCGTCTTTATCAACGATCTGTATATCGCCAGCTTTTTCAACAATGTGGTTTTCGCCGCGTGTTGAAATAACAGCCGATTTGTTGACAATGTGACCGCTGTGATTTGTGCGAATGCACTGAATCAGTTCAATTTGCGGCTGGCGTTCACCGCGATGCTCGACAACTCTCAGAGAAGTTTGACCGGTGCGTGGATCGTGGTCAATTGCCACGGTCTCTTCTACAACGAAATCAAGGAATCTAACAGTACCTTCGCGTTCAGACAGAATCGAGGTTGCGTGTATGTTACGGCTGAACAGAGGTATGCGAGCCTTGATCCTTTGGCCGTTATCAACCTTAACATGCGAAGACTGTACGATTGGGTAACGGTCAATTTCGCGCCCCTTCTCGTCGCGAATGATGATCGCGCCCTTGCGGTTAGCGACGATGAAACGGTCGCCTTCCTCATAAGTGGTGCGCAGTGAATCTGCGTTTTCTGGCGTAAGCTCGACGAGGTCAAGGTCTTCGAACTCGACAACGCCTGGGCGACGGCTTCGGACAATCGGGTCACGACGCAGAAGCGCCGCAGTACCGCCGATGTGGAAGGTACGCATTGTAAGCTGCGTGCCGGGTTCGCCGATTGACTGAGCAGCGATGATGCCGACTGCGGTGCCGTGCTCGACGCTCTTGCCCATCGAAAGGTCAGAGCCATAGCACTTTACACACAGACCGAACGGAGCCTCGCAGGTGAGTGGTGAACGGACACGAATTGATGTGATACCCATTTCCTCAATTTGCTGTGCAACCTGAGGAGTAATGAGTTGGTTTTCGTTAACAACTACCAAGTCGGTGATAGGATCAACAATGTTGTCGCGTGCAACACGGCCTACGATGTTGTCTGTAAGGGCAACAACCTTCTCTTCGCCCTGATAGATAGCCTCTTTGATGATACCATTGCGGGTTTGGCAGTCATCCATCGAAATAACGACATCCTGAGCGACTTCGACAAGCCTTCTTGTAAGATAACCTGATTCGGCAGTCTTCAAAGCGGTATCGGCAAGACCCTTGCGGGCACCGTGCGTTGAAGAGAAGTATTCGAAGACCGAAAGACCTTCTGCAAAGCTCGCCTTAATCGGTGTTTCGATAATTTCACCGGAGGGCTTTGCCATAAGACCGCGCATACCGGCGAGTTGGCGAACCTGAGACATTGAACCGCGCGCACCAGAGTTCGACATAACATAGATGGGGTTGAGCTGTGGCTTTCCGTCAACATACTCGACCTTGCGAAGTTGCTTTTCAAGCTCGCGGGTTACACGGTCAACAGTCTCGTTCCAAATATCAATAACCTTGTTGTTGCGTTCGCCAGCCGTGATCATACCGCGTTTCCATGATGCGTTGAGCTTTGCGATTCTTCGCTCTGACTCTTTGATGATCTTCGGCTTTTCAGGAGGTACTGTAAGGTACGATACGGCAAACGACATGCCCGATAGCGTCGCATAATGGAAACCGGCGCTCTTAACCGAGTCGAGCAACTCGACGGTTGCTGTTCTTCCCAGTACACGGTAGCAATCGTCAATAACCTTGCGGATACCGCGCTTGTCGAGCGTCAGGTTGTAGAATGACATTCCCTTTGGCAGATAGTCGTAGAAAATCATGCGACCGATTGTGGTTCTGTATAAATTGCGCGGTGAGCGTTCACGCTTGCGCCCCTTACCAAGAACACGCACTGATTTATCCAACCTGACATTTATAGGCTGATGAATTGAGATTTTGCCAGCCTGATATGCGTACAAGGCTTCGTGGAAATCTGAGAATGTGTGCTTTGCGAGCGTTTCTTCCTCTTCATCCATGTAAGTAAGGAAGTAGCAGCCAAGCACGATATCTTGGTCAGGAGTAATGACCGGGCTGCCGTGTGAGGGCGAAAGGATGTTCTCGGTAGAGAGCATCATGAATTCGGCCTCAATCTGAGCTTCGAGCGAAAGTGGAAGGTGAACGGCCATCTGGTCGCCGTCGAAGTCTGCGTTGTAACCTTGGCAGACGAGCGGATGCAACTGAATTGCCTCGCCTTCGATTAGCACCGGCATAAAGGCCTGAATGCCCATGCGGTGCAATGTCGGTGCGCGGTTCAGTAGCACTGGATGGTTTGTGGTAACCTCTTCAAGGATATCCCACACTTCCTCTTCAAGTCTTTCGATAATCCTTTTCGCATTCTTAAGAGTATCAGCAAGACCACGCTCGCGAAGCTTGTTGATAATGAAGGGCTGGAATAGCTCGAGCGCGATCTTTTTGGGAAGACCGGTCTGATTGAGCTTTAGGTGTGGTCCAACGACGATTACCGAGCGAGCAGAATAATCAACGCGCTTACCGAGCAGGTTTTCGCGGAAACGACCCTGTTTGCCGGAAATCATGTCGGCGAGAGACTTAAGTGCCCTGCCGGATGAACCCTGAACGGGACGACGCAGCGAGCCATTGTCGAACAAAGCGTCAACTGACTGCTGAAGCATTCTCATCTCGTTGCGTACAATTACGCTCGGTGCGTTTAGCTCGAAAAGCCGTTTAAGACGCATATTGCGGCTTATAACACGACGGTAAAGGTCATTTAAGTCAGAAGTGGCAAATGTGCCGGAATCGAGTGGAACGAGCGGACGAAGGTCCGGCGGAATGACCGGAACAACATCAAGCACCATCCACTCGGGCTTATTGTTTGATTTGAGAAGGCTCTCGACGATTTGAACGCGCTTTACAATCTCGCTTCGCTTTGTCTTTGCACGAGAATTTCTGAGTTGGTCGCGTAGCTCGAAAGACAGCGATTCCAAATCCAGTTTTCGCAGCAAATCGCGTATTGCACGGGCGCCCATGCGGGCTTCGAACTCGTTCTTATACTCCCTGCGCGCCTTCTGATACTCGTCTTCAGTCAGGATCTGGCGTTCTTTCAGCGGCGTGTCACCGGGTTCGGTAACGATGTAACGCTGATAGTAGATCACCGAATGAAGGTCGCGAGTTTTCATATCGAGCAAGTGCCCAAGGCGGCTTGGAATATTGCGGAAGAACCAGATGTGAACAACTGGTTCAGCAAGGTTTATATGCCCCATGCGCTGTCTGCGCACAGAAGCGGTTGTAACCTTTACGCCGCAACGATCGCATATAATGTTCTTGTAGCGAACGCCTTTGTACTTACCGCAATAGCATTCATAATCGCGCTCGGGGCCGAAAATCTTCTGGCAGAAAAGCCCGTCCTTTTCGGCGCGGTATGTGCGATAGTTGATTGTTTCTGCCCGCTTGACCTCACCGTAAGACCAGTCACGGATGTCGTTCGGGGAAGCAAGGCGGATTGAGATGCCCTTGTACTCGTTGATGTTTTCGAATCCCTGGGTCATGTTCTACCTCCTCGCTTAGCTGTTCTCGCCGGTTTCGATCGGGAAGTCCTTCTCGAGCTTGATGTTCAAGCCGAGGCCACGAATTTCGTTGCACAGAACTTCGAACGAAACAGGGATGTGCGGGTCATAACTGTAGTCGCCCTTGACGATGGATTCATAGACTTTGGTTCTGCCTTCGACATCGTCTGATTTCACGGTTATCATCTCTTGAAGCACATGGGCAGCACCATAAGCCTGAAGTGCCCAGACTTCCATTTCGCCGAACCTTTGACCGCCGAAGCGGGCCTTACCGCCCAATGGCTGTTGAGTAATCAGTGAGTACGGACCTGTCGAACGGGCATGTATCTTCTCTGCGACAAGGTGATGCAGCTTAAGCATGTACAGATAACCGACTGTAACCTTTTGCTGGAAAGGCTCGCCTGTTCTGCCGTCATACAGCACCGAGGTACCATCTTCGGGCAGACCAGCTTCTTTCAAGGTCTTTTGGATGTCGGGGAAGCTTATGCCGTCAAAGCTCGGGGTGATTGCCCTGAAGCCCAGCTTGCTGGCGGCCCAGCCAAGGTGAGTTTCAAGAATCTGACCGATGTTCATACGCGAAGGCACGCCCAGCGGATTGAGAACAAGCTCGACCGGTGTGCCGTCTTCAAGGAAAGGCATGTCCTCGACAGGGCAAATCTTCGAGATTACGCCCTTATTACCGTGTCTGCCCGCCAACTTATCGCCGACTGACAAAACGCGCTTTACAGCAACATACACCTTAACCATTTCGATCACATTGTTCGGAAGTTCATCGCCCTGGCGGAGGTGAATCTTGCGCTGCTCGAACTCGTGCTGCGCCTGATTAATCTTGCGCTCATAGCGACGATAAATACGCCAAGCTTCTTCCTCAAGCTTTGGATCGTTGAACTTGATCAGGTCAAAATTGAATTCCTTATGCCATTTGAGTATGTCAGGTGTTTTAGCCTTGGGTGGAAGTGCGAGAGACTGGCCTTCAGCGTTGACGAAGGAATCACCCAGAAGCTTATCAAGGTCGTTCGCCATCGCGCTGGCAAGAGCCTTGAGCTTGAGGTTAAATTCTTCTTCATAACGCTTTAGGGGTGCCTTTTTCTCCTCGTTAGTCTCGTCTGTGCTGGTTTTGCGAGAGAAGCGCTTGATATCAACTACCCAGCCCTCGACGCCCGGCTTAACGACAAGGGAATCGTTCTTAACATCCTCGCCGAAACGCTGGAAAATGGCGCGCAGAAGGCGCTCTTCGTTGGATAACTCGCTTTTTGACTTTGGAGTAACTTTGCCGACAAGTATGTCGCCTGTGCACACATTTGTGCCGGGGAACACAACGCCGTCGTCGTCGAGCTTGCGGAGCAACTCTTCAGATACGCCTGGAATGTCGCGCGTTATCTCTTCCTTGCCGAGTTTCGTCTCGCGCACTTCAACTGCGAACTCTTCAATGTGTATGGATGTGAAGACATCGCGCTGAAGCAGGGATTCTGAAACAAGAATTGCGTCTTCGAAGTTATATCCTTCCCAAGGCATAAAGGCGACAAGAACATTCTTTCCAAGTGCCAATTCGCCCTGCGCCGTGCCAGCACTGTCAACCAGAGCCTGTCCCGCTTCAACACGCTGCCCGATCCTTACAAGTGGCTTCTGGTTAAGGCATGTGCGCTCGTTCAGGCGCTGGAATTTTCTTAGTTCGTATATATCGCCATTATCCATGACGATCTTTCGCGAATCAACATGAGTAACCACGCCGGGTCTTTCGGCAACAATAACCATACCACTGTTGATCGGTATGTGTTTTTCCATTCCCGTGCCGACAAGAGGTGGTTCACAGGCAAGAAGGGGTACAGCTTGGCGTTGCATGTTTGAACCCATCAACGCACGGGCGGTGTCGTCGTGTTCGAGGAATGGAATAAGGCTTGCGGATACACCAATCATCTGGCGTGTCGCGACTTCGATGTAATCGAGCGAAGAAGGTTTGACTTCGATAAAGTCGCCGCTTTTTCTGCCGAAAACTGTCTCGTCAAGAATCTCGCCTTCTGGGCTGAGTTGCACAGAAGCGGGACCTATGCATGCTTTTTCCTCTTCATCTGCGCGTAAGTACACAAGATCGTTTGTCACAAAGCCTTTGTTGACCTTGATATATGGAGTAACGATGAAGCCGAGTTTGTCAATCGCCGCGTAAATCGAGAGCGAGACGATGAGGCCGATGTTAGCGCCTTCAGGAGTTTCAATCGGGCAGATACGGCCGTAGTGCGAATGGTGAACATCGCGCACCTCATATCCAGCGCGCTTACGATGCAAACCACCTGGACCAAGAGCTGATAATCTTCTCTCGTGGGTAAGCTGAGAAAGAGGGTTTGTCTGGTCAACGATCTGAGACAACTCGCTACGCTCGAAGAAATGCGTGATCGCCGATTCGAAGATCGTGCGATTGATGAGCGTGCTGGGTTTTGCCTTGTCGAGTTCTTTCTGAGCCATCCTTTCGCGTGCAGCGCGCTTAATTTTGAGCATTGCTTGACGAAGATCCTCAGTGAGAAGCTCGTTTATCGTGCGCGTGCGGCGGTGACCCAGATGGTCAATATCATCAATTTCGCCTGAACCCTTGCGGAGGCGGAGCAGGCGCGATGCGATGTTGACAAGGTCGTTAAATGTAATCAGATACTCATCATCGGCAACCTCAGAGCCGAATTCGCGGTTGATGCGGAAACGGCCAATTTTGCCAAATGAGAAGCGTTCGAAATTCTTAAAGCGGTCTTCGAAAAGCTCTTCGGCCTTTTCGAGGGTCGGAGGCATGGTCATACGAAGGCGGAAATAGAGCCTCTTAACAGCCTCTTCGTAATTTTTGCTATCGTCGGACGCGATGGTGCGCAGAATCAGGTCATCGTCAATCTTCGAGATAACTTCGACAGATGAGATACCGCATTCGAGCATTGCATCTATCTTGCCCTCAAGCGGTTGCCCTGCTTCGACAATAACCTCGCCCGAGTTGGGATCGGTGATATCGCAAGCAGCGACTTTGCGCTTTGCGTTGTTGATATCCTTTGGTGAGCCTAAGCTGACCTTGGTTGTCTTGTAAAACAGGCGGATAAGGTCTGTGTTTGTCGAGCAATCGGGATTGAAGCAGCGGAGAAGCAGCGTGAACGGCAACTTGTTAGAACTATCAATCCTAAGCTGCAATTCGTCGCGGGGCGATGTTTCAATCTGCAGCCAGCTTCCGTATTCAGGAATCACGCGGCAGACGAAAAGCTTCTTTCCACTGGAGTGCTCGGTTGAAGAGAAATCAACGCCTGGTGAGCGTTGAAGCTGAGTGACGATGATCCTCTCAGCGCCGTTGACGATGAACTCTCCACCGCCAACCATACGCGGGATGTCGCCGAGATACACTGTCTCTTCGACGCCCTGCTGATTTGTATCAAGTCTGAGACGAACCCAGAGAGGGGTTGCGTAAGTTATACCCAAAGCGCGGCATTCATCAGGTGTGTAACGAGGTTCTTTGAGTGAATAAGCGATGAAGGTAATCGCCGATTTTTCATCAAGCGACTTGATGGGGAAAGACGACTGAAAAAGGTATTGCAGGCCGACTTCATTCCGCTTATGCGGCATGACTTCTGCCTGCAAGAATGCATCGTATGCTTCTTTTTGAGTCGCGATGAGGGAACCGACCTGAATCAACTCAGGTGCCTTGCCGTAGCGTCTGACCTCCATAGTAACTCCTGCTAAAAGAGTTTGACGAAACAAAGCATTAAGGGAGATGGGAACTGCCACCGGCGAACCGACGAGAGCAAGAAGCGTTCCAGTAAGCGGAACCCGCGTTGCGCGGGGACATCAGTTGAAAGTCTTGGCCGACTTATACAGAGGGGAAGCGGCGGCAAAAAGCCGTCGCTTCCCACTAATGATTCAAAGGAAATACTACTTGACTTCGACGACCGCGCCTGCGGCTTCAAGCTTCTTCTTGAGGTCTTCAGCTTCCTCTTTGGGAGCTGCCTCTTTGATAGCCTTTGGTGCGGCTTCGACAAGGTCCTTAGCCTCTTTGAGACCGAGGCCGGTTATCTCGCGGACAACCTTGATGACCTTGATCTTCTCGGGACCGAAGTCCTTGAGAATGACATCAAATTCGGTCTTCTCTTCAACTTCCTCTGCTGGGGCGGCTGCGGCAACGGGGCCAGCGACTGCCGCGGCGGCGGCGACTGGCTTGAAGCCGATCTCTTCAAACTTGCCCAACAACTCAGCGATCTCGAGAACTGTAAACTGCTTTAACTGGTCAAAGACCTGTTGTACTTTTTCTGACATTGTGTGCTTCCTTTCTTTCTAAGAAAGTCTTATGAAGCCTTGGACCCCTCGGCAGAGTCGCGGACTTGTTCGAGAACATTCAACAAATTCGAAATCGGTGACGAAACGGTTGACAGAAGGTTTGTAACCGGTGAAGATACTGTTGCCAAGAATGTTGCGACCAAAACCTCGTAGGGAGGAAGATCTGCGTATATGACAACTTCACGCGCGCTACATACTTTACCTGCAAGCCAACCGCCACGCGCCTCGACCTTACCTGCATAGTCCTTTGTGATCTTGCGCGAAAGCTGTGCAAGCGCGACTGGATCATCTCCGCAAAGAACCGCGGTCTGGCCGATAAGCGAAGAATCAAGCCCCTTCCATCCGCGTTGTTTGAATACTAAGGCCGCAAGTGTGTTCTTAAGCAAGAACAACGAAGCGCCGGCATCCGATACAACACGACGGACTGCGATTGATTCGGCACCGTTGAGACTGTTCAGTCCAACAAGCACCACTGCCTTTGAGGAGCCGATGCGCCGGTCAATTTCTTTGACCATCATGGTCTTGAGTTCACTTGGCATCTGGCGTTCCTTTCGGCTGATAAACTACAAAACGAACGAAAACCATCTATGTGAAGGTGCGTAATAGGCGACGGTATTAACGGGCTATTTGCTTCAGCTTAAAGCCCGGGCTCATGGTCGAGCTGACGAAAGAAGCAAGAACATAATTTCCGCGAAGTGTAGCTGGTCTGCGCTCAAGGATATGAGCATAGAAAGCGCGGATGTTCTCGACTATCTTTTGTGCATCAAAACTTATCTTTCCGACCGGAGCATGGATGTTGCCGGTATCATCGTTGCGATACTCGATCTTGCCGGCGGTGAATTCCTTAACAAGATTGGGTATGTCATTACCGACTGTACCGCTCTTGGGATTCGGCATAAGGCCTCTTGCGCCAAGTATGCGACCAAGCTTACCAACAACGCGGCGAGCATCCTGAGTACAAACTGCGACATCGAACTCCATCCAGCCGCCTTCGATCTTTGCGACAAGGTCATCAAGACCTGCTGCCACAGCGCCTGCATCAAGAGCCGCCTGCGACTGGTCAGGACCGCAAAACGCGATGACGCGCTTCGTCTTGCCGACACCGTGCGGAAGAAGGAATGAACCGCGAATTTGCTGATTCGCCTGCTTGGGGTCTATGTCGAGGTTGACAACAAATTCGACCGTCTCGTCAAACTTCGCATTTGCGATGCGCTTCAGACGGTTGATAGCATCCTCAAGCTCGTACATCTCTTGAGGATTGACCTGCTTTGATATCTTAAGGTATCTTTTGCTGTGCTTTGCCATGTTTGCCCTTCCCTTCGTCGTCAATCAACGACTTCAACGCCCATGCTACGGGCTGCGCCTGCAAGAGTCGCCATTGCTGCTTCAACACTGTGAGCAGTCATATCATGCATCTTCTTCTCTGCAACCTCGCGAAGACGAGCGCGAGTAATCTTGCTGACCATCTTGCGTCCGGGCTCTGTTGAACCCTTGTCAAGATTAAGAGCCATCTTGATCAGCACGGATGCAGGCGGGGTCTTGACGATGAATGAAAAGGACTTGTCGTGATAGATAGTGATGATAACGGGTACGCGGATGCCCTTTGCGTCTTTTGTTCTCTCGTTGAACTGCTGGACGAACTGCATCAGATTGATGCCGTGGGGCGAAAGCGTTGGACCGATAGGCGGTGCAGGTGTGGCTTGACCGCCGGTTACCTGCAGTTTAACCTCTGCAACTACTCTTTTCTTAGCCATTGTTTCCTCCGTCTCCCAGCATTGCTGGTACAAGCGACTTGTGGATGTTTATACTTTTTCGACCTGCCAGACCTCAAGCTCGAGGGGGGCGGTACGGCCGAATATATTCACGCTCACGCGGATCATTCCGCGGGCAGGATATGCCTCATCAACTACAGCTTCGTAGTTCTCAAATGGTCCTTCCTTGATCTTAACAACTTCGCCGATCTCAAATTCGACCTTAGGTCTTACTGAATCATCGGGTCTATCGTAAGCATTAAGAAGCTTGAGCATTTCGTCTTCAGGAATAGGCTCTGGCTTGTAAGGTTGGGTGCTGACAAAGCCGCTGACGCCAGGAGTCTCGACGATGAGCAATCTGACTTCCTCAGACATATCCACCTTCATATAGAGGTAGCCTGGGAAGACCTTTCGCTTAACAACGCGGGTTTTTCCATCGCGCACATCAGAGACCTTTTCGGTCGGAATGAAGATCCTTTCGACCTTTTCCTCTTTCGCTGCGGAGGCAAAACGCCCCTTCACGCTTGCGGAGATCTGATCTTCCTGACCGACACGAACGCGGACGGCATACCATTCACAAGTCATATCAGCCGCCAATCACCTTTTTAAGAAGGTTGAGCACCTGAACAAAAGCAAGGTCAAAAACCGTTGTAACTATACCAAGCACAACCATAACGACGACAACGATAATGGATGAAGAGACAAGCTCGTCCTTTGTCGGCCAAGTAACCTTGCGCATTTCTTCTTCTGTTGTAACAACATAGTCAACAGTCTTGCGATTTGCGAAAGCGAGGTAAAAGCCAGCAGCGATACCAGCGAATAGCAGTATAGCTGCGCCTATCCAATCAATGCGCAGAAAAGGAAGGTCGAACAGCGTGTCGTTTTCCAACCACTTATACCACGAAAAAGCGGCATACATGCCGGTGATTATAAGTATGGCGGCAAAGGCGACGCGATAGTTCTTTGCTTGCCCTTTTTTGTAGATTTCCATTTATCGCTCCAAAAAGTTCTGGCAGGCCTGGAGGGAGTCGAACCCCCAACCGCCGGTTTTGGAGACCGGTGCTCTGCCAATTGAGCTACAGGCCTGTGCCGTTAGCCGTTACTTTTTCTTTTCGATATGAACGGTGTGTTCACGATCGAATTTGCAGTACTTTTTAATCTCAAGCTTCGAACCGGTCTTCATTTCGCGCGAAGTCCGGTAGTTTCTGTTTTTGCACTTTGTGCATTCAAGCCAAAATGTCTCGCGCATATCGTCCCCCTCAGAGGAACACGACGGGGCAGAAGACTCCACCCCGTCGTGAATGTATCATAAATTACTTGAGGATCTTGGTGACGACGCCTGAGCCAACCGTACGGCCGCCTTCGCGGACGGCGAAACGCAGTTGGTCTTCCATCGCGATCGGCATGATCAGCTTGACGGTCATTGTGATGTGGTCGCCGGGCATAACCATCTGTACGCCCTGTGGCAGATCAATGCTTCCGGTCACATCGGTAGTACGGAAATAGAACTGCGGGCGATAGCCGGTGAAGAACGGTGTATGACGACCACCTTCCTCTTTGGTGAGGACGTAAATCTGTGCCTCAAAATCAGTATGAGGAGTGACCGAGTTTGGCTTTGCGATGACCTGTCCACGACGGACGGAGGTCTTTTCAATGCCGCGCAGCAAGAGACCGACATTGTCGCCAGCCTGACCTTCATCAAGCGTCTTGTTGAACATTTCAACGCCAGTGCAGACAGTGTCAATGCTGTCTTTGATAAGGCCAATGATCTGGAGAGGATCGCCAACGCGGACGATACCGCGCTCGGCGCGACCCGTTACGACCGTGCCACGACCCTTGATCGAGAACACATCTTCAACAGGCATAAGGAAGGGCTTGTCGAGAAGACGCTCTGGGGTCGGAATAGCAGTGTCAACGGCATGCATAAGCTCTTGTATACACTTATACTCGGGAGCGTTTGGATCCTTGCTTTCGCTCTCAAGAGCCTTGAGACCTGAACCGAAGACGATCGGAATATCATCGCCGGGGAAGTCGTTCTTCGAAAGAAGCTCACGCACTTCCATCTCGACGAGTTCGAGCAGCTCTGGGTCGTCCATCATATCAACCTTGTTGACGAAGACGACGATGGCAGGCACATTCACTTGGTGAGCAAGGAGAACGTGCTCGCGAGTCTGCATCTGCGGGCCGTCGGGAGCGGAAACGACGAGGATCGCACCGTCCATCTGAGCGGCACCGGTGATCATGTTCTTGATGTAGTCAGCGTGACCCGGGCAATCAACATGCGCATAGTGGCGGTTTTCAGTCATGTACTCGACATGCGAGACATTGATGGTAATACCGCGTTCGCGCTCTTCAGGCGCGTTATCAATGGAGTCAAATGCACGGAAAGCGGCTGTGCCCTTCAGGGCCATGACCTTTGTGATCGCCGCAGTCAAGGTAGTCTTGCCGTGGTCAATGTGACCGATGGTGCCGACATTGACATGCGGCTTATCGCGTTTAAAAACATCCTTAGCCATTAGTATGCTCCTTTGCTTCGGATTTATCTACAACAAAACGACAGTTTCAAATGGAGCTGGTGATGGGAGTTGAACCCATGACCTCATCCTTACCAAGGATGTGCTCTACCGACTGAGCTACACCAGCGGAATCTGGAGCGGGCGATGGGAATCGAACCCACATGACCAGCTTGGAAGGCTGGAGCTTTACCACTAAGCTACGCCCGCAGAAAATAAAGCTGGTGGAGACGGCAGGATTCGAACCTGCGAAGCGATGACGCAGCAGATTTACAGTCTGCCCCCTTTGGCCACTTGGGTACATCTCCACCCTAAACTGGCTGTTTTCTGCGCTGGAGCCACCTTTCGGACTTGAACCGAAAACCTGCGGTTTACAAAACCGCTGCTCTACCGATTGAGCTAAGGTGGCGCACTGATTTGTGCCGCGAAATTCTATGCCCCTCGACGCTCAAGTCAAGGTTTTTTTGAGCTTCAACCCTTATCGGGACTTCGACCAACTCACAAGTCCATTGCGCTCTTTCTTCCATTGCTTCTCGTCGAGACGAACAGATAAGAAACTCATAAATACACCGTCGAGATAGCGACACAAGCGAGATAGCGACTCACAACGCTCGCGGCATCTGCCAAGAGGCTGTCTTTCCTCGCCCTTCGGCATCTTTATCGAAGATGGCAATACACCATCCGCGCACAGCAGGAACTGCCACTCGTCTTCGCCATCCGACAAAGTCAGGCGTATTTTGTCGAGCATGCGCCCCGCCTTAAGTGCGGTAACAGCCTCAGCAGAAGTCGAAGGCGCGCCGTTACGAAGAATGCTGCGCTGTCCCTCTTTCTCGCCGCTTGCAAAAGAAAGGAAGTCTTCTATACCAAACCATATACTTGTGCCATCTTGCAATTCGAACTCACCGCCTGACTTTTCAAGCGCGTACCAAAGCCATGTCAGGTATTCTCGCCCTATGAACTCATCAGCAAGCGGTAATGCGCTGCCATCAGCGTCGGGTTCGCCCTCCCCTGCCGTAACGAAGTTTGTCGGCAATAGGTCGGTGTACTTATAAAGCATCTCGTCACCGGCCTTAAGACGAACTATTTCGCGTACATCCGCATGGTCGAGATCAAGTCCGAAGGTCTGCTTAAAGAGTGCGACAAAGGTGTCACATGCCGATGCAGTTTGCGAGCCAAGAAAGACTTCACCTGACTTTATATTCCAAGCGAAATCAACGCCTGATATTCTTGGAAGTACCATCTTCATGAGCTTTTCTCTAATCCCGTCCTTGAGATCCTCTCGTTCCGCCTTCGATACTCTTATCTTCCCGCCTTTAGTCATGCCATCAACCTCAAGTTGCATAAAAGCCTTGACAAGCGTTTCTGGCACAGACCTGCGATCGCTTCGCATTACAAGGCAAAGCCAGTCTCCCATCAGCATTTTTTCTACACGAAGATCCCTATCAAGCAGATGGAGAATGGTAACCCAACCAAGAGACTTTTCGTCTGACATTGACTCAATGTCTGGCGCGGCAAATCGTGATGCAGCGCGATCCACTTCCATATCAAAGGGATCAATGTTCTTTGCTGAGCAGAAGAAACGGCGAAACGAGCAACTTCCGTTGACAATACCCATTTATGCACCTGAGTTTTGTTAAAGCAGGGTTTCGTGAATGCTTGTGTGCGGCGTGTTTTCCTTACCAGAAATCATGCAGATGTCTATCGAGATGATGTTGGAAGTATCTACACATGCGTCTTTTAGTTCGTGATTTTTGCCCTTTTCGTATTTCGAAATCAATAGCCTGTATGCCTCGTACTTTTCCTGCTTGTCTTGGACAATGCGAGCAAGGCCTTCAACATAAACGCTGAAGTACTCGAAGTCCAAAGCCCCTGGCATATACTTCGCAATCGGAGTTACACAGAAGGCAACGCGCGGAGAGGCAGTTATGAAGTCAATTTTCTTTCCAACGCGTGCACAATGGAAGTAGAGCACATTGCCGTTTCGAACATAGCTTATTGGGATTAGATAAGGGCGACCACCGTCGGCCATGGCAAGAAAGCCATAGTCACAGTGGTCAAGAGCATCAAGAAGACGCTCTCTGTCCGAGACCTCGCGATCTCTTTTTCTAACACGATCTGAAGGCTTCATAGAGCCTCAGTAAAGCAGGCCTTTAATTACATGCAGCGCCGCTGACGAGTTCCGAATTGCGTTGGCGATGAAGGGCGATGCAGCATAATACACATTCACAACGCTCGACCCAAGCGCAGACGATTCCAACTCACCATCACGGAAACTTGTCAAAGCCTTTACAGAGGATTCGGAAATTGATCCGAATGCGGCTGTGGCGATAAAGCATCCACCACTGCTTCCGGTGACTACATCGTCGTCATCATCGTCATCATCGTCGCCAGCATTCTCTGCGGGTTTGCGTGAGAGCATTGTGTGCACATTATAGTAGTACAGCACAAGCTCGCCCTCAAAGTCGGTTGTAAGACCAATAGGCTGAAATGCGACATTTGGGGCAACATCGTTAACGAGCCATTGGATACCGTTCCAGTAATACTGGCGGATTTTCTCGTTTTCTTTGTCAAGTGAGTAAACAACTGGGAAACCAGCTGCATCAAAGCTCAGGTTGTTAAAATATCCAGTATCGCCTGTGACTGACAACACGATGAAGTACCAGTTATCGGCGCTCTTATACGATAGCTTTAAGTCGCGACGACCTGCGGGGGCAAGCTCTTGATAGGCAAAGAAGGCTTGACCTGAAGGGCTGACAGCGCAATCAACATACATAAACGATTCGAATTGTGCTGGTACAGGTTCAATAATCCAGTTTTCACCAGACATATAAGCATGGTATCCGCGGAGATCAGCACCATCCTGATATGCGATTTCGAACAAACCGGTTAGCGCATTATAGGCCATCTTGATGTAGTTTGTACCGACAACAGGGCTTTTCACTACTGTTGGGAAAACCCAAGAGTTGTTGACTTTATGAGTCAAACGAAGCTCGTTGAGTCCAGGTGCAAAGTATGAGATCCACGGCGTGTATGCCTCGTCAAGTCCGATATCAAGGCCGCGTCCGGCATTGTTGAATGGGTCAACAACCGTGGTGGTCCATTCGAACCCATCTGGGCTTGTGGCATATTTGAGTGCGCCGTTTGCAGCGTCGTGATACGCAACATGGTAAACACCGTTCGGGGCGACAATTGCCTTCATGAACTTGCCAACATCGGTGCCAGAATCAATGGTAATGTTGTTCCAAGAAAGTCCGTTGAAATAGGCAACGATAAGATTGCGAGTAACAGGTTCATAGTAGAAAGTACGAGGTATGCCATTCATTGGGTCATAGATGAGGTTTGAATACTTGTAGTCACCGAATATTGTCATTCCTGTAGCGGGTTCGCCCCAGAATCTGCCCTGCCTTGCTGTTACTGGATTCCAGCGCCATGTTACGGTGCTTGGCTGAGTAATCACGAATCTGAAGTAAGCGGTTGTACCATTAGCAGGAGCGCTTCCAGTGCCAGTAAATCCACCAGCAACATAACCTTCAACGAAATTGGGAATAGTGCCAGAGACTTCTGTTCCGTGCGTAAAGCGATATGTGCCTACCGGTGGGTTGCAGGAACCGATATCGGTCGGATTATAGATTCGAAGTGTATATTCATAAGCCCAGCGCCATGTAATCGTGGAATTAATATATATCGTGAAGGAGGCAGAGTTAGATGTGCCCGTAGCAGGAGCACTTCCTGTTCCAGTCCAGCCGATGCAGATGATCGAGACATCAACATTGATAAGCAACAAAGCTTGAACAGAAGCCTCGACTGGATCGCCAAAGTTATACTCTGTCGTACCAGAGGGTGTCGGATCACCGTATTCTGAGGTAATTTCCAAGGTGATTGCAGCATAAGCTGATTTACTGTTCAAACCGAAAAGACCGCAGGCAACAAGGCAGACGATGGCAAATGCGGTCAAAATAAGGGTAAAGCGCTTCATACGCTCCTCCGATAAGGGCATATATCTTAAGCAACTTCGAAGTGGAAAAACACGCACGAGGCAACTATAGCCTCAAAAGCGATTATGTCAAGTCAAAACGCATATCGAAGGCATATCTGTTGCCAATCGAAACGCGGAAAAAGCATCTTGATTATAGAGATACGGGGGCACAAAGCCCCCGTACCGTTAATACACAACTTGACTTCTTTACGCGTTGATTAACGCTCCACAGTCGAAACAAGGTCACGCACAACAGCCTTTAGGGGCGAGTTTAGACTGCTTGCGACTGAGGGTGATACAGCGTAATAGAGGGCGACAAGGTTGTTACCCGATTGTACGGATGCAAGTTCAGAATCACGCACAGCAATTAGGGATTCAACACTTGCTGATGAAATCGAACCGAAAGCGCTTGTTGCGATGAAGCATCCACCGCCACCTGTTTTACCGTCTTCGGTAGTGGTATCTTTTGGAAGGGTGGTGCCGCCTGTGTTGCTTCCGCTCTTTGCTTCGATATAACGAAGACCGGTGAAGCTCCAGTACGCAATACCGGGAACATTATTGAACAGGTCGAGAGAAATGTAAGACCCAACCGCTGCGGAGTCAAGAGTACTCGTCAACCACTGCTGTCCATTGTACAAAGTGAAGATAAGGCTGTGCGTCTTTATGTCGTTGAATGCAATGAACGGATTGCCTGTTGTCGTCAAGGCAAGAGAGGGAACAAATCCTGTATCAGGTGTTGTGCTGCTCGCAACTGTCTTCGTGTAAAAGACATTACCGCTTTGAATAGCATATATAACAGCACTTGCAACGCCATTATAGAGCTGGTAAACGATGTGAGCGTTTCCAAGCGTGTCAATTACCATCGAAGGAGAGTAACCAGTATCATCGCTTGCATCAACAACCAACTTGCTCCAGTTATTACCATCAAACGAAGCAAACTTGAGCGAGCGGTTGAAACTGTCGCGATAAGCGACGCGAGCAAGACCTGTCTGCGGGTCGAGAGAAATAGAAGTGTGCGAACCGACCTGCCCAGATGAATCAACGATCTCGGCAGACCACACACCAAACGAAAGCGCAGCATACTTCAGGTGCTTTGCCGTTGCATCGTAGTAAGATATACGAGGCTCGTTAAGAGCGTTTAATGCGAGCGAGCAATAAGTGCCGACATCGTTTCCGCCAGGACCGCCCGAATCAACAAGAGTAACCTGCCAGCCACCGGTAACATTGCGGAATGCGTACTTAAGATCGCCGTTTTTGGCATCATAGTAAACGACATGGGGGCGGCTGAAGCTATCGAGAGCCATTTTTGCGTATAGACCGACATTTGCGGATGTGAGTGAGCCTGTGTTACCATCAACAAACTCTGTGTGCCAGCGTGCACCGTCCCAGTAAGTGTAGTACAGCGAACCTGCAAAACTGCCGTCTATCTTGTAATACACCGCTGATGGGCGACCGGAAACAGGATCACGCTTCATTGAAACATATACGCCGAGTGAATTATTGATGTCAGAAATCTGAAGGGGCTCGTTCCATTTCGGCAAGGTCGTGAAGGTTTGTTCTTCTTCCCATTGCCATGTGATGGTTGAAGGAGCGCTGATATTGAAGCTCAAGAATGGGTTGCTGCCGGTCGCCTGAGCTTCACCTTCTGTAAGAAGATATCCGCTGCAGCGATAGCCGGGAATACGGGCTTCGACGCTTGCATCAATGCGAGCGCCTTCAGCGTACCAGAAACCACCTGGACGGATTTCAGGAACGGACACGATATCGGGAATTGTGCTCAAGACAATGAGCTTGTACTGGGTGTACCAGTTCCAAGTAACGGTTGTGTTTTGAGCGCGAAGTTTAAATGATACTGACAATTGGCTGGATACTGCGGGAGTAACGGAGCCAGTCGCAGTGTAGCCGGTGCAGACATGCATTATGCCAGGCTGCCCTGGAGGTAAGTATGGAGAATACACGCTTGCCGTAACAGTTGCATCGAAGGGATATGCGTGCAGACCGACGGCAGGCGTTGGTGCGCCATACTTAGAGATGATTTGGAATGGAAGGGTCTGCATTTCCCAAATCCAAGTGAAAATAATCGGCGAGGTCATAGAAATAGTGACAGTTGGGCTGTCGAAGTTCGTCAAGTAAGTTGTAACACCATTCTTGATGTATCCAATTGGCAGCCAGTTGTTAACACCATCGCTCGCGGGGGTATGAGCGGTCAAATTGTATGCTTGGTTTTCTTGCACCCAGTAAGTGGCAACATCAGGTGTGATAACACCGATGAACTGGGGATTGCGGACATCGAGCAGGTAATCGGTACGCCAATTCCAGACAATACGAACCGGTTCGGCCAGGATAATATCATTGATGACGCGGCCGGTACCGGTCTGGGTTGGATTGGGGTTATTACCATAGTATAGCTCGTAACCTAAAAGCATGTGTCGTATTGTCTCGCCTTCACTCACCACGCTATCAATAGTGGCGGTGAATGTTATAAAAGTGTCAAACCAGTTTGCGCCAGTAGCAGGAATCGGACTTCCCCAGTTGCCTGGATTTATCACATCAACTTTGAATTGGTCGTTCCAAAGCCAAGTGACAGTCCATGGCTTATTTATGACAAATGTAAGTTCAATATTGTCTTCAGCAAGGAATGTGCCTGTGATATTGTCAGGGTCTGACGCACGGATGAAACCGCTGCAGCGCCAACCATAGCCTGCAAGTTGACTTTCTACATACTTGATGCCAGTTACCCGCGCGAGGGTACCTGTATCGAACCAGAACCACTGTTCGGTATTCGGTACACCGACACCGTTTTGCGAGACAGTATCAACACCGTACTGAGTTTTCCAATTCCAAGTAATGTATGCGCCTTCGCCGTTCACCACGACCGTAACCGATGGAAGAGTGCCAGTCGCTGGGACAATAACACCATCGCCAGTCCATCCAGTACAGATATAACGCACGCCACGATACAGTGGGTCATCATAAGGAGAAGTGACGCTGCAGTTGACGACATTTGCTGTTTCGGGCACCATGTTAAAGCCATCTGGAGGCTGAGGGTCGCCGAATAGCGAACTTACGACAATAGGATAACCCGGGTTTTTAAAAGCGATTTCGTCAATCCAAACACCACCAGGGCCTGGGGCAGCAATGTTGCCGGTTGCGTTAGAATCGAACCTAAAACGGATGAAGTTTGTACCGACTGGAAGGGTGTAGGGTCCGTATTGGGTCCATGGGGTCAGAGCGACCGAAGAAGTCGGTAACATCAATTGTGTCCATGTGAAGCCACCATCGGCGGATGACTCGAACACAAAGACATCGCTCGTGTCATTCATGACGAACGATGCCCAGAACGAAAGTGTTGTGCCTGTGTATTTTACATTGACACTGCGAGAAAGACGATAGGAGGTTAGGTCAAGGTACCCGCCCTTAGAATCACCAAGATGCGCGGCCATAATACCCTTATAAGGCGCAAGGAAAACGCCGTCGGCATATGCACCAACAGCGGCCCAAGGTGTATAAAGCAAACCACCATCTGGATAAACTTCGAAGGTTTCCGTCCAGCTTGACTCGGCTCGGGCATAATTCCGATCGCCGAATGCAATCAGCAAGGAGAACAACAGACAGCAGCAAATCCATCCAATCCTGAACTTCGGCATGGACCACCTCTTATTGATTTGTCATGACCTTTCGGGTCTCAGCGCACTAACCCATTGATGCATGTTCTAAGAAACGCCGATTCACTGCAGCCGATGCGCTGAGCGACGGCGGGAGAGACCGCATAGTACAAGGCGATCATTGAGCAACCTGATTCTGATACAATAATAGCAGAATCGCGAACAGATGTCAATGAGCGCACAGCATTAACATTGTAAGCACCGAATGCAGAAGTTGCAATAAAACAACCACCGCCACCACCACCGCTACCACCAGTGGAGCCGGTCGGGACACTACTTGTTGCCGATTTGTGATCGAGCGTCATATAACGAAGACCGACGCTGCTCCAATAGGTGAACAACAGCTTGGCGCCATTTATGGCCATAGAAATGTACCAACCAACAGACTCCACAGTTGAATCCAATGTGTAGAAGTTCCATTTCTCGCCGTCATAGAATGTGTAGCGGAGTTCGTGCTTTGTTTGGTCATTGTAAGAGATTACTGGGAAATCTCCATCAAGCATCGCGATCGTCGGGAAATAACCAGTGCCGGGGCCTGATTCGACTTCATAACGGAAGAAATTATTGCCTGACTGAACAGCGTGCATCAGCTTATTTGTGTTACCTAAAAACGCTTGGTACACGATGTGAGCCATGCCCTTTGAATCAAGAGTGATGCCGACATCGTTGCCAACATTGCCTGTCGTATCAACATCAATGATGACCCACTTTGATCCATCGAAATATGTGAATTTGAGCGCATTGCGGTCATTGTCACGATATACGATGCGTGGCCGCTGGGTAGTTGGATCAAGCACAATCTTCGAGCTGCTACCGATGTTGCCGAGTGATTCAGGAGATTGATACTCCCACCCGGTCTCGGTGACGGTTGCAAGCATCAGATTGCCGTTAGTACGGTTATAGTATGTGATGTAAGGTTCGTTGAATTTGTTCAGAACAAGCGAGCAGTACTCACCAACCTGAGCCGAACCTCCACCATCATCAACAGTCTCTATTACCCAGTTTCCATCAACAGTACGATATGTATAGCGAAGCGTTTTTGAACGCGCGTCATAGTAAGCAATGTGTGGTCTACCGTTCGAATCAACTGAGATAGAGGAATACTTACCGGTGTCTGCTGGGCTTGCGGCAAATGATGTCTTTGCAACTTCGACACCACGGCCGTCAACCAATTCAGTTACCCACTCGACTCCGTTGTACGTAACATACATTAACGAACCACCACCATCATCATAGGAACGGTAGTAGGCGACATGCGGAAAGCCTGTTGACTTATCAACCGCAAGGGTACTATGACGGCCATACCGCGGATCAGATGGCGAAATAGACTGTATGTTTGTGAATACCGGGAATAGAGGGGATGAGGTTAACTCTGTAAATGCCCAACGGATCGAAGTTGGCTCATCGAGAGTGAAATTGACATAGCTACGGTTTGAAGAAGAGATGCTTCCCTTAAGCACAGAATACCCGCTGCAGACCCACTTCGGGTAGTAGCTGTTTACGCTTGCTTCGATATAGGTTCCTGCATCCATCCAGTACGATCCAAGCGCAGGGATAGCAAGCACATTTGCAAGAGTTGATTCAACAACCAGAGTGTATTGTGTGCTCCACTGCCAAGTGATAATTGTGGGATTAGAGCGAATGTTGAATGAATAGTTGAAATCCACTCCACCACCAGGTTGCGAGTTACCATACCAACGCTCAGGCAGGTTGTCGCCGACCGAGCTGAAACCGGTGCAAACATAACGCACACCTGGGTCGCCCAGAACCGGGGAGTTAATGTTAATCGAGATGCTATCGTTGAAAATGTGGCTATAGGTTCCAACAGCAGGGGTCGGGGCGCCATACATAGAAACGATTTGCAGTTCGACATCCGCGGGCTGAACAATCCAGCGTAGGTCGTTGGGACCAGACATCGTTATTACAACAGATGGATTGTTTGTATTTGCGAAATAGATGTCGTTTCCGTTCAGACGATAACCCACCGCAATGTAGGTTTTATCATCAATGATGACAGGTGAGGTAATTGAACAGTTAACAACAGCATCTTGACGATGCCAGTAATAACCGGGAGCAGGAACAGGTGAACCAAGACCTGAAGGGTTAACAACATCAAGCCTGTATTCGTTCTTCCAGTCCCAAGTAATTGTTGAAGGTGTATAAAGACGGAATGAGACCGAATTCGTCACACCTGCGACAGGTACGGCACCTGTACCAGAGAAACCTGCGCTGAAGTAACGGACAGTTGACGATTGGAAGACCGTCTCTTGTACGCTTGCAAAGATGTTATCGTTTTGATCAAAGAAGTTGCTACCTGGCGGTGGCGTTGGAACACCTATCTGCCGAGGATTCATCACTTGTAGTCGGTATTGCTGCGTCCAAGTCCATTCGATTGTTCCACCAGCATCACAGTAAAAGTAAACTGCAGGAATGTCGTTGTATGTCCAAGACATTGTGTCAGGTATAACAGATCCAGTCCCGTTGTAGCCACTCAATCTCCAACCAATATCTGGATCATCTGTTGGAATGAATGCAGTGGTTGTGACTGTTGCCCATGTGTTTGACATCTGCCAAATCACAAACTCGGTAGCTGGAGCACCAATCTGCTGAGAGCTTGTGACAGTAATCATAAACTCCCTTGTGAAGAGCCACTCGATCCATCCGTTTGCTGTCAAAACGATCGAAACCGAGCTATCAGTTCCGGTTGCTGGAACCACAACACCGTCACCAACCCAACCAAGGCAGGTGTATCTTTCAGTTTGAATACCTTGATAATACCAAGGTGATGTTACCATACAAGTGACGGGTGTCTCGCGAGGGAGAGGCTGAGTACCAACTCCCGGTTGTGGGTTGCCAACTTTTACATCAAGTGGCAGAGATGAATGGGTAAGCCTTGATGTAACTTGAAGTTCATAACCGACAAGACCCATGCACCAAAAGACCATGTTCTGGAAGGCTCCTGTCATTATACCGCTTGTCCATTCACCGATGACCTTATAATTCCAGTTGCCGTTACCGTTCCACCAGATAGCTGTACCTTTGTTTGTGGGTTTGTGATACACAGAGATTTTTGTGTACCAGTTCTGGTTTTGGTACCAGTTCTGCAAGTCGAACACATTATAGCAACCGACAGATGTATCGGGCATACCGCCATCGCAGTCGGTAAAACCATTATTAAGAAACTGCCCAGAATACACACTGTACCTGTTATTTACGATGGGGTGATTCTCCTGCCCCGCTGTTACACGCACCTGCCAGCCCGAAGTATATGTCATCAAGTCAGTTGGAGTCGCAGGTACCAAATGGAATACAGCAGCCCAGTTCGGATCGTAACCTGTACCTCCATAAGAACCCATGAAAAACTCATCAACACCTGTACCTATGATGATACCGCCGTTTTCGACATAGGTTACAAACGCTGTTCTTGCCCAGTCAGGCATAGCGTTATTATTGTAACCATAGTGGTAAAGGAAGGTGATTCTGAACGAAGACAGGTTCGCCAGCTTTGACGGGTCAGTGAACACATCCGCTCGGGATGTCACCGTCAGACCCAGACCGGTAAACAAGCCCTGGTTCGAGTCAAGCGGTCGCCCAGCCTCATTGTCAAGCAACAAGGCTCTTTCAGCAAACGCTCTGTTCTCTGCGATCACAAACGCTGACGCAAACGCCGCAAGGAACACTAAAGTAAGGATTAGCCAACGCTTCACAGTTGACCCCTTTCGATAAGATGCCTCAGAAATTCAAACCACTACACGCAGAATAGTGGCCATTATCTGAAAATCGCTTCAAAAAAGCTCAATCAACCAAATTGAAAAGGCTCTTTGCAAGCGATGAAAGCGATACACTTGACCGAATACTATCTGCCACAGACGGCGACAGGTGATAGTATGCAGAAATAAGGCTCATTCCAAACTCGGAAGCTGATACATAAGTATCACGGTAAGAGCAAAGGCTTACAACAGACTCTTGAGCAATTGAACCAAAAGCCGCAGTTGCAATAAAGCAACCACCACCGGATGTGTCGCGCCTCACGATAACAGATGGGGCCGGCGGCTCAGTGATTGCTGGACCCCAACCAGTCGCGCAGTTGTAGCGCAGCTTTTCGTCCGCCCAGTAAACAAAATTCGGAAGTCCATTTCTATCAAGAGTGATGGCGCAGTAACGCCCAACATGCGAGCCTGCGATGTCAATAACTTCTGAAATCCAAAATCTTCCGTTCCAAAACGAGTAGCGAAGCCCGCGAGCTGTATCATCGTAGTAAGCAACATGTGGATAGTTGCTTGAATCAATGGCAAGCGTATTGTAGAAACCGACATCGCCAGACGAATTGACCAATTGACTTATCCAAACCTCACCGGCTTGATGGGCGATATAGACATCAATCGTACGCGGATTATTGCGATTGTCTTGATAGACAATATACGGGGTTCCGTTCGAGTCAAACTCAAGGTCAATAAAGTAGCCGGTTCCACGCGTGGAGGTAACCTGTTGGCGATGCCAGATACCTGAATCGCGATAGATGAAATAAACGCAATCGTTGGTTTCGCTTCTGTAGGCAACCGCAGGTTCGCCAGTTATTGGATTCGTCGCGATAGCCGAGTATGTGCCAGTATTGCCATCATTGTCAAGAACAAGATGGGGTTCTGGAATCCAGAATCCGTCTTGATACTCACGGTAAAGGAGCGCACCATTTGTCTCATCATAATAAGAGACACCGAGTCGTGCACCCGGCAGAAGCGTGATATCGCAGTGGCTGCCAACTTGGTTCGCAGAGTCAATAAGGTCGTTGTACCAGTTGCCTTCAATGTCTCTACGCGCTATTTTCAGGTCTCGATAACCGTAGCTGTAATACAGAATAACAGGCGAATTATTGCTGTCGTAGATAAGACGGGCGTATTGGCCAACGAGAAGGCCATCATCAGCAATCTCCCACTTCCACTCGGTACCGTTAAAATAAGCAAAGCGCAGATCGCCGTTTTTTTCATCGAAATATGCGGTGGAGGGATGCCCATTTTGGGGGTTAATCGCAATTGAAGCGAACTTTCCTACGAGTGGAGAGCTATCAACAATTGTGTAGGAACCTTCAAACTTCGGAGTAGATGTGAGGTTAGCGGTACGATAGAACCAAGTGATTGACGAAGGTGTGTTAAGTTCGATGCTGACATAATGGGCAGAACCAGTGGCGATTTCGCCGTTTCCTGCGTAACCATCGAACAGTAGATCGGTGTGAAAAAGCGGTGCGCCAAGATCAATAGCCTGCCCTTCTGGGTAATACTTTCCGCCAATAGCAGGGATGCAGGCTACGGGATACTGACAGCTTACGGTAAGCTCATAATATGTCTTCCAGACCCATGTAAGCACACTGTCCGCACGAATGATGAAATGCATAGTGTTTGTATCGCCTGTTGCGGGAACGCTTCCGGTTCCTGTCCAGCCTGTGCAATAAGCTCTTTCGCCATCGCCAATCTGAAGGTACGCATCAACAGAGCAGAACACGGTCATGCCATCTTGGTAAATACGCACTCCAACAGGAGGCGAAGGAGTTCCGTGATCAGAAATCACGGACAACGAGTATGTAATGGCATTCGCCTTCGATGTGTTAAGACACAACACGGCGCAGACAGCAACAACAAAGAGTGCTGAGAATGTAATATATCGGGACAAAGTCATAGTTTCCTCCGCCGATCGAAGCCGGCGCACTCGTTAGCGCAAAAGCCCGATTAATAGACCAAACACAGCGTAAATCCCCATCGCAAGTGTAGCTATAAAGGCCTTCGGCAAGCCGCAGACAAAGCTACAAACCGCATACGAAGGGGGTCTTAGCAATGCGGGACAGAGTCACCGCAGTACATCGCAAAATGCAACTATACAGATACTCGGTCATTTGTCAACTAAAACTTTGAAGAATACGAACAGAATGCCAAGTCTTTCTGCGACAAATTGTCAGAATTCCTCGAACAGCAAAGTAGCAGTTCCCCGCAAACGCGAAAACTGCGCGATGCAGACATCTCATCTCTTGTTGTAACAACCAGCCTGTCAGTTGCAAAAAGGCGCCGGAGAGGCGCCTTTTAAACAGAAATGTAGAACAGAAGTTAGCGGTGCTTTTCGACGCGCGACTTGATTTCGGTCTCTGGTTGGGCACCGAGCATGCGCTCTACTTCAACGCCATCCTTAAAGATAATGACTGTCGGCACAGCTCGGATGTTGAACTTGCCTGCTGTGGCCCGCGCATTGTCCACATCAACCTTTACAAACTGAACATTGGTGTTCGCATAGTCAGTCGACATCTTCTCGATGATTGGACCGAGAAATCTGCAAGGTCCACACCATTCTGCAAAAAAGTCAACTACGGCTACACCCTTGTGGTTAGACACAACAGACTCAAAATCTGCATCAGTAAGGCTTTTAAGATTCGCCATTCTTTTCTCCTTGTGGTAGCTCTATCTGAGCTGATTCGCTTGAACTTATTGAGTAAAGGTTTTCACCTTGAACTGGTACACTATACCACATGCTGAGGAATATGCAAATTTTTTTATATAGCGTTTTTGCTATATACTGCTTGCCCACCATGTAGGTCAAGCTGAAGTGCGTTACGGCTTTGTCTCGTCCTTGTTGCCGTTATCTTTGCTTCCATCGCCATCGCCCTTTTTATCGTCGTCGGCTTTCTTTCCATCATCCCCCTTTTTATCCTCGCCATCTTTCTTGCTGTCGTCCTCCTTTTTTGAATCATCCTTCTTCTCATCCTCTTTTTTTGCAGGAATGTGCTTCTTGATGATCTCATCGGAAGGTGGACGGCTGTGGCGATATCGAATAATGCCCTCTGAATCAACAATGATGTTTTCTGGAACTCCGACGACCTTGTACTTGGTGAGGGTCTTCTGCTGCGAGTCGTCGAGCACCGTATAGTTGATCTTGTTTTTTTCGATAAACTTCTTGAGCTTGTCCTTCGAGTCATAGACATTGAGAGACAACACCTTCATCCCCTTCTCACCATAGTTATCGGTGATCTTGATCAGATCGGGAATCTCCTTCACGCAGTGGGGACAGCCGGTGTACCAGAACACTAATAAAACCGCGGTTTTACCACGATACGAGCTTAGAGTATGGCTGACATCATTGACATCGTTCAGTGTAAAATCGAAGGCGATATCACCAACTTCATTGCCTTCCTTCGGTTTCTTCTCCTTCTCCTCCGCGGTGGCAGATTGAGCTGACAAGCAACAAACGAAGAACAGCAACAGCAATGATAATGTCGCTGAAAAGTATCTATTCATGTTAACCTCCAATCGCATACAGCGAATTCTCTGCTTTCATCATAGTCTACCAAACTAATATACGATTTGCGAAAACACTCTTCTCAAACTGAGGCGACGCCCGCTTTGAAAATGAAGTACTGTGCGGTAACAAGCAAAATCAAGCCAAAGACGACCTTAACAACGACCATCCACCTACCACTGCGTGGCAGCGAGGCAATCAGTCCCGCAAAAGTACCGACTATAAGCAATAGAAAGCCAAGTCCAAGCGAAAAGAAGAACATCAACGCCCCAGCGTAAACAACAGAGCCTACCGAGGAAGTTACAGTTAGAATTGCAGCCAGCACCGGTCCAGTACATGGTCCGACAATCAGACCAGATATAGCACCGACAAAGAATGCGCCAAGTATTCCCTTCACTGCACCGCCCTGTGGCAGTCTGTTCGTTATAAAGGAAGGCACTTTAAGTTCGAAGACATCGAACATGCCAAGCGCAAACAAAATGCAAAGATTTCCTATCAAAAGGTTTGTCCAGACTGAACTTGAGAACGCGCCTACCACAAAAAACCTGTTCAAGGCAACCTTAAGGATCAATGCGATAGCGGTATATACAACCGCCATGCCCAATACATAGGCGACCGATAGCTTGAATCCCTGCAAGCGGGAGCCACCCGAAGATGCGCCAATATAACCGACTGTTAACGGAATAAGGGGATACACACACGGGGTAAAAGAGGTCAATACACCTGCAAGGAAGACCATCACAAACGCAAGAATGCTGCCACCAGATACCAGTGCAGCAACATAGTCTTCGAACCTTTCAAAGACCGAAAGATCCGATTCAGAAGACATCTCTGCAATAAGTGTTAGAGCTTCGTACATTATGCACCCCGTTTGAGATTCGGGTTCAGTGGCTTGCCAGCATGTCGCATTGCTTTATTGTATGAAAAGACTACCACACGAAACAGAATATTCAGGTTTTTTTATATAGAACTTTTGCAATATTGCTGAGATACGGCAGAACCAGCCTTGAAAGCAGAATGCTGACTGAATCGCAATGTTGTTTGGAGAAGCATGTTGCGCAGAAAGATGGATAAGGCGATTCTCAGGTATCTAAATCGCCCTTAATGCTGATCCTGTATTTCTTGATAAGCTTGTATAGGTAGCTTCGTTCGATACCTGCGATTCTGGCTGTCTCGGAAATATTCCCAGATGTAATCAGCAATAACCGGTTTAGGTAGTGAACGGTGAAGTTGTCAAGTAGCTGATTTCTCGCTGCCTCATAGGTCTGCTCGGTGGGATGAAAGCTCTTAAGGCTCGACAAGGCAAGCATATCGGCATCCTTGATCTTTTTACCGGGGAACTCCATCACAATCGAAAGACACAAGTTTTCAAGTTCACGAACATTACCGGGCCAAGAGTACTTTGACAAGAGGTTCTCGGCGCTTCTTTGCAGAGTAGGTATGGGAAGCGAATGAAGACACGCGTGTTGCTCGAGAAAATGACGAGCAAGCAAAATCACATCGCGTCCACGGGAACGCAGAGGAGGAACATTTATAGTAATCTCGAAAAGCCTGAATACCAGATCGCGGCGCATTTTTTTATGCAGAGCCATTGACGGAATATCTTCGCTTGTTGTACAGACCACGCGGGCATCTGAGACGGATGACGAGCTGGCTCCAATTGGAGTGAATCGCTTTTCGTCAATAAAACCGAGCAGCAGAGTTTGCACCTTTTTCGACAGTTCACCGACCTCTTTGATTATAAGCGTTCCGTTATTTGCCTTTGCAAAACTGCCGATCTTTGCATCTGGAGAATCAAGATACACGTTGTCAGAAAAACCCAATAGCTCTGGTTCGACCATATTCTCTGATGTGGTACGGCAAGAAAAGAGAACAATCGGACCTTTGGCTCGTGGCGAAGATTCGTGAATTGCCTGAGCGACTACAGTCTTGCCTGTGCCGCTTTCCCCTGATACCAGAACTGAGAGGAAGTCTTGCTTTGCAAACTTTCTGATCTTATCCTTGACATCGGTAATCGCTTGCGACTCACCAATTATCTTGTCTATAACAGGGGTCTTCTCATATCGCTCTATCGCAACCTTGCGCTTTAACACAGGAGTGCCAAGTGCTCTGTCGAGCGCGTTTTTTATTGTGTCAAGCTGAGGAGGTTTTTCGATGAAATCAACTGCGCTGTTTCTAATAGCCTTCTGCGCCTTATCAAGATCCGCGTAACCTGTCAGCACGATGAAGATCGTTGACGAAGCAAGGTCCTTGTTGCTTTCAAGCAGTTCAAGGCCACTTTTCCCTCCGGGAAGGACATGGTCGAGAAAGACTATGTCAGCGCCGTGTTGGTAAATGTGTTCGAATGCAGGCTCGCCCTTGCTGAATGAGACAACTTCGAATCCGCCGAGGGATTCCAGATAGTCGCTTAAGAATTCACATATTGTAGGCTCATCATCTACAATAAGCACTTTGAAGGTCATACACAACCTTGTTGATATGCAGTGTTATCCAAAAGTAAATGCGCGATGTCAAATCACGAATCGCGAACGCCCCACCGCCTTCTTCATTCTTCGCTCGACGGCTGTAACGATAACTCCTGTTGCAGCATCTGTTGCATAGACGGTGAGCATATATGAACGCATTTGTTCATTTTTATCTGTCTGAGAGAGGATGAGGCTAAGTCTTCCTGTAACAATGTAGTCTGCACCAATCTCACGCCCGTATTCCCGTTGTGCAACGATATCTTCATAAGCTGATAGGTTGCCGCGTATCTCCTCGCGCAGGGCAAAGTTCACAATGTTAAAGCCACCGCCAGAAGATATCTCAGTAGCTATCGAATCTGTCAGCGCAACCATGTCTATTCTGTCTGAGGTGCGGTTTGCAATTGGGTAGAACATCAGAGTTCGTCCAGGCAAGGCAGTTAGGCCATCGCGAAGCGAGGATGCGATGCCTGATACGAGAATTTTAAAGTCAGTGTCAGAGAAAAACTCAGAAACTGGTGAGACTTCGCTTGTCTCGACATACCTTCCACCCGGATTGCACCCAAGCAACGCAGGTATCAGGCTAATGCTTACGAGCGTCAGCAAGAAAGCCTGCGACATCGCGCGCGACATCATTGACAAGATCCTCGAAAGTCATATTGGGGCGAAAGTAAGGATAGCGGTACGAAAACCGAGTAATCTCGCGGCCAGATATGTTGTCTTGAAGCACTATTTCGACACCAAGTACCGCTGTTCCTGTCGGGTTTGGTGAGAGCCTTCTCGATTTTCCTGACGAGTTGCACTCGACAATAAATCCTGTTACGAACAAACCGGGTTTGTCGAATTGCCAAAGACGAACATCATCAAAAGCGCGAGGATGGTAGAAGTTGAGTTTGTTGTATATCGCTTGCGGAAAATCAACAGGAAGGTTACCCGCATCAACACCCTCAAAGACCTGAAATTTGCCAAAAATAACGCGAGAGTAATCGCGAAGACTCAGGTCTTTTGGCGGCTTGCCGGCGTAGTTGTGCGACGACGGTCTGTCGAGCTTAACAACTTTGCCCGGGTCGCAAGAGCAAAGCATAAGCAACGCTATCAAGACGAAAACAGACACAATCTTAATCATGTTAAGCATAATATACCGTTTCAAGAATTATTGGTCAAGTTTTTGACACTCCAGACAAGCCAAATGCTAATTGGGCACTACGCTGAATCTCGATTCTTCGACAGTTATGCTCTTTATGAAGCGGCAATCTGTCATGCGAAATATGATGCTCTTTTCATCATTTGACAAAGAATAGGTGGGTAGGTCGAATGAAGCTAACAGTGATGAAATGGAGTCACTTCTGTGACGGTGGATAAGGCCTGATACGGAGAGAGAACCCGGAAAGACAAACCCATCCTTAATTGCCGCATACAAGCGAATTGGAAGTAGGGAGTTGCCGGCAACAAGAGGATCGGGATCATGACCGTCAAGCAACCCATCTTTGTCAGAGTCCTGCGAAGCCGGGTCTGTACCCAATACATTGATTTCGATATCGTCTGGAATTCCGTCCTTATCAGAGTCGAAAAACTGTCGTGCTTTTAGGTCTATATTGACCGCCCATCTACCCCGATTAAGCGATTTTACAGAAGCAGCCGAATCATCGGAAGCCCTTGGTTTATCGCCATCCAGAGCGATAAGAAGCTGATCATTTATTAGATCTAAGGAGATGTTTTTCGCGTTCTGCGCGAAAATCTCACATAGCATCCTGCCCAGCCCCTTCCCATAGTCCTGCCATAGAATCAGATCCAATCCAGATTGATGCAATGAGTAGTCACCTGCCTGAGCAAGCTGCCTTGTTTTACCGTAGAACGCCTGAACATCATCAAGAGTTGTAAGGGCATTCGTATAGGTGCCAGAGTTTATGTTTGTAAAAGCTGCATTTCTTAGCCATTCGCCGTACTTTCTGTCTGAAAAAGCAAGCGGACAGACTTTTGCACCCCTTAGCAGGCTAATATCAGGCGAAAAGCCTTCGAGAATTTCTGAAATCCGCTCGTCACCACAGGATAGAAACGCTAAGAAGAGGCTCTCTTTCAGATTATCAGATACAGTGCTCCCTTTTCGCGCTATGTGAACAAGAGCCCACCGGTAATACGAGTATTCGAGGCTGCCTACTCTTTCGCTTACAATCGCGCTATCGAGCGACTCCCTAAGCAGTTCAGAAGCTTCTGGGAACCTATTCTCGCAGATTTCGAGCAGTGAGCAGAAGGAGTCGTACGAGATTCTGCTGGACTGGATTGCACTTCGGGCCACAATGGTAGCGAATTTGGGTGAAACTTCTTCTTTCCTTTGAGAAAAGCGTGCGACAAACAGTGACCATTGACTTTCAGACATAAGCACGGGTAAGCGCTTGAAGGTCGGCGAGGATATTCCTGCATTTAGCATTGTGTTGACATAAGCCTCATCCGTAATCTTTGACATCGCCTTATTGTCAAGCAAACTTAATGTGTGCATACCTAACTCGGGATGTACCATTACATAGGCAAGAAGGCAATGTGCAGGGAACGGCACATCCCTTTTATCTGATTCTGTCTTTGATTTGCGAATGAAATCCGAAAGCTGTGGTAGGGGCGGCTTTTGGGCGGAGATCATTTTGGAAACAGGTTCGTCAAGCTCAGGCAGCAATGGGATGAAGTGGTTAAGAACAAATCTCAGATCAATATCATTAACACCTTTCTCAAGCAAAGCTCTAAGCGCGTATTGTCTCCAAATTATCGTAGCGCCGTTTTCGGGCTGAATTGCATATTTAAGCCGCGAGACTACATTCTCATCTTCGAATGATGCGAGTTTCTTGGCGAACTCGTCGAGCAGATAACCCTTTCTCGTAGGCGGATGTACACAGATTGAGAGGAACCGGTCTCCCGCATCCACATCGTTCATAAAGCGAACCATCGCAGCAAGGTCTGATGCCCTTTCGCTGCCAGAGTTCATTGCGAAATGACCAGCAAGACCGACTAAAGGTTTTGGCACATTTGAGCGGCACAATCGCTCAATCGCTGAAGCTTGTGATTCAGGTTTGCTTGCTGCAAACTGCTTCAGCATTTCAGGAACAACTTGATCAGAACCAAAGGCAAACAAAAGCTCAAGATCGCAGGTCTCAAGCGCAAATTCAACAAAGAGTTGGGCTGATTGAATATGTTGGTGCGGGTTGGACAGCGCAATTCTTCTGACCGTCTCATAGGCATATTTAGAGCGTAAAGCACGAGCGAAAATCGCCCTGATCTCAGGATTTGAAGAAGAAGAGGCAAATTCAACGGCAGGCTTCCAGACTTCCTTGGACTCGTGATTTGCGAAGTATTCGACTCTTTTTACCAATGCTGACTCAAAGCTCTTCGCGAATGAAATCTGGGCTTGCTCGCAATACGCCTCGAACGGCGTTGCAAAGTGCAACATCGTGCAAACCGAGTATGATATAATGAGGGTGCAGAGCGTTTTCCGCAGAAACTTCATGCCTTACATTATAGCACCTGTAACTTTTTTTCACTTTTAGCGTTATGATACATAGATGCTAAGCAAAACTGTCCGCTTCATACTTATCGTACTGCTCGTCGGGGTGTTCTTACCGTTCGTCATCGGTGAAGATACCCCGAAGAAGACTGTCAGCCCGGGAGATGATGACTTCTCTCGGGGTTCCTTGTATGCCGAGCGCGAAAGCCAAGCACGCAATTTCTCCGCTTGGTGGATTGACAATGCGAATTATCTTATCACACCACGCGAGTACATCTATACCGGCCGTATAGCAAACCGCGATGATGTTGTTCGTCTGCTTGTACTTGTCGGCTATCGTGGCGAATGCGAGGAAGTGGTGCGCACATCGGCGATACATGAACTTCGTCGTATGGGGCCAAGTGTCATAAAAATGGTTGGCGAACTTGTTGATGGAACATCCACGCCAAATGCGGCCTTGCTTCCTGGTGGGGTTCGCCGCCAAAACCTCCGCGGCTTTGCTGCATATGCATTGGGCGAGATAGGACTAACTGACGGTATCCCGTATCTCGCCTCTGCACTTGATTCTGACGATATACTTCTTAAAGCTGCATGCGCGGTTTCCCTCGGCAAGCTTGGTGGCCTTGAGTATCTTCCAAAGATAGTCGAAGTATTCAAATCAGGTGAAAGAGCGCGCGATCCATATGTGCGTTCCGCATTTCTCGCCGCACTTTCCCATCTCGCAGACCCGCGCGCTTTGCCTGAGGTTCTTGAGAACCTTGCAGATAGAGATCCACGCGTCCGCACAAATCTTGCAACTGCTCTTGGCCTTCTTTCCGAAGAGGCTGGGGCCCGGGTAATTCAGCAATACTTACGCGAAAATGGAAGCTCGCAAGCCCTTCGTATTGCTTGCACATGGGCATTGTCGGAAATTGGTAAGCGGAGCCTTGGTTCAGAGACCAAGCAAGGATACAAGGGCGAGATTCAGGAAATTGAACGAGAGCTGAGCCGTCTGGCAATGCACGAGAATATTGTAAATAACCGATGTAATATCGCGCTATCTCTTGGCTATCTCGGTACTTCGCGTTCTGAGTCTGTGTTAAACGCGATGCTGTATGATCCCAATTTTGATGTTCGTGCATGCGCAGCCGCCGGACTTCGTTTGATGGGGCGTGATCTTAAATCGAATTCAATCATAGCAGAAGACCAAGAACTGCTTCGCTATTCTGAAATTGTTGAGTCATGTGCGCGGAAAGTCGAAGCCAATGACATTGTCACTGCTCTACCAACATTTGCTGTAAACCTGCGCGACCTTCGCTCGCAAGGTAAGGAAGGCGCAGCCGCAGCTCTGCTCCCGATTTTGGCAAAGGGCTTTGTTCCAGGCAGCATCAGTTTGCTTGAAACATCTGCTAATTCTGACTCCCAGATTATATCTGAGGTCGCTTTGATATCGCTCGGAATGGTTCGCGACAGCAATGACATGAAAAGGTCTGTGTTGACACTTCAGAAATTCGCCAGCGTAAAACCTGCTGATGATAATTCTGAACGCACATGCGCATTGGCTTCAGTCGGGCTTGGAATGCTCAATTCAGACCGCCCGCTTGTTTTTCTCAAGAGCAGGCTTCGCGTTAACGAGCGAGATAAAGGCGCAGTTATCGCCTCTACTTCTGCATCAATTTCGCTTTGTCTTTTGGGTGGCCTTCCCTATCGCGAGCCTCTTTTAGAGCTTCTCAATAGCGACAAGAGCCCAGCGGTCAAGTCAGCAGCCGTGTTTTCACTTGGTATGATTCGCTGTCCAGGTGTTTTAGAGAGCCTTATCGGCATTCTTCAGCGCGAAACCAATATTGATCTTCGCGTAAACGCGTGCTTTGCGCTCTCACTTTTAGGCGAGCGTGGTGCGTTGCCAGCTCTTTATTCGATAATGACGGATGACAAGCTTGCCCGTTCAGCCGATGGCAACTATCTAAGGGGATGCGCTGCGCTTGCAATGAGCAGAATGAATCCTACCCGCGCGTTTATGATTGAGCTTCGTCGCCAGATGTCGAAAACAGATGACGAGAATTTTCTTTCGTTTGCAGCACTTGCAATTGGCCTTTCGGGCGATCGGGCGTTTCTTGAGGTTTTAACAACCTTGCTGAACTCGAACTCAAAACAGGTGCGCGAGGCTGCTTGCCTTGGCCTTGGATTCTCTGGCGACGAATCCTATCTACCTGAGCTTAGCGATATCATGACAAAGAGTGCTGACGCCCTTACGCGCCTAAACGCCGCGGTTGCATGCGGTTTGCTTGGTTCTTCATCTGCAATCGAATCACTTTGCGAAATGCTTTCACCGACAAAAGAAGGCAATCCTATAGTTCGGGCTGGTGCATCTATCGGCCTCGCGCTGCTTGGCTCAAACAAAGAGTTTGTAATTGCCAAGCTGGCCGAAAGCGACAAGGACCCCGACCCCAGATGTCGCAAGCTTGCAGCGATATCTCGCTTTGTTCTTGGTGACCCAAGCGGATTTGAGCCAATGGTCGGATACCTGTCTTCAGGTGGAATGGATTTCATGAGGCTCGATTCGAACTTGCTTCGTGATTGGGCAAATTCTCAACTGCCTCCGTTTATCAAGCTGCGCTCTTACTTGTTTGAATAGCACAGCATAATGGAACTCCCCCCACTGGCATTTTGATGCCGAACCCGCCTTACGGCGGGTTTTTCTTTTAATAGGGATAAGCGATCAAATGCAAAGCAGTTCTAAGGAAGCAAAATTTTACTTGTTCAAATCAGGTTGTTGATGCTCTGTGTCAACAGCATCGTCCTCATCATTTTCAACGGGAAGCCAATACTCAAGCTCTTTTTCGACTTTCTCGCGCTCTTCACCACATGCTTCGAGCAGCACGCCTCTCATTCCGTCCGCTCGCATGAAGATAAAGTAAGCTGCCGCTGTCGCGTCATTTTTAGCGAATAGCTCAAATACTCCCTTGTTCTTTTCGAGCCACGCAGCAAGCTCAGCATCGGGCATTGAGATGAAACCGCCTCGCGAGAACACTTCGGCAAGCCAGTGTTTGCGCTGCTCTTCGTCACCCTTCTCCTCTGATGTTTCAGCCATCAACTCGGCAAACTGCCTTGATTTAGCAAACGAGCCTGCATAACCTTTTACAAGGGCAAGTTGCTCAGCGTATTTCTTGAGCTTTTGTTTATCTCCAAGCTCAAAAAGAGCCATGCATGCAGCGTCATGCGCGGCTGCCCACACGCCATCGTGCGAAGATTTTATCCCCATCTCAGCCTTATCCGCAACGGTTCTTGACTCGCCCTTCTCTATGCCCACAGATGCGAACAGCGACCATAGAGGTTCGGTCCAAGCTGATTGCGGGTATTTTGATAAAGCACAAGATAAAGAAGGCCAATCGGCAGATGAGATAATCGAGCAAAAGGCTTGCAACTCATCTTGCTGTGGAAGGATGTCGTCAGCATAAGAAGAGAAGAATGCGTGGGAAACCGCATTTCCGCAAATGATGTCATTCAGCACAATATTCTCCACCAAGCGCGGGTCGCAGTTACGATGCGCGATTAACGCACGCAGAAAAGGAAGCTCGGTTGAGTTTTCGAAATCAAACATTCTTACCGGTAACCAGTTGAGCTGCGGTGTGCCGAAAAACAGCAGGCCAACTTGAACCGGTGCAGCTTTGCTTACTGTCTGATCAAGAGGGGGTGTTGCAGAAGCTATAATAGAGGCGATTGAGCGTATCCTTTCGCCTAATTCCGAGTACTCTTTATTGGCAAACTCAGCAGCAAGAGATTCGGGGTCACATGCGCCTTCAGAAAGCAACATAAGTGCATTTTTCGGCAACCCCTCACTCAGTTCGGTCAACGATCGTAGAATCCGGCAGCGGATTCGGAACCAGTCGGGAAGCTCAGGTACACCTAATTCATAGCACTTCTGCGGCAACCGCATAACTGCACTTCGAAAGGCAACATCAGCAACGACCGGTACTGCTGATTGCACAGAAACACGCGGGTTCCTGACAAAGCGCTCTAATACAGCGTTGCCATCTGCCATGGAGAAGTTGTCGCACATAAGAACAGACAACGTACCAGCTTGCGCAGCAAAAAGTGAATTATCAAAAGCTCCCCATGCAAGATAACTGGATTCTTCAAGCACAGTTCGTTGATCTCGTGCAAACAACGAACCTATGACCATTCTCTGAACACGAATTCGCAGCACTTCTTCAGGCTCAAGTTTATATTTAAGCAAGATATCTGTTGCCTGCAGAGCTTCTTTAGCACCTTTTCCGCTTTCAAGGCATATTGCGATAGCCCTGTTCGCGTAATCATACGACTTCTCTGGTTCAAGAGAGCATAGATTCAGAAGAGATGAAATCGCTTCTTCACTGCGCTTAGATTCGAATAGGTGGTCAGAGATTAGCTCGGCAGTCTCAATCTTGAACCTGCTTTTCATGCCAACCTTTGAACACAACTCGATAAAGCCCTTGACTGCTTGAGTGTCACCCTCGTAAGATGCACGCTCAATGAGAAAGCGAATCAAGTCAGGGTCGAAAGTGCGCTCATCCATCTTCTTCAAATACTGCGCACCGAGCTTTCTTGCCGTTGCGTAATCGCCCCTGCATCGGGCTGAGTGCGCGTCGTAGTAAGATGTACGGAATTTGTCAGAAGGATCAGTGAGTATGTCGAGAAACATGTCAACACGAAGTCTCAAACGCTTGTCAGAAATTTTGGAGAACCAGATTAGCGCTGCATCGCGGTTCGAGAGAGATGATAGATATATCTCGCCAATTCTCATCGCATATTGCGACCCATGCTTTGCGTATATCTCGATTGCTGCTTCTGGGTTGCCTTCTGCAAACTCGACTTCAGCAGAATCGAGAAGGCCGAGTAATGGCGCAAAGTGTGTTGATTCCTGATGAGAAAAGGATGGTGTGCTTTCTGGCAACTCCTGAGATCTTACAATAGCGGCTTGAGAATACATGCGTTTCGATTCAAGAAATTCCGCAATTTCGCTTGCATGTGTCTTCTGAAGTGGCATCAACTTGTAGGCATCAGGCTCAATAAGGGCAAGATGGCGGGCAGGAAGGCCAGTTGTTGCAAGGGATGCAATGTATCCAAAATCAGAACGATCGAAGATACGGCCAATCTCGAAGGGATATGCACCGCAATCGCGAACAGGGTCTTTTCTGCAATCCCATGAATATATGCCGGTCTTTGATGACAGGAAAAAACCAGAAGAGCGAGGCAGGATACTTGAAATCTCAATCTGCGGCAGATTGACAGGTTTCGAGCTTGCTTTTGGCTTGCGAAAGCGACTCAATGAAATTGAGAAAAATGCATATTTATCACTATCCCCAATAGCAATGTGATTAAGCTCTTTATCAACAAGAAGCGATCCGCCAACGGGCAGAAGAGCATTTTGAAGTATCAATGCCGTTCCGCCTCCCACATCAAAGTACTCGATATCAACCTTTATCGGTGATTCTGCAAGGCGGTCAGGTGTTTCGAGTCCAACTGAATACACACTGTGGCGATCGGGCAAGAACTTCAGCCCTGTCAAATGCCTGCTCATAAAGGACTGGCTATCTTGAGTCTGCCGTGAAACAGCAAGGATTGCATCGCCTTCTGGTAGAACCACAAATGCTGGATAGTCGCGGCCATCGTCGGTGTAGGGAGACTCGCGCCAATCAGAGGGAGATACCGAGTGAATCTGCCTGAACCCATTGACAAGTGCGGTGTAGTAGATTCTCCCGCTTACAACACAAGGGTTAAACGAGATTGAAGCAGAGCAGAAAAGAGGCTCTTTGAATTCGCCAATCTTGTAGGCAACAACACGACGAACGCCTGAAAGTACTCGTTCTACAACAAGTAACTCATTGAGGAAACAGAGAGAAGGCGAGCTGACCTCGAATTGAATTGTGTCTTTTCGTTCAAGGTCAGATATCGTGAGGATTAGCTTTGTATAATGACGATGAACTACCGCGAAGAGCTTGCCATCTGGCGACAGGCCAGCGTTGCGAATTTCGCCAAGCGAAGAGGCTCCACAACCCGTTGTTGTGAAAAGCACGAGACATAGAAGAAATGCGCCAACAAATACCCTCATAGGCATAAGTGTAAGGCAATTGCGACGAAAAACAAACACAAGGCTTAAGAGATAGACAGAATGCAGGGCGTCACATACCGTTTTCGTAGCCAGAGCTTTCTTGCCGATAGTTTGGAGCCGCCTTGGTTATAGAAATATCGTGTGGATGCGCTTCCACAAGACCAGCGTATGTGATCTGCATAAATCGGGCGTTTTCGCGGAGTTGTTTTAGGTTTGCTGCCCCTACATAGCCCATGCCAGCCCGAAGCCCACCAACAAGCTGATAAACATAATCTGCAAGTGCGCCTTTTGCGGGTGTACGCCCCTCTATTCCTTCTGGTACAAGCTTATCTGATGGTTTGCCACCTTGTGAGTATCTGTCAGCGCTTCCTTGCACCATTGCACCAAGCGAGCCCATTCCTCGATACGCTTTGAAGGATCGGCCACGATAATAGATAATTTCGCCCGGACTTTCGTCTGTGCCAGCGAATAACGAACCAATCATCACCGAAGAAGCTCCAGCTGCGAGAGCCTTAACGATATCACCTGAGTACTTTATACCACCGTCCGCGATGATTGGTACACGATCGCGCGCTGCTTTAACACATTCGCAAACTGCCGAGAGTTGTGGCACGCCAATACCTGCGATTACCCGAGTGGTGCAAATTGAACCTGGCCCGATTCCTACTTTTATTGCATCGGCACCAGCTTGAATAAGATAGTCAGCCGCATCGCCTGTTGCGACATTGCCCGCAACAATGCTCATGTTGGGATAGAGTTCTTTTAGCCGTGCAACTGTCTCGCCCACTCTTTTACTATGACCATGAGCAGTATCAACCACAAGCACATCCACACCTGCTTCGACGAGTTTTTTTGCTCGTTCGAAATCAAATACACTGACGGCGGCACCGACCAAAAGGCGACCTCTTTCATCGCGGGCAGCTCGGGGGAATTGCTCAAGCTTGGTGATATCTTTCATTGTAATCAGGCCACCCAGTCTGCCGTTTTCGCAAACGAGAATAAGCTTTTCGACCTTGTTTTGCGTTAGTATTTTGCGTGCTTCATCAAGGGTTGTGCCGACCGGTGCTGTGATAAGGCGTTTTGTCATGATCCGCTCAATTTTAAGCTCGGCATTTTCTTCGAAGTTAAGATCACGGCGCGTCACAATACCCACGACCTTGCCATCCGGCATAGAGATTGGTATACCGCTGATGTTGAACTTCGCCATTGCCTCTCTTGCTTCGCGAACAGGGGCTTCAGGTGGCAAGGTCACAGGATCTTCAATAATGCCATTTGCCGAACGCTTAACCTCGATGACCTCTATTGCTTGGTGCTCTGGGCTTAGATTTTTATGTATGATTCCTATACCGCCTTCTTGTGCCAAGGCGACTGCAAGCCGTGCTTCAGTTACAGTATCCATTGCAGCGGAAACAAGAGGAATACCGAGCTTAATGGTTGGAGTGAGATATGTTGTTGTGTCAGCATCTGCGGGCAATATCTCGCTGTAGTTGGGCAGTATGATGACATCATCATAGGTGATTCCGAGCGGAAGTTCGTTTGTGTTCATTACTTCTCACCTCTTTCGAAGGCTTGCGCCGTTGCTTGGCAATGATACGGCGTTTTGTAAAAAAGACCGCAGAAGCGGCTGATTTGCAAAAGGGCGGCAAAATGCCGCCCTTTGTCGCTTGAGTTTAATTTAGGGCATTATTTATAGCTGAAGCTCAGATGCTGCCCTATACCGTGGCACATATCGCAACCAAGCTGACGAACCGTTCCAGGTTGAGTTCTTTCGCCCGGATTCGTTCCAGCAGGCGGCTTAGACTCTTCTTTTTCACCCTTGCCGGTACCCTTGCACTTAGGGCACTCTTTGATCTTCGCGCTGTCTTCTATAATAATCATGCTGTTTTCAGCGTACATGCCCATCAGCACATTGAATTTGTCAGAGGAAGACAACGAGTCAAAGTACTCATCAAGATTCTGCGCAACGGGAAACTTTGGCGCGAGGCGATTTTCGCGAGCAAGCTTTGGCGAAAAGACAGTCCCCTTGCCATAGCTTATGCTCTGCTTTTTCGAAAGATTCTCGCGCAGAACTTTACCCTTAATGTCGCGACGCTCTACTGCACGGTTCTGCCAGATCTCCTTGATATCGCGTTCAGGAACACCGTACTTAAGTGAAAGTTCCTGACGAATTTCGCGGTTAAGCTCGTTGTCCTTTCCGTTCAAGTACGCCCTGTGGTCTGCGGTAAAGGTCGGCTTTTTTGTCTTCTTGTTAAGCTCGACAGGAGAGTACTCCTTAATCTCGCTCTTGGGGATCTCAATGATTATGCCACGCTTGTCCTTAATGAAAATGTAAGCATCGCTGGACTCTTGGCTTCCTCCAACTTCATAGTCATCACCATTATCAGCCTTTGCCTCACCACCTAAGCCAGTGGGGGTAAGTGGGTTTCCGTTTTCGTCGCAGAACTCGCCTTCAATCGCGCGGTTGTCTTTCAACACGATGCGGAAACCTGGTTTTGATTGACCATCGAGCACATCGCCAGAAATTCGCTTGCGAAGCTTGTTAGTAATTGAGCGATAGTACTCATCAACTATCGTTTTCGCAATCACCATATCGAGAGCTTCTTGCACTTTCGCGGTCAGATCCTGAGCCTCTTTTGCCGCGGGTGTATCAGGATAGTATTCGATGATCTGCGCGAGCTTAGCGGCTGCTTCCATGTACTTTTTGCGGTCATACTGTGCTTTGGCTTCCTCAAGAAGAGCAGAGGCAAAATTCTCGCGGTAATGGGAATTAAGGTCGTCAATCTTACCGCCGACAATAAACGAAAACCTCACATCGCCATCAATCGCCTTTTTGTAATGCACGATTGCACGCTTGACCGCGCCGATCTTTTCACAATAACGGGCGATCTCAAAATGGTCGCGGGGAGATATAGGATAATGCTCTTCCAACGCCATGTCGTAAAGCTTCTGTGGTGGTAGGCAATTCCGAAGATCAACGATGATATCTTCAATGTTTTCAATCTGGTCGCGAGGTATCGGGATTCGCTTGCCACCTTCGGTATAAAGGTAAATGAACTTCGGAGTGTTTTCCTCCTCAATCATAAAACCTTCGTACGGCTTTGCGCCAATAATCGTAATGCGCTTGCCAGAACGCATGAACCGGGATTCACCTTCTGCCTTTACATCAGGCACTCCATACTTACGCTTAAGGTAAGTAGCGCTTTCGTCAGACAGCGTATCCCAAGTGTAGGTCATGTCTTTCTTCTGAGTGCCGGTCTGGCTCAGCCATTGACTGATTACAATCGAATCGGCTGTTACATATTGAATTTCGCACTTGACAGTAACGCCGTCTTTGAGCTTGAATATCTCAACCTCGGCAGATGCACTAAACGCGCTCAACAGGCAAAGCGCTAATGCAGCCAGCAAGATATGCCTTACTTTGTTCATATTGACACCCCTATAATGCAGTCAGACTTGTGAACGGTGAAAGAAGGACGATAAGCAACGGTCCAACACCGCTCACACGAAGTTTGACAGGAAAAAAACAATTTTGTTCCCTAACTATTCAACGACATTCGCGACATGACTCGGTCATAATCTCCGCGTTCGATGTCGTAGATGTCTGTACGGAACTCGGCGGGAGCGCTATACACAAGCCGCCCCTCTTTTGAAAGTCCCTTCAAAAGCACATAATACAGTGCTTCAGGAAAAACCTCATCAGGCTTTGGCATTACACCAGAATCCTCAATCTGGTGATGAAAGGTATGCCGATCGAGCGGCAATTTACCAAACAAGCCAAAGACAACCGCTGCGCATAAACCGCGCACATCCGCGAGCATGGGATTGAAATCACGCCGATCTGCCTCAGCTTCAGAGGTTATAATGCCAAACAAAGAGAGATTGATACCGGTTTTTGGTGAATATAGCAAGTTTTCCGGTGTTATTGCTCCGTGGCTCATCCCCAAAGAATGAAGCTCGCTGAAGATACCGACGGCCTTTGCAAGAATCGAGGTGGACTCTGGTACCGTTAGAAAACGACCCGCAGAGACCATTTCGGTTAAAGAGCGCCCTACTCCGCATGAAGTTACCACATAAAGAACACCATTGTGCAGACCGACATCAATTATCTTGGGCAATCCAGTAATGGCGATGTTAGAGCGCTTCCGCGCGAAGTCCTGCGCATATTGTTTAAAGGCGGTAGCGAATGAAAGGCGCGGAAGATACGCAAAAACATCAGCCTTGCCGTACTGGTTTGCGGTACCGGTAAACAGCGTGCCAGTTGGATGGCGAGATATCTCGGTAAGCTCGGTAAAACCTGCAAAACCCTTGTCAGGTATCCAGTCCTTTGTATGGACTCCTACTACCTTTTCGGTAATAATTCGTTCGGTAGGTTCGTCGGTTTCAAAAAGCTCAGCGTTCACATTACCAAATGAAACACTGTCGCCGGGCATTAAGACAAGCATGCTCACTTTCTGCCCGTTCACAAAGGTGCCATTTTTACTGCCTAAGTCTTGCACGACGACCTGCTCGCCGTTTACGACGATGCGGGCATGGTGTCGGGATACATGCTCTGTTTTCAAAACAATATCGTTATCACGATATCTGCCGACAGAGACTGTCCCTTTCAGTTGAAAGACCCTACCCGATTCGGGTCCGTCGAGAAATCTCAGGCTCGTCATTTTCATGTTCTAATACGCCTTTGCAAATGGAACTCGAAACTCCGCTTTTTCGCCACAACATAGGCATGGTCCGGGGTCGGAAACAGGATTGATCGGTACATTTCGAATGGTCGCTTTGGTCTGCTCCTTAACAAAAGCCTCACACTTGGGTGAACCGCACCAATGCGCCATCGCAAAACCGCCGGGCCCGTCAACGAGTTGCTTTAGGCTTTCGAGATTTTCCACAGGAATAGAGTTCTTTGTGCGAAAATCAAGTGCCCGTTCGAACAGCTCTTTTTGAATTTTATCGAGGATTTTGGGAATTTCCACGCTAATCGAATCAAAGGGGATCACAAACTTTTCACGCGAATGACGGCATGTAGCGACAACTTGCTTTGCCTCGTAATCACGGGGGCCAAGTTCGATGCGAAGCGGAACACCCTGCTTTTCCCATTCGAAGAACTTCGCGCCAGGACGAATATTATCGCGCTTATCAATGCGCAAAGTGGCAACATTGCGAATCTCTGAGGCGAGATTGTCTGCCGTTGAAAGCAGTATGTCGCGTTCGCCCTCGCCCTTCCAGATCGGCACCAGAACTACTTGAATTGGTGCGATTTTCGGCGGGAATATTACGCCGTTGTCATCCCCATGCGTCATTATGATTGCACCGATAAGACGCGTGGATACACCCCATGAGGTTGCATAAACATGCTTAAGCTCACCGTCTTCGGCAAGGTAAGTGACATTAAATGCTTTTGCGAAGTTCTGCCCGAGATAGTGCGAGGTACCAGACTGCAGAGCCTTGCCATCTTGCATCATAGCTTCAATTGAGTAAGTCTCAACCGCGCCAGCGAACTTCTCGGCATCCGTTTTTCTGCCTGCAAGCACAGGAACAGCGAGAATGTCCTCTGCAAATCTCTTGTAGATTTCGAGGATCTTCATAACTTCTTCGCGGGCTTCGGATTCAGATGCATGTGCCGTGTGGCCTTCCTGCCAGAGAAATTCAGTTGTGCGCAAGAACAACCTTGTGCGCATCTCCCAACGGATAATGTTGCACCACTGGTTTATCAGAATCGGCAGATCGCGATAAGACTGTATCCAACGGCGGTACATATCCCAGATAATTGTCTCGGATGTGGGGCGAAGGAATAGAGGTTCTTCGAGCTTTTCGCCACCTCCATGAGTTACAACTGCGCACTCAGGAGCAAAACCCTCGACATGCTCGGCCTCTTTTTTGAAAAACGATTCAGGAATAAGCAGGGGGAAATACGCGTTCTCGTGTCCTGTTTCCTTGAACATCGCGTCAAGGGTTCTTTGTATGTTTTCCCAGACTGTGAAGCCATTGGGACGAATGACCATGCAACCTTTCACCGGCGCGTAGTCGGCCAGTTTTCCGGCAGCAATTACATCAGTGTACCAGCGGGAATAGTCCTCGCTGCGGGGTGTGATCTCAAGAGCCATATACTTCTTTCGTCTATGCGCACATGCGCGAATTTACAAATAGACAAAGACCACGCGGGACGGCCATCGCCCCGCGTAGTCATTCATATTAAAGCCACCTTTAGAGGCTATTCAAGCTTTAGCGAATTTCGCAATATTGACTGCACGATCGGATGACGCCGATTAAGACGGCAGACAGTAAGCGGAAACTCGGGATTCTTCGGGTTGTTCATCTTTTCGAGCGTGATAATCTCCTGCTGAGTGGCCATATCCATAAAATGGCGTTTCTCGTTTTCCGAGCCACCGCAGCCTACCGACGCGTCGAGCTTCTCTTTCAAACCCCGGTATCCAACATATCCGTAACGAAGTTCGAGGGAAAGAAGGAGGCGAATAAACGGAGCCCAGTCAACACGCCTTTCGGCGGAAGGGGCGACAGATTTCGGTGTTCCAAGTATGTTCTCAAGATACACCGTCTCAACACCGGCGATCTCTGCCACTTCCTCGGAAATCGAGCGTTCAAAGGCCGCAAGAATCACTTTTGCGTCGTTCTGACGAATACGGTCAATCACCTCGAAATACTCGCGATCTGCAGCGACAAATACGAACATGTCAATTGTTGTGTTCGTGATGCAGAGATTCAGCGCATCAAGCGCAATGCCAACGGGGATAGAGTTGATTACATTGAACTCTGCTGTCGGACGCTTGTAATGCGCATTGTTGAGAAGGTACACCGGAGTGAAGCCAAGGGATTCGATCAGCACGACGGTATCCGGCGGCATTTTCGCCCATTCAGCATAAGCAAACCGATATACAATATCTCCGTGAGGTGTGAACTCGTCAAGCAACGGGCGAAGGATATCAGCCGGTCGCGGGTAATTCTGATCTTCGCCTTTCAGCGCTGAACAGACATCCTCATAGTCAACAAACAATGCAATTCTTGAACGGTTTTCATCCATATATCAATACCTCCGAATTTCAATGGCTGTTTCCACACAGCCTAATGCAAAGATGTCAATGGGGAAAGACTTACGCTGCAAGTATCATCTGTATCGAAGCCGATAATAGGCACCTCGCTGCTGATGCCGCCATACCAAACACCGGTACTATACAATAATGACGCGATTTGCGCCGAAATTGTGCATTTTCACACGGAGTTCGTGAATCTGCGAAATTTCTGGGCGAAAAGCTTGTGAAATTTCGTGACAGCAAGAACAAAGCAGACCGACAGCGATGCTCATTGTGGCGTTATCCAATGTCCTTATGATTCTAAGTGCATGGCAGGCATCAATTCACTTCGAACATCTGAGTCTTATCGTCAGAGTCGTTTATGCCCCCTAATTTCTCATCGGCAACAAGCCTAACAAGCGCGATCGTAATGTTATCGTCTCCGCCCCGTTCATTGGCAATGCTGATAAGTCTGTGAACTGCTGACTTAAGATTATCGCCAGAGCTTTCAAGCACTGATTTTATTACTGAGTCTTCGACAAGGTCAAATAGACCATCAGTACACAACATGATTCTGTCACCGTCGAGCAGGAAGATAGATTGCGTATCAGATTCTACGGAGTCCTTCATTCCAAGTGCGCGGGTAACAATATGACGATATACACTTGTGCGCGCTTCTTCGGCAGTAATCAGGTTTGCACGAACCTGCTCATTAACAAGGGAATGGTCTTGAGTGAGTGGAAATAGCTTACCGTTTCTGAACAAGTAAATTCTGCTGTCACCCACATGGGCAAGTGCTGCAGCGTCGTTGCATTTCACAAAAGAAGTGATGGTTGTCCCCATTCGAGAAGCAGAATCAAACGATGCACCACTTTTGCTATATATGACATTATTGGCTTCTGATATCGCGTTGGCAAGGACTCTGCATAACCAGTCAGGGTCAATTTGCGCATTCGGGTTGCGACCATCACAGTTATCAATTGCGCTGAGAACATATTCGCGAATGATTCGAACAGCAAGAGCACTCGCGACCTCACCTGAGGCATGACCGCCCATTCCATCCGCAACAATTGCGATGCCCTCATCTTCGCTGCAGTAGTAGCTGTCTTCGTTGCCAGGGCGTTTCATACCCTTGTCAGAGTTACCATACATTAGTAGTCGAATCGCCCACCTCCGCATATTATACGGGTGGAGGACTGTGCCTCCACCCGATAAGCATGCAAATTTGCGTTAGCGGATTGTCTGATTTACCTCGAAATTGTCTTTGTTATCTTCCCACCAAGCCTTCCACTTGTTGATAGCTTCCTCGCGCTTGGCTTCGATCTCTTTCATGGCTTCGCGGTACTTCTCAATGGTATCAATAGGATTCTCGGTTGTCTCATCAAGAATATCATAGAGCGGGAATCCGAAATCAAGCAAGGTGCGATTGCGCAGGGCTTCGATAATAACTGTGAGAACAAGGGGGACCTTTTCCTCAAGATGTGCAACCAATGCACCAACCGCGTTCTTGTCGCCGACACGGCCAAGAGCGGTGGCGGAAGCCATGCGGACTTCAGGATCGGCATCATCAAGTGCTGCGATAAGACTTGACATAACATTTTCTGCCATGTCCTTTGCCTTTTCTGCCCAGAAATGGCTTAGTGCATAAGCAGCAGAGGCGCGAACAGGCGCGGACTCATCCTTCAGAAGTGTTACAGTCTTTTCGACAAGATTAGCTAAAACCGGCAGGTTCTCACTCGGCTTAAGACCGGTAAAATTGCCCTGCTCGTCTTCATTTACCATCACATACATTGTGGAACGGGCGATATAAAACCCCGCTGCGATTGCGACCGAGCGCTTGACTTCCCAGCTTGAATCACTGAAAAGTGGAGCTAAAGCATTGCAGATCGTAGTATGCTGTTCGGGATTTGTCAGTGTGGAGATACCACCAAGAGCCTTGACAGCATCAGCTCTCACCTTCCAATTGGAATCGCCAAGAAGCGGAAGAAGGTCTTCCCAGAAATCAACGGGATTAAGGTCAACAAGAACTTCGACCGAAAGCGAACGGACATTTTCATCTGGGTCTTTTAAGCGATCACGCAAGAACGAGATCACATCACCAATGCAAGCACCACCATTTGCATGAGCTAAGGTGCGCAGACCCTCTTTTGCCATATAGCGAACATAAATTGAGCTGTCGCCAAAAAGGCCTCCAATTGCAGGAATTGCATCAAGCGCACCAATGCGACCAAGCACCATGCAGATGTTGCCTTTCACAGTCTCGCCTGATTTATCTATGTACCGAAGAAGAATCGGAACCGCTGGATTGCCGATCGCGACGAGCTTATCCATCGCCTTAACTTGTGCATCCTTGTAATTGCCGAGATCCTCAATCAGAAGACGGATTTGCGTGCGCTCGACGATAGGCATGTCCTTCTCTTGTGGAGTAAGGGTCTCAGCCCAAGCAACCGCAGCGCAACACACAACTAACGAAAAAGCAAACACGGCCAGAAGCTTTCTCATTGCTTTCCTCCCGAGAATTGCGATAGAAACCGCCTTTATAGCAGAATAACGCTAACAGTCAAGCAATTTTTTCGCGAACAGGCAACAATTGAACCGTCGAACAAGAGCAGAAAGCTAACTCTCACTGGTTGTCAGAACGGCAAACCGCGTTCTAACGCCAGCGAAATGCATTCATGCTCTTACTTGCCCGTCAGTAATTTAGCACCGAATTCGCCAGTTACATACATAAGGATAACAGGCTTTGCGCGATATTCACCTATAAACTTGAGCGTAATCGAAAAAACGGGCTCAGTTGACACAGATATCAGCGAGAATGCCTTTATATGCCCGCGAAAAAGGTATAATTCTGATGCACAGACGCATGGGCTATGCCCAAGGGGTGATGTATGCTAAACCACGCTCGTTGTTTCTTAGTGTTGCTTGTACTGCTGATGTCTATCTCATGCCTTTCTGCTGAGGGTGAGGGATACGCTGATATACCGGCGGTTATTGAGAAAATCATGTCTGACAACGGCATGGCCGATATGTATGCGGGCTTCAAGAAACATTTTAACGAGCAATACAACAACGAAGCGATAGCATCCAAGTCAGGATTGATCTCGAAAGTTGCCGCAAATCCGGCATCAGCGCTACCAGAAGCAGGCAAGATCGGCGATGAGCTTGTGGGTCTTGCTGATAAAAATGACCTTCGGGGAATATTGAACGCTGTTGGCCGTCTTTGGGGAAACGACAAGGAAGTCACGAAAGAGCCTTTCAAGGTTGACACAGATCCTATCAAACTGGTGAACACAATATATGAGCTTGTCGAGCTTGCAGGCAACGATGCGATCATCGCGACAAACCGCGCATTGTTTAAAAACGACAGATTTGTCACCCTTAACAAGCTTGGGACAACAATCCATCGTCTGATGGAGAATGTCTTCATCAATCATGACGCAAGCGAAAAGCTCGGTAAAGCGTTATCAAAGACCAAGGCTCAAATATGGATTGATGTGACCACAACCCTTCGCGAGTCAGACAAGGTTGACCACAAGCTGCTTCTGGAGGGATTGATGACGCTCGCTTCACTTAATGACCCGCAGGTGCTTGATGATATTGCTAAGGTGCTAAACGGGCACGAATGGGGCAAGCCTGATGAACTTGACGGTGTAGAAGGCTCTGTCTTTTTCTGCAAGAAATACAGCGCGGGTAGAGTAATAATCGGAGGCCGAGGCAAGACGATCTACAAGAAGCCCGCTGCGCTGATAATTGACCTTGGCGGAAACGATGAATATGAATTCTGCGCGTCTTCCCAAGATAACATTCCGTGCAGCATCGTGATTGATTTTGACGGCAACGACAAGTACACCTCATCTAAGTTCGAGGGGCGCACCGTTGGAGGCATGCTTGGTATTTCAATATTGATAGACAGAAAAGGCATGGATACATACGAATGCCCGACAATCGGCCTTGGTGCAGGAATCTATGGCGCATCTTTGCTTATTGATGAAGAAGGGCGTGACAAGTACATCGGCGGTGAGTTCAGTTGCGGTGCTGGAATGTATGGAATCGGCATACTGTGGGATAAAGATGGTGACGACAGCTACACGACCGGTATGTTTAGTTGCGGATTTGGTGGCCCCGGCGGAATAGGACTTCTGTTAGACACAAAAGGCAACGACACCTTCAAGTCAATAGGATCTCTGCCTGCTCTTGATAAATCCAAACTCAACTGCTCTTTTGCACAGGGATTCGGGCTTGGATTTCATCCACTCCGCCCTGACGGAGGTGATGGCACATTGAATGCATCGGGTGGAATAGGTCTGCTGATAGATTGCAAGGGCGATGACAGCTACGATGCTGGATATTGTGCGCAAGGTTCATCTTTCTATCGCGGTTTGGGAATTCTGTTCGAAAACGATGGCAACGATAAATACAAGGGAGGTTCGTTCTGCCAAGGCAGCGCAATTTACGGTGGAATTGGTGTTTTGCTTGAGAAGGCCGGAAACGAGATCTACACAACAAATGGGTATTACTCGCAAGGTTGCGCTTACGATGGAGCGGTTGGAATTCTTTGCGATTTTGCTGGGCGAGACTCTTACAACGGCGAGGAGTATTGCCAAGGTTGCACTTCGCAGAACGGAATGGCATTGTTGTTTGATCTGTCAGGAGCAGACGCTTATAAGGCCAAGACCTTTTCGCATGGTGAAATCGGTACTGAAGGTGAGCATTTTGAGGAAGATTGGCCTTCTATCGCAATGCTATGCGATTTTGGAGGCGACAGAAACTCGTTTTCGGGATCAGGCCGAGTCGAGGGCACGAACTTCACTACAAAGTGCGTGTTTTTCCTGACACTTAAAAAGTCCCTTCTCGACGCGCTCAAAGAGTCGCTGAAGGTACAGTAAAAGTTACACTTCTTCGTCTAATAGTTAAGGGATGAGGCAATGTCTCTCCCGTTGTATGTTTGAAAGGAGAAGCTCTTTAGTTACTTGGGAGGTGAGTTATGAAAGGCATCAGAATTACATTATCCGTTATGACGGCAGCTTTGCTGTTCGTCTTCATCTTTTCATCAACCTTGTCAGCCGACACAGTCTATTACGCAGATGGAGGAGTTCAAGAGGGCAAGGTTGTGTTTGAAAGCTCCACAGAGGTGTGGATCGAAGTTGCGACCAGCACAGGCAAAGCGACTGTAAAGGTTCCGCGTTCTTCTGTAACAAGAATTGTGCGCGGCGAGACTTTAGCTGAAAAACTTGAAGCAACTTACTTTTCTAAAGAGATGGCAATGGATGCTGGCAAGCCTGCTGAGTGGTACAGGCTCGGACTTTGGTGCGAGCAGTATCCCACATTAACGATGCGGGCAAAGCGTGCGTTCGAACGGGCTGTTGAACTTGATCCAGACTACGCGCCTGCACAGATGAAACTTGGCAAGGTCAAATACGAAGGTGTGTGGATGACCTATGATGAAATGATGCTGGCACGCGGATATGTGAAGTACAAGGGCGAATGGGTAACAGTAGAGGGTAAGGTTGATTTGATGCTGAAAGACAAAGAGCTTGAGATCGAGCGCGAGCGAAGAGCTGCGACGGAGGCAGCCGCCCGACGAGCTGATTATGAAAGGCAATTGGCTGAAAAAGCAGCTGCAGCTCAAGCAAAACCTGTCGAGAAGACAGTAATTGAGAACAGGATTGTGGTCGAAGAGCGCATCATGTCTCCCGCATACTATGTCTATCCGGCAAGATACTACACATATCCAGTCGGAGCTTATCCGCACCCATACTACATAAGGTATCCGTACCGGTCGGGCTATCGCCCACCGACACCATGCAGCGGTGTATCGGTTCACTATACAAGGCAGACAAGCAACAGTGCTGTTCGCGTCGGTTTCTTCTTCAGATAAGTAAAACGGCGCGAAATTGAGATAGACTTGGTGCAGCTTCGTCGTATACAAGAAGGTACACCATGCGAATTTGCAAGAGTTTTTTGTATATACCAAAAAAGTAGCATAATAGGGTATGTTGAGTACTACTATATAGCGAGGGTTAAATGGCAAACGGATCGAGTATTCCAAAACCCACGCTTAGGCGTTTGCCTCGCTACTACTTTGTGCTCAAGAGCCTTTTAAAACAGGGTCAGGTCTTTGTATCGAGCAGCGAAGTAGCGGAAGAGCTTGGCTTAGAAGACACGCTTGTTCGCAAGGATCTTTCGCTTACCGGCTTTTCGGGTAAGCCCAAGGTAGGGTATTCGGTAACTCTATTGCTCTCTCACATACAAGAGCTTTTAGGGCTTAATAATACAAAGGAAGCTGTTCTTGTTGGAATGGGCAACATGGGGCGAGCGCTTGCGGGTTATCCGGGGTTTGAGGAGTTCGGACTTCAGATAATTGCGGCCTTTGACAGCGATCCAAACAAGATTGGGCGAAGTTATTCAGGTTTGCTTGTTGAAGATATAGCCCAGCTTACCGAACGGGTTTCTGAACTTGGAGTGCATCTCGGCATTATTACGGTTCCTGCCGAGTCTGCGCAAAATGTATGTAACATGCTTATTGAGGGCGGTGTGATAGCAATATGGAATTTCGCACCTGTTCACCTGAGCCTTCCTGAGCATGTTATAATACAGAATGAGAATCTTGCGGCGCGGCTTTCTGGCCTGTCGCATCAAATAGTGAGTTTGGTTTACGAGAAGTAGGTTCCTAACCATTGCGGAGGTGTTATGCGAAGAGTTATACTGACAGCCTTTGTGCTGGCCGGACTTTCGCTGCTACTCCTGCCCGCCCTAAATGCAACCGGTGAAGACTGGAAGACAGCCAAGACCAAGGTTGTGCAATTAGGTAAGACAGAGTACAGTTCTCCGGTCCTGAAGAATGGCGCGGTCGGTGGAGATTTCCTCGCTCTACCGGTCGAGGGCGGCAAAGGGCTTCCCATAAAGGTCACACCACAGAAGGTAAATGTGGATTTGGACTTTAAGGGCAAGTTCGATTTCGTCGCTGCTCAAGGCGCAAAAAGCACGCCTTTTGAGGTGAAGCTTGTTTATGAGGGTGGAGAGAAGACGACGCATTCGATTCAAGTGCTGAAACAGGGAAGTGCGTGGGTATATACACGCGCTTCTGGTGTCGAGGCATCAATCGAAGGCGCAAAGATTCTTCTTCTTGACGACAATAACAACGGCATATTCGGTGAAGAAGGCGCTGACGGCCTTTACATTGATAAGAAGGAGTGGGGCGCCCCCCTCAGCCGTGTGATTTTTGTCGGTGGAAAACTGTACGAGATCGAATTCAACAAGTCTGCGACTGAGCTGAAGTATCGCCCGTTTGAAGGTCAGACCGGCAAGGTTGACCTTGTTAAGGAATGGAAGGGCGCGAAGACACCTGAAGCAATCATCGTTCAGGGTTCGACTCAGGCCGGCAGTGTTTTCCTTGATCTCGCTGGCAAGGGTGAGCTTACCGTTCCCACCGGCACATACAATCTCGTTTCCGCACACATGAGCAATGTGCTTATTCGTCGCGGCAACAAGACGACATTCGAGGTTGCTGAAGGCGCAACAGCAACAATGAAGTGGGGATTGAAGCTGTCTGTATCTGCAACAGCCTCTCTTGATAAAGAGCGCAAGCAGTTCACAGTGCATCCAGTTCCTAAAGTTATTGGCGAGGGTGGCGAGGAGTATTCCGGACCATTCATGTCAGAGGATCCGAAGTTCAAGTTTATCGTTCAGCAGACAACCGCAAATGGCAAGCCAGTCGGTCGTGAGACGACTTGGGCCATCTGCTTCTCGTGAGGTGGCAGCAAATCATGGCAGCCTCTCACGGGTCGTGCAGAGGACAACTTAGAATCGTTCTTGATCACTTGCGAAGTCCCTGGTGTCGGCAAGGCCGAAGGGCTTATACCGCTGCAATAACGGAACATCTTCTTCAAACGAGAAACGGGGCATCAAACGCCCCGTTTTTTGTTTTGCACAACAATGACTAATCACACACATATCTCGGCAGAAGCCAAGCATGATCGCGCTATTCAGACTTGGCTCTTGCCTCAATAACACCCCAGACAGTCGTACTGGGGTGTTTTGGGGTAACATTCAAATCAGGGGCATCCTTCTTAGCGCGTTTCACTGCGATTTCGATTTTCGGCGTGAATTTGTCAGTATCAAGACATGTTTTTGAGTACTTCACACCAAGATTCTTGGAGAGCCTCTCCTCAAGCCACTTCTGCCCATTGCATGATGTCACATCTTCGAAGTGCAACAACAACAACCACAGCTCAAAAGACGGATTGCTTATAGCGATGTTAATTCCCTTATTTCGCGCCAATGAAAGCAGTTCGTCAAGATGGCTGTTGTTCTTGCGATCGACATCACAGACGAACCAAACACTGTCGTACTTTAAGTCCACCCCAATTTCACTCAGATCACGGCCATCTTTTCTCCGCAGAATATCGCGTAACTTACTGAAAGGAATATGAAACCTTATCAGCTTGCGATTGTTCTCCCTTGAGCAAATCGCCCCAAAGTACTGCTGCTCAGTTACTTCTGCTTCTGTGATTATCTTGACGAAGCCCTTTGGCTTTTTTTGACTGCGAGGTCTGAATTTCCTGCTCCTGCCCATCGCTATACCTCGATATCAACCGCAGTCAAATACGGCACGCCGCCAAATCGTCCTTCGAGATATGCTTTTCGTAGATTCATCTTGTCTGGCAGTTTGAAATCGGTGAGAGGAAACAGCTTGCATGCCCCTTCGACATCTTTTTCGACAAACCAGATTTCATCATCACGAAGGGGTCGAGAATTAAGGATTGATGTATCGTGAGTGGTGAATACGAGTTGAGACATTGTACCCGTATCCCTGCACGCGATGCTGAACTGCCGAATAAACCACTCGAAAAGGAGATTATGGAGGCTTCGCTCAAGCTCATCAATAATGATTACATGGTCAGACAATGCAGCAAGATAGCAAAGAGGCAGCAAGTCAATAAGCCTCTTTGTGCCGTCAGATTCAACCATTTTGACCATAGGCATGCTTGCTCCATTTGCAGCGCGGTGATGAAATAGTAGACTTGTGATGCTCGTTCCTTCCTTTGAGAATTGTATGTCCTCTACATCGTTTGAAATGGAACTGAACTGCCGTGCCGCATTAGTTAGAGAGACGCCCTTCATCGCTTCGATAATAGCTTCACCCCAGTTCAAGTCTTTAGGCAACTTAGCCGTCTCAGTCTTCAGTTCAACATGCGAAATACCAGCATCAACTTCTGAGATTTTCTTCGAGATGAACGGGAGCAGCCTCTCGTACTTCCTCACAGCTTCAAGAAGACTGGGAAATCCTGAACCAACAACCACGATAAGCTTTTCGCTGAACCATCTAAAGGCTGCATCAATATGCTCAATTCCCCTATCGTGCGCAAAGTTAAGCACCGTCTCGTTATCTCTAATACGCTTAAGAATCTCCTTCAAGCTCTCAGCGTTAACCTCTCCAACAAGCTTGTTCGATACTTCGATATGCTTCCCTTGTATCCTTTCGAAGACGACCTTGTGAGCACCCTCAAAGAATGTATCGAGCCTTTCTGAACAAACCTTAGCATCACTAATACCAATGGTGTAGCGGTAGTTTCTATTGTCTGTTAGAAACTCCACATCAAACAACATCGGGAGAGCTGAAGATTCCTTATCAAGCTCAAACTTACCGATTATGCTGCCGGGTGCTACGAAGGAAGCGTCGTTTATAACTACATCCCTTATATATGCAATTGCACGAACGAAGTTAGACTTGCCCGACGCATTCGCGCCGAATATCGCGGCGAACCGAAGTGACTTTTTGTCAATTGGCTTCTTCGCGTGCAGCACATGGCTTATCAGTCTCTTGCCTCGGGTTGGGGTGAGATCGAGAGTTGTGTCATCACGGAAGGAGAGAAAGTTCGAAAAACGGAATTGAAGTAGCATAATCAACCCCATATCTCCGCTTTTTGCGGTTATTTCAGCATCTTATACGCCATTATTCCCGTTTTTATCCACATGCAAGCATCTTTTTGCGGAGTTTTGGACAATTTCCAAATGAGATTGGATAGTTGAACGAGGTGTTAGGGATCGGAAATCTGAGGGGGTAACGAAACGGAAAAGGCCGCCTTGCGGCGGCCTTAATTTGTGGTGGAGGATAGGGGATTCGAACCCCTGGCCTCGACAATGCCATTGTCGCGCTCTCCCAGCTGAGCTAATCCCCCGGAAGAGCCAAAAGTATAGCCCTTTTTGCCTCATTGTCAACCCGATTCTCGTCAGTTACAGCGTTATTTACACAAACTATATTGCTAACTCGCGTCGCTGTGATATCATATTCGCAAGAGGGGAAAAGATGAGATTCCACCAAAATGCAATATCACTGCTAATTCTGTCAGTCGCCATTCTGCTTTTTTCGGGTTGCTCTCCCAGACAAGAGAGAGACGCATTACCTGTCAACGACCGCACGACCAATTCAGCTACTTCTCACAAGGATGTTTACGATGCACTTAAGGCTGCAAGTCATGGTGTGGCAACTGCTGAACAAATTGGGCTAATCGTAAAGAGTGATTTGGAAGATAAGAGCATTTACCAGTGGTTCTTATCTGAGATCCCGAAAGAACCTTTGGCGGAAGGGTGGCACATCGAAAATGTCGCGGTTTCTGATGAACTTACACTTGGATTCGGTTATCGAATTCCGCAGGATTATGACCCCACAAAACCGCATCCCGTGCTTATAACACTGCACGGTGGGGTTGGCACTCCAACACCATACGACATCAACCTTGTTACAAGGGAACAGGGTGGTGCGTTCGCTTCACCTTTTGATGATTGCGAAACCCCGTTCATTGTGATATCACCACAAGGATGCCGTGACGCAATGTGGTGGACAAAGAACGGCCTTAAAGTTGTACTTGGAGCGCTTAATCATGTTAAGAGCGTTGCGAATGTGGACACAAACCGCGTATTTGTAATAGGCTTTTCTGATGGAGGCTCGGCAGGATACTTCCTTGCGTCGGCTCATCCGACGCCATTCACCGGTTTCTTCATGTTGAACGGTCATCCCGGCGTAGCGCGAATAGCGCACAGCATCTATCCACACAACATGCGTAATCGCAAAATCTTTGTATGCAACACGACAGAGGACAGCTTGTATCCTCCAAGCCGTGTCATGCCATTCGTTGAGCGCTTCAAGAAATCCGACATCGAGATGACATTCCACATGTTTCCTAACATCGGCCACTCACCTTCTTACCTTGATGAGATTAAGGATGAGATATCGGGCATGTTTGTTAACGAACGCAGAAATGCATGGCGCGAAAAGGTTGAGGTCGCTGTCGGAGATTCGAACTTTACCCGATGCGACTGGCTTATGGTCATGGATTACGACGAGACAGAAAAGGACTTTTTGCCAGACGATCTCAGCATCTCTATTCAGATTCCAATGATGTTAGGAATAACGCTGGACACAAAATACGAGGGCGATGGCGTTAGGATAGCCGCGGTGAACAAAGGCAGTAACGCGGAAGACCTTATGCTTCGAGCGGGAGATGTGATACTTTCGTTCAACGGAGAGAAGATAGACAACCCTGTACGGCTGACAGAACTTATTGTCAAAGTATCAGACAGAGAACAGGTTTCAATAGTCGCCAGAAGAAACACGACAGAAGCCACTCTGCATGGTACGATGAAGCTTTCACCTCCCGTGGTGTACTTTAGTAATGACGAGATGCTGGCCTATGCAAAGTGCGAGAAGAATGGCAATGAGTTTAATCTCTTCAGCCATAGAGCAAAGGTTGTGCGTATTGCGATTCGTCCTGGATTTGTTGACATGAATGAGCCAATCGTTGTAAAGGCAAACGGCGAGGTAATCTTCCATTCCGTTGTGAAATACTCACGCCATGCTGTGCTCGATAGCTATTTAAGAGATCTTGATCCTGAGACAGTCGCGGCAGCCTATATTTTCATCGTGGTACCGTAGAGCAGAATCCGCTATCGAGATGAGCTTAACATCTCGAGGGTTAGCTCTGTCAAAGATCTTCGCCATTCAACGGAGTAGAAATTGTGATTGGCGTTCGGAATTGTGACGAATTTCGTTCGCGCCCTGCCCTTCGAGTAACCTGTTTCGAAATATGCCTGAGCAGGTGCGCTTTCGGGATCGGTCCCGCCGTAAACATGAAGAATATTGCCATCAAAACTCATCAGCTTTTTCATTATATCGTGGCGAGTATCCTTTAGAACACGGTCGCTTGCGACATGCTTTTTCGACATGTGTCCAAACAAAGTACGATAAACGCCTTTAAAGGAAATCCCACCACGGAACAGCTTCGCCCAAGTCTGGGCACGAAACAGCTTAGCGAGATAACCGCGTGCATGCGAACTTGTCTTTTTCAGGTTTGATCCTACATCCTCTATTGCGACAAACGGCAGCGTAGAGACAGCGATAACACCTGTAACCTTTGCGCCGAGAGCGACTGCGCCGAGGGCTGCATTACCACCAGAACATAAACCAAACAGCACTATATTTGTAATACCTTTGCCATGCATAAGCTCCACTGCCGCGATAGTATCGCCCATCATATCATCAACGCAAATCGAGGCTGGATCGCCTTCTGAATCACCACGACCAGACAGATCAAAATCCAGCGAAGCAAAACCTTTGCGCACCGAATAAGCGCAAAGGTCAGCAAGCATGTTGTTCGGGCCGATTCGATTTGCGCCCCAGCCATGCACTGTAATAAGCCCGGTATAAGTCCCATTGTCTGGCGTTCTAAGGACACCGACGAGCCTTTTACCATTGCTGGAAAATGTCACAGCTTCAATTCGCATGACAAGATTCTAAGAAGTTAAGGCAATACCGCAAGTATTTCGAGCACAACGCAACAAGATACTCTGCGCTATGTGCTGCACTATGTCCAGTTTTAACGAACGGCTCATTAGGTTGCGTTTGCGCGGAATCGTGGGGTATAATGCGATAATGAAGCGGAGACAACATGCGAATTCTTGTTGCTGAAGACGACAATTCGATGCGCAAACTGGTTGAGCGACTGCTCATACAGGCATCATTTGAACCAGTGTGTGTTGCAAACGGGCGTGAGGCCGTTGTCTGCCTTGAGCGTGAAGGATTCGACATAGTGTTAACCGATCTACTTATGCCTGAAATGAACGGATTTCAGTTAATCGCACATCTTCGCAAGCAGTATCCATCCATTCCGATAATCGTAATGACCGCTGCAAATCTGCGTGAGATTGACTCAGAAATCGCATCCGGCAAGCTGTTTCCAATCATCCGCAAGCCATTTCCGCCAAAACTGCTTGTCGAAATCATTGAGGAACAGATTCGAGCGAAAGAGACAGGTAGGCTAAAGAAGATCGGTCTTGGCAGCTTTCTTCAGCTTCTTGCAATGGAAAGACAGAGCACAGCTTTGCGTGTTACAAAAGGAGACCTTAGCGGTTTTCTTTTTGTCTATGACGGCCAGCTTGTTGACGCGAAGACCGGAGACAAAGAAGGCGAGGATGCCGCCAGAATAATTGTCGGCTGGAATGGAGCTGAGATCGCGCTTCTCGACCTTCTCTCTAAACGCCCCCGCAGAGTGAACTCCTCTCTTACAAAACTCCTCATGGATGCCGCACTGGAATCGGATAATGACGCAAGAGGATTAAATCCCACACATGCTTAATGTTACGCCTGTGGTTTGCAGTCGAGCTGCATCCAAACCGTATCGAACTTCACGCCGTTCTTCTTGACCACTTCTTTAAAGCAGCCGCATTGAGCAAAACCGTGCTTGCTGTGAAAGCGTATGCTTCCCTCATTTAGAGACGAAATGCACGCGAGGATGGTCTCAATGCCCTTCTTTGATCCCTCGTTAATCAGCAAACCGAGCAACTGCGAACCAAGCCCTTTGCCACAGTGCTTTGGCAGAATGAAGTATGAAATTTCGGCGGTGTGGGAGTATGTCGGCATCGGGCTATGAGGACGAAGGAGCCCAAAACCGATGATTTCGCCGTCTTCTTGTCGAACAACGAATGCCGGCAAGCCCGCCCTGCTCTTGTTCAATAAATCGTAGAACTCATACGGAACAGGTCTTTCAAGAAAGCATGCGAAAGACTGAGGAACGAAGGAATTGAAGATATCAACAACAGCCGTTCTATGTTGTTCGGCCATTGGCTCAAATGAGTATTGCACAAGGCCCCCTATCTTTAAAAGTACACTTCTGCATCATTAAGTAAAGGCCACCCGAAGGCGGCCTTTACGAACAAACACTCCCGGTCAGGGTGGTGCTATTTTCTTCTAAAACCACATTTGGCGATTACAAGCTTATTCTTCGGGGTTGGTTCACTCGGTCCCTGATAGTTTTCAGCCCAGATTTTATCAAGAACCGCTGTGCCTCCGACAACCTTGCCCCACACGGTGTAGTTGCCGTCAAGCCCCTTAACATCGTCGAGGCAGAAATAGAACTGAGAATTGGCTGAGTCTGGCACTTGAGTGCGCGCCATACCGATTGCCCACTTCTCGTGGCTCGCCTTCGCCTCAAGCGGAACGGTAACATTGTCTTCACAGCCCTTCACGCCTTTTCCATCGCTCGAACCGCCCTGAAGAATCCGCCCTTTACCCTCGCCAGCAAGGCAGGCGAGGCGATGGAAGGTCTTGCCGTCGTACCATTTGCGCTCTATCAGAGTACGAATGCGCTTGCAGTGCAAGGGAGCATCTTGATAGTTGAACGAGAAGGAGATCTCGCCGTAACCCTCTACATCGAAAACACCAAGAAAGTTGCTAAAGAAGTCTTTTGCGCTTTCAAGCACTTTTTCCGCCGCCTTTCCGTCTTTTGGTTTAATGTCTTTTTCTTCGCATGGAACTGCGCTGATTATGCCGTAGTAGGTTCTAAGGGACAAAGATGTCGCTTTGCCATCTTTCATCAGAACATTTCCGACCCAAGTAAGATGAGTGCTTTCATCCTCGGTAGTGCTCGTAACAGGATGCTTGACGGTATCCGTTGACAGGTCGAGGGCAAATAACTCGTCCCCCTTTTTCCGCTGAATGAAGTCAAAGCCCAGAACACGAACACATGTAACAGGAAGGAAATTCGTCGCGGATAGAATTACAACCACCTTTTTGTCACCATATGAGCCATTATACTGCGAAGATGAGGATGTTGGTTTTACGCTTAGCTTGTATGATTGGTCAGGATCCTTCCCCTTGATTGACACCTCTTCGATTCCCTTCTTGGTGATTTTCAGCTTGACATCTTCTGTGTGCTTGCCTACTTCGAGCTTCTGATCGTAAATCATCGCACCTGCTGCCGATTTGTAACGAATTGTAACATAGCCGACATGTGTATCCTGCAACATAAGCTGAAAGAACTCAGCCCCCGAGACCTTTGGATCACTGTATTCAACATCGGCTGCAACAAAGCTGAACAGCAAGAGCAGCACCAAAACTAAGCACATTGCGTTCTTGGAGTTCATACTTCACCTCGCATTGCTGTATTCTAACAGTTTTGACGGCAGAACGAATCATGGCAAAAAAAGGCCGGCATGCAGCCGGCCTTTTTGAAAAAGCGTGTTGGGCTGTTAATTTCTCAACAGCGAGCGGATCACTGCCGAAATCGAAGCGGACGAAGCCGATGTAAGAACGGGTGAAACCGCATAATAAGAGGCCACAAGAGAATTACCGCAAGCTGAAGAACCAAGCTGAGCATCACGAACCGAGCAAAGAGCCGCGACAGAAGCAGCGTTCATCGAGCCAAACGCGGCTGTTGCCACAAAGCAACCGCCACCACCACCGCCGCCGGTTGCATCGGGAGTCGGCACCACGCCACCTGAATCGGTAATCGTGATTTTGCCCTCAAGGATGTTCGGTGTCAGAGCATTGTTTATTTTTACCTGATCAATGCCAATGGTGTACTCGCCAACGGGCGCACCAACACGGACGGAGAAGTTGATCGTAAAGGCCTCGGCAGGAACAAGAATCTCGCCAAAGCCGTTTGAGAGCACAACATTCACAACGCCGGTTTCGTTGTTGATATTGACATTCATAACCCAGCCTGTAAAAGAAGCGCCCTTTACTACCGCAAGCACTTCGGGAATGGTGAATACATTCTTATCGAAGTTCAGAGTCGCCTCGATTTTTGTGATGGGGTCTTCAGGATTCACAACGAACCTGAAGGGTATAACCGTGCCACCCTTACCGCCTGTGTTGAAGCCGAGAGCATCGTACGCTATCGCGTAGCGCTGGATGATTGAGAATGTATCGGAAGTATAGTTCTTAGCAAGATTTTCAAGGCTCGAAATGCGGATATAGCACTCATTAGCGGGTGTTGAGACATACCAGTAATAAAGACCATCGTTTTCGGTCGAAATTACTATCGTCTCCCAACCCAATCCCTTTCGGAACAACTCAATGCGGACAAGCGGGGTAATACCACTTTCGCCTGTAAAACTCGATTCTTTCCAACGAATCGGGCGATAGGTTGCTGTTTCCCAAATATCGCCAGCATAGGGCTGTGTGATGTTGGTTCCGATCAGTTCTGTAAGACGGAAGAGACCAGCAGACACAGAGAAGAAGGATGGATATTGAATTGACTTTATGCGAAGCAAGCATGCACCGCTCAATGCACCGCCGACGACCCAACTATGGCTTCCATCATTCGGGGTGTCGGTAACGATCGTTTCCCAAGTCAATCCTGCATCGCGAGATAGTTCGATCTTGACACTTGTTCCGGTATTGCCCGAGGTGAACCACTTAATGTCAACGACCTCACCTGTGTAGTATGTCTCGCCACCAGATGGATTCAGCATATAAAGGCCAAGGGCGGCAGCGATTTCAAAAACGCCATCTGACACATCGTGTGCTGCTGGGTTATTTACAGGTGAGATACGAAGAATAGCACGATCAGTCGTGGGACCGGTAACGGTCCAAGAGAAGTAACCAAGGTTCTGAGCCATATCAGAGATCGTTTCGAAACTCTGTCCGGCGTCGCGGCTGATGTCTATCTTGACAAAGTTACCTACGCCTGTGCCGCGCGAGTTCCACGAAATTGCTATTGTCTGGCCAACGGTGAAGGTCTCGCCACCGTTTGGAGATGTAATAGCAAGTGCCGCGGTTTCTGATATGGTAAATACATTATCAGAAACATCCGTGTACACATTTCCAGCATGGGATGTCGTGATCCTAATAAGGCATGAGGAAGATAGAGGCGCAGTAGGCGTCCAATCAAAATCACCGTCGTTATTTGTACCGCCGGTGATGGTCTCCCAGTTGATGCCGTTGTCGCGCGATAGTTCTATCGTGACGAAAAAGCCGACAAGGCCCTGAGTGTTCCATCTAATAACGGTAGGTGTTTCGACGAACACGCTTTCACCACCGTTAGGATAGGTTACATTGAATACTGCAATATCGAATATCGCAAATGGGGCTTGCGACACAGCTTGTGTTGTGCCGTCACTTATTCGAACAAAGCATCTTCGAATACCATCGGTATGTGGGGCAGTAATAACCCAATCGTAAGAGGTTTGCGTTTTTGGGTTAATCGGGGTGGCAGTGATCTGGGTCCAGTTCACACCGTAGTCGCGCGAAACATAGATATGTATATTGCCTACTGTTCCAACAGCAACCCAAGAAATATGCATTGTCTCGCCAACCATGAAGTCAAGCGTAGAAAGTGGGCTTGGGGATGTGACTGTGAATCCAGGGGGAGCCATTCGAATTTCAAACACATTATCCGAAACATCAAATGTTGATGGTGTAGTCGTATCGGATACTCGAATTAGACACAATGTTGATGGAGGAGCCTCGACAACCCAAGAATACGAACCGCCGTTGTTATCAAACTGGTTTGTGGCGATAGATGTCCAAACGAAACCGCCATCGCGCGAAATCGAAATGTCAGCGCCCGGAAGAGGACCATTCTGAACTGTCCATGTGATTACCATGAAGTCTGATGTGAAGAACAGGTTTCCACCGTTCGGAGAGACAACAGTGATTGTCGGGGGGGGCGGTGGCGGTTCAAAAGTGATACACGAATAAGTGGTTGGCACACCATCAGAGTTGGAGTTTCTTGTGTAGATAGTGAGAATAGAAGTTGCGCCAAGAGGATCTACTCCGCATATACCAACACCTGGGTCGGCAGCACCGCTACCAATATCATTCTCTGCAAGAGTTGTGTAATACTGACAGAGGATTCTGCCACTACTCTGAAGTACGACCTGACAAATGATTTGGCTTGTCAAAGTCGTGGTGAAATATGCCATGTTTTGGAAGGTTACTATGCACTCGTTCGCCGAACCAGACGAAACATAGCCATACACCAACTGGGCGTTGACGCAGTTCATGTCTTCCATCCACACACCAATGGTTGGAATAACAGCATTGTCGCTTGCAAACCTGGGAAGAGAGGCTGACATCATATCCCAGCTATTTGAGTTGACCGCGTCGGTTTCACTGTATTTGTTTGCATTATAATCAGCATGCGCAGGATCAATATTGACGAGATGAATTGCACCATTCGTATTGATATACAGGTGCGTATAAATCCTGCCAAAGAACCTGAAGTTGAAGCCGATCGGCAACGGTACAGGGTTTGCGGTCGTATCGTTGCTTTCAAACGAATCATCATGTTGGTTTGCAAATCCATACTGAACTGTCTTGGCTGAGTTGGTGACTGAACGCCAACTGTAGGCGCTACCACCGTCAACAGCCGAGTCAGCAGCCCAATAGTTGAATGAATTCGCGGTAGGCCCCCACTTAGTTGCCGACGCAGTTTCTGGAAACAGCAATATGACCGTCAGTGCGAGCAATGCGAAAAGGAAACGGTTCAGCATACGACCCTCCTACGGTTCCCCGATAGGGATAAAAAACCGAGCTTATTGTAAAGCGTAGTTGCAAAGTGTCAAGAGTTATTACAAAAGACAAACACCGCCTCGACATTTATCGTCGCACTTTCGGGGCAGTATGTTGCGAAAAAAGCCATCCACCTTTGATTTGACCGAGACGGGATGACGACTACAATACAGTATATAATGTTTTCGCTGAAAAAAGCGGTTCAAAGACCACTTCAATAGCGATAATGCGCCAGTGTAATCTGGCACCCGCGTTGCTCGTCGCGCTTTCGGGCCTCGCCCCTTCTTAGTTAGACGCAGACATACAGAAACCATTTCATTTTTGCTGAGCGTTAACAGTCAGCACTTGAAATACTGAGAGGCAGCTTTTATGGCAGATAATCCTGTGCAGGATGACCGCAGAAACAACCTCGACGCTATCGTCGCCATGGGAATATATCCCTATGGTGGCAGGTTTGATGATGCGATATCAACAAAGACCATTGCAAGCACCTATGATGCGCTCGAAGGCAAGCGTGTAACAATCGCTGGCCGTGTTATGGCTTTTCGCGATCACGGCAAAACCAAATTCCTTGATGTTCAAGATGCAAACGGAACAATTCAAGCGTATCTTCGGCAGAAGGATATCGGAGACGACGCTTTTGCCCTGCTCTGCAAGCTTGATCTCGGCGATATAATCGGCGTATCTGGTTCGCTCGGTAAGACGAAAATGGGCGAGATAACCGTCTTCTGCGATTCCCTTAAACTGCTATGCAAAAGCCTAAGGCCATTACCTGAAAAGTGGCACGGCTTGAAGGATGTCGAAACGCGTTTCCGGCGCCGCTACCTCGACCTAATATCGAATCGCGAGGCGATGGATATTTTTGTCAAGCGGTCACTGATTATTCGGCGTTTTCGCAAGTGCCTCGAAGACAGGGGATTCCTTGAAGTGGCCACTCCCACGATGCAGCCTATCCCCGGTGGCGCGGCGGCAAAGCCGTTCATCACCCATCACAATGCGCTTGACATGGAGCTCTACATGCGCATCGCGCCAGAACTTTACCTGAAAAGGCTGCTTGTCGGTGGGATGGAAAGAGTCTTCGAGATCGCCAAGTGCTTTAGAAATGAGGGCATTTCGACTCGCCACAATCCCGAATTCGACATGTGTGAAATATATCAGGCTTATGGAGATTGCGAGGCGATGATGGAGCTTTGTGAGCACATCGTTTCGAGCATCTGCACCGATGTTCTCGGCACCTTCAAAGTGCAATTCGGTGACTTAGAGCTTGATTTTACGCCTCCATGGCGCCGTGCGTCGTTTATTGACCTTGTGAGAGACGCTGCTGGGCTTGACCCGTGGGATGAAAAAGCAGTGCGTGAGGCTCTTAAGAAGTATAACATCGAAGAGCCTACTCCAACTCACGGTTACGCACTTCAAGCATTATATGAACACCTTGTCGAGCCGAATCTTATTCAGCCGACTTTCGTTATAGATCATCCAGCCGAGCTTACTCCGCTATGCAGACCAAAGCTATCGGATCCGCGACTTGCAGAGCGTTTTGAGTTGTTTGTTGCGCGAATCGAAATGGCAAACGCCTATACCGAACTAAACGATCCAGATGTTCAGCGCAAGAACTTCGAGCAACAACTACTGCACTCTGGCGAAGAGACTGCAGGGAAGATAGACGAGGATTTTTTGCTCGCACTTGAGCATGGTATGCCGCCCGCGGGTGGAATGGGCATCGGCATAGACAGACTCGTGATGCTTTTGACGGGCAATACGAGCATTCGTGAGGTAATATTGTTCCCGTTGCTTCGCCCTCGGGAGAGTTAGTTTTCAAGCAAGCGACGATCATCAAGTTAAGCATCATGGACAACACGGCGGGTAGTCGCTTGCGAAATAACCGCCGTTCACTTTTGGAGAAATTGAATGCCTGCTATTCGTGTTAAAAACGGCCCGCAAAAGGGAACCGTTTACGAAATTCAAGATATAGGAATCGTTATCGGAACGGCTCCTGAAGCCGATATGCGCCTATATGACAGCAAGCTGGAAGAATACCACGCCCGCATCTACAGAATGGGCGAGATGTATTTTCTTCGCAACCTTGCCGAAAAGGGATTCACCCTTGTAAACGACGAACCTGTATCAGAAGTTATGCTGCGTGAGGGCGATCTAATCCGCGTCGGCAGCACAATTTGTGTGTTCGACAGTTCCCGAGCCACAATTCGGGCGGTGGAAGAAAGCGATTATCTACTTGACGATTTTGCCTTTGATGTAAATGATGAAGATGTGCTGAACCCTTCGATGGATGTACCGGAAGGCACATCCCGGCTTCAGCGCGACCTTGACATAATTCGCGACTTTATCGAATTGGGGTCGGAGGAAAAGGGAGCTAAGACTTATATTGAGAAGGCAGTAAAGTACATCACTGATACGATCGGGTGCGACTTTACAACTATCGTCATGCGGGATGCGCAACGCAACCGATTCAAGGTTGTCGCAAGCCATGCGAGGACGAACATAACTGTGAAGGTCGCCGAGCCCATCGTGCAGTATTCCCTCACCAAAGCGCAGCCGCTTCTTCTTGCTGATGCTAAGGGCGATAAGCGATTTGTCCACAATCCCATCGTTCAGCAACTCGAAGTACATTCTGTGATATGCGTACCGATGAAGGTGCGCGACGAGTCGAGTGGTTGCCTTTATCTCGGTTTCGACGGCTTTAACGGTATATTCTCGCCCGAAGACTTGCACCTCGCAACGGTTTTCGGCATGCAGATAGGTCTTGTTCTCAGTTATCTTGAGTATTATTCTAAGCAGAACGAGACAATACACTCAGTCGTAAAGGCGTTGTCAAAGGCCGTTGACCTTCACGACCCGCTTATGATGGGACATTCAGAGAGAGTTGGCAAGTTTTCGCAGTCAATCGCTGAATTCATGTCGCTTTCGAGCGAACAGGTTAACGAGATATATCTTGGTGGTCTGTTGCACGATATCGGCAGAATCGTTCAAAATGACGATATAGTCGAGACACAACGCGCGATTAACAAGGGCGATGTGAGGGCGATAATCGAGCATGTCGAAATGGGCGTGAAGATTCTGGGCGAAATAGTCGGTTTAGAGCATCTTATACCGATAGTCGAATCGCACCACGAGTTCTTCGACGGCACAGGGCTTCCCAACCAGCTTAAGGGTGACAAGATACCGCTCGGTGGTCGTATCGTATGCGCGGCAAATGTGTTTGATGAATACCTTTTCCCAATTGTGCCTGAGATTAAGCCTCTTTCCGCGTCAAGCGCGCTGATACAACTTAAGTTGTGCGCAGGAACAAAGCTCGATCCAGATGTCGTCAATGCGTTTCTAATCGCTTACCGGAAGGGAGCCTTACACCCCGAAGAGCATCTCCCCTCGCAAAAGGCAGGGCAATGACAGCAAATGCTGGAAATGATGCAAGTGAGGGCGTAGGTGCACGAATATTAGATGTCGGCAATGCGCTGTTGTCGAGATTCGGACAACCCGCATATACCAAACGAACCGGTCTTGAGGAGTTGGTGCTGACAATATTGTCACAAAACACCAACGACCGCAACCGCGACAGAGCATTTTCAGCGCTAAGGCAGAAATATCCTACATGGCGGTCTGTCTCCGAAGCCAGCGTAGATGAGTTGATTGATGTTCTGCGCCCTGCGGGGCTTGCGCCGCAAAAAGCTCCACGAATTCAGTTCGTGGTCAAAACCGTGCTTTCCAAGGGAGATGAGAGCATGGAATTTCTCAAAACTATGACAGTCGAAAACGCAGAAGCGCTTCTTCTTTCCTTCCCCGGTGTCGGTATAAAGACCGCCTATTGCACGCTGTTGTTTTCGTTTGACCAACCTGTATTTCCGATGGACACGCATGTTCTGAGAATATTCGAACGCATCGGCATACTGCCTTCACGCTACAATGTTGAAAAAGAGCATCGTCGCATATCCGCTCTTGTGCCAGTAGGCAGACAGAAGGATATTCATTTAAATCTGCTGAAGCTCGGTAGGACGATATGCAAACCATCGAAGCCTCGTTGCGACGAATGCCCTTGTATATCAATGTGCAAATACGCGAGTGAATCGGAGACATAATGCACTCACCACAGAGAAGAGCGACACGAGCAGTTCAAGTCGGAAATGTGCCAGTTGGATCGCAACATCCAATTGCCGTTCAAGCGATGCTTAAGTGTCCACCCTCTGCTGTTCAGACAGCAGTTGACGAGACTGTCGAGCTTGCAAAGGCGGGCTGCGATATTGTGCGCGTGGCTGTTCCAAATCCCGAAGCGATTCCTTACCTTACCGAATATGTCAGCAAGTCGTGCCTGCCCGTTGTGGCCGACATTCATTTTGATTACAGATTGGCGCTTGCCGCTGTCGAGGCCGGTTTCGCAAAGATCAGACTAAATCCGGGCAATTTAAGGGATATTGAACAGATTCGCAAGGTAATCACAGCTTGTTCTGCAAAGGGCATTTCAATACGAGTTGGCGCAAATTCAGGTTCGATAAAACGGCGAGATGGAAGCGACGACCGAAGCATGGTCGAAGCACTTGTCAGTGATGTGCTGAGTTATTGCAGACATATCGAGGAAATGGGATTTCACGATATCGTTATCAGCGTTAAAGCATCAGATGTCGCCACTAACACCGTTGTTTATCGCACTGTCGCTGAGGCATGCGACTATCCTTTGCATATTGGGCTCACAGCAACCGGTCCAAAGGAAGAGGGCAAGACCAAATCAGCGGCTGCATTAGGAGCTCTTCTTGTTGACGGAATAGGCGATACGATAAGGGTTTCGCTGACCGGTTCACCGCTTGAGGAGGTTGAGTATGCACGAGAAATTCTTCGGGCGACAGGACACCTTTTCGACCGTCCGATTATAGTGGCATGCCCGACCTGCGGGCGATGCGGAGTTTCGCTTCTGCCAATCGTCGAACAGGTTCGTATTGCGCTGGCAGACAGCAAGAAGATGGTGAGAGTTGCTGTAATGGGCTGCGTTGTAAACGGTCCTGGCGAGGCGGCAGAATGCGATATCGGTATTGCCTGTGGCAAGGAATCGGCGGTATTGTTCGTAAAAGGCAAGCCAGTTCGTACGATTTCTGCATGTGCAATAGTTCCAGAGTTATTGCAACTGCTGGAAAAGCTCGATAATTAGTGATTCGGAACAAAACTCGCCCGCGACTCTCTAATCCATCACGGAATTAGAGTTTCGACATATTTTTTTCGGGAGTGGTATCAATGTATCGAAAGTTCGCATTTCTACTGTTGGCTTTACTCGCATTCGCTGTTGTCTCCCTGCCCGCAAGCGTGATATACGCTGAAGAAAAGGCCGAGGGTAAGGAAGGCGAGGACGAAAAAGAGTTCAAGCCTGAGGAAACCGATGCAGGTATTATGCTTAACTTCGAGGGTTATGACCTTCGAAAGGCAATCGAATACCTGTCGCGCAAGCTCAAAAAGCCCATCATCTTTTCCGATGGTTTTGGCGGCACGGTGAATTACATATCGTTTGTGCCGATCCCAAAGGAAAACCTGCTGCCAGTGTTTGAGACCATTCTTAATCTTAATGGTTGGCAGATGGTCGAAGTTGCGGGCATGATAAAGATCGTAGCGATGCAACAGGGCGCTGGTGTATCCACTTCCTTCAAAACCGACAAAGAGCGTGAAGCGCTTGCAGCGCGCGACCGAATTATAACTCAGGTGTTCAAGCTGCAGTACCTTGATTCGAACTCTGCCATCGCAACCCTCAGCAACTTTCTTATCTCTCGCAATATTGTGGCAATAGAACACGCGAACAGCATCATCATAACCGGATTCGAATCTGAAATACTCCGCATAGCGACTGTGTTGAACGAGGTTGACATCCCCGGACCGAAGATCACACACAAGGTGATCACACTGAAATTTGCTTCAGTTGACACACTTGGCACCTATCTCGATGCATACATAAAAACGATGGCAAGCTCGCCCGTCTCCTCTTCACCTATTCAATCAGGAAGACGCCCAGCCGGTCAACCGGGCGCACAGCCCGCGGGTGGAGCCACATCAGCATATTCGCCTGTAGCCATTGCGGACTCGCGCACCAATTCTTTCATCATCATTGGCACAGAAGACAATATTCAGCAGATTGAGGAATTCATCAAGTCTGTTGATCTTGAGGCTACCTCGGCAGGCAACTACCATGTCTTTCCGCTTAAGAACATAAATGCGAAGGATATCGCCACTACCCTTAACGAGGCAGTGTCAAAAGCCTATGCTGGCAAACAGACACCAAACGATCAGCAACCCGTCATTATCGCGTTCGAAAGCCAGAACGCGCTTATCATCTTGGCTTCTGCTTCAAAGTTCGAAGAGATAAAGAAGCTCGTTGAGAACCTTGATGTTCCACAGAAGCAGGTGCTAATTCGCACGGTAATAGTTGAAGTATCAACATCAAAAATGCGCGAGATCGGCATTGAATTAGCGAGCGGCGACTTCCCCACTTCAGACGGCTATCGCGGTTTCGGCAGCACTTTTGGCACAACAAACAAGTATGTTGTGCCCGGTGTAAGCACAACCTACCCGGGCGGAACCGGTTTGACGCTCGGTGTTATTCGCGATAGAAGTGGTGTATGGGCGATACCTGCGCTACTTCAAGCTGTGCAGCGCGATAAAGATATTGATCTGTTAGCAGAACCTCAGATTCTTGCGACAGACAACGAGAAGGCATCACTGACAATATCGGAAAAGATCCCCTACTCCACTATTTCCTCAACAAGCACCACGACAACAAGCTCAACAGCGACTTACGGTGGTGATTACGAAGCCTCTATTAAACTGACAATCACTCCGCACATAAGCTCGACTGAATATCTTACACTTGAGATCGAGCAGACAGTCGAGCAGTTCTTCAAGAGCGAGTTCACCTTCGACACAGTATCAGGCACCGAGGCAAACAGACCTTCAAAGACCGTTCGCGAAGCAAAAACTAAGATCGGCGTAGAAAGCGGAAAATGTGTTGTAATAGGTGGATTGACAAGAAATAAGACCGACGAGACCGTATCGAAGATACCATGGCTTGGCGACATCCCGGGTATTGGTCATCTTTTCCGCAAGGCAAGCCGCAGCGTTGAAAAGGTCAATCTTTACATCTTCCTTCAACCTGAGATAATAACGAATCCAGATGATTTGGAAAGAGTTTCCAACCTTGCTCACGAGAAACTTGATGTGCTTCGCAAATCGCGCTTGAATCGCGATAAGCTTGCGAAGACAGTGTTCAAAAATCTTGAGAAGGATGAGCCAAAGCCGACCGAGACAACACCAAAATCTCCCGCCGAAAAGGCTACTCCTCCAACAGACCCCTCAAACGAGAAGTCGAGACCCACAATCGGCAATTAGAGGGGCATAATGAGAATTGATGTAGCGCAAATATTACTTGACAAGAGGCTGATCAATAAGGATTCGTTCGAACAGCTTCAGGCTTACAATGGCTCTAATGGAAAAACCGTTGATAAGTACGCAGTCGAAGAGGGTTTTGTATCTGAAGAGAACATCCTTCAGGCAATGGGCGAAGCCCTTGATATAAAGTACCAAGCATCGCTTGAAAAGTTTGAAGTCCCTCTTTATTTCTTAGAGCGTGTTCCCCTTTCATTCGCACGCGCGAACAACATTGCCGCATTCGGTCAAAGGGGCAATACATTTCTGGTTGCGACATCTTCACCGCTCGATTTCCGAGCCATAGACGATGTTTCTGCAATGCTTAACGCGGATGTCGAACCTGTGTATGCTCCTTCGGTAGAGGTTGCCAACCTTGTGTCGCGCGGTTATCAGATGCAATCATCAGGTCTGGGTCAGGTTCTTGATGAGATTGACTCTTCAATTCTGGGCATTACGGGAGGTGACATAGACCGAGCCGAAGACCTGTTGGATATTGCCAACAAGGCTCCCATCATAAAGCTGGTCTCCACCTCAATATCAGAGGCGATCAAGCGCCGCGCATCTGATGTTCACTTCCACCCAATTGACGACAAGCTGCGTATAAGAACGCGCGTTGACGGTATCTTATACGACCTTATGGACGCGCCTAAGTCAATACAGGAGGCAGTAATATCGCGCATCAAGGTCATCGGCAAGCTCGATATCGCCGAACGCAGAAAACCGCAAGACGGCAGAACAACCATCAAATACGCCGACCGCGAGATTGATGTTCGTATTTCGATTATCCCTACACAGAACGGTGAACGGGCAGTTTTGCGTTTGCTCGACAAATCCGCAAGCCTTTACAGTCTTGAGGAGTTAGGGCTTGATTCAGATAACCTGACAATTCTCAAGCGAGTGATCTCTGTTCCACACGGCATTTTTTTCGTAACCGGCCCAACGGGAAGCGGCAAGACAACGACTCTATATGCATCCCTTGCTCGTCTGAACTCGCCTGAGGTCAACATTATCACAATCGAAGACCCTGTTGAATACCAACTAAAGGGTATTTCGCAGATACAGGTTGACCTTAAGAAGAATGTGTCATTTGCGGCAGGACTTCGCGCAGTGCTTCGCCAGGACCCAGACATACTGATGGTCGGCGAAGTACGCGACCTTGAGACAGCGACGATCGCCATTCAATCAGCTCTAACCGGCCACCGTGTTTTCTCAACCTTGCACACAAACGATTCTCCTTCAGCAATAACCCGTCTTATTGACCTTGGCATCGAACCGTTCCTTGTAGCAAGCTCTGTTATCGCGGTGATGGCACAGCGACTTGTGCGTCAAATCTGTCCACATTGTAAGACCGCATACGAACCTGAAGACGAAAAGCTCCATTCGATTGGATTGAAACGCTCTGACCTTATCAACGGCGTGCTGTATCACGGCACGGGTTGCGACGAATGTTTGAATACAGGCTACCTTGGCCGAATTGGCATTTTCGAGCTTCTTGTTGTGGATGACCTTGTTCGAGCGCAAATCATGGCAAAAGAAGACGCGAATGTCATCAAGCAGCGTGCGGTCGAAAAGGGATTGATTACGCTTCGAATGGACGGCGCACGAAAGGTTGTGCAAGGAATGACGACCATTGAAGATGTGTTGCGCGTTTCGCAGATGGATATTTTCTAAGGGCGCGCGATGACGATATTCAACTACAAGGCCCTTAACGCTGGCGGAAAGAATGTAACGGGCGTAATTGAGGCAGATACGCCGAAAGACGCGCGTGCAAAACTGCGTGGCCAGGGATTGCTTCCCGTTGATCTCAGCGAGACCAAGGCAGGCGCCAAGGAGTTCTTGCGCGCCCCACGAATTTTTCGCTCCCGCGCAGAATCAGAGACCGCATCGTTCACGCGACAGCTTGCAACACTTGTTAAGAGCGGTATCCCTGTCTCTGACGGACTTCGGGTGCTAATCGAACAGACAGAGAACGCCGGTCTTGAGCGGGCATTGATGGATATTCATTCGAAAGTTATGCAGGGCACATCGCTTGCCGACGCGCTAAGAAAACACCCGCGCTATTTTTCAGACCTTTATGTCAACATGGTTCGCAGTGGCGAAGAATCTGGCAACCTTGACCTTGTGCTCGATCGTATTGCTGAGTATCTACAGAAGCGGCATCGTCTGGCTTCGAAGATACAGGCGACTATGGCGTATCCGCTCGTCGTGCTTTTTTTCGGTTCGGCGGTCGTAATCTTTTTGTTGACCTTTGTTGTGCCTCGTATTGCAGTGTTTTTAGAGCAGGCGCAGAAGAAAATTCCTCTGCCCACGCATATTCTGATGGTACTATCACGAGTTCTATCGCAATACTGGTACATACTCGTTATAGCTGGCGTGGTGATGTTCCTGCTGCTAAGGCTCTTTATCGCGACGGAAAGTGGACGAAGGATAAAAGATAAGCTTCTTATCTCTTTGCCGATAATCGGCCCACTGTTTCGCAAAACGGCGATTTCACGATTTGCGATTACCTTTTCGACCCTGCTAAAGAGTGGTTTGCCCGCGCTCAAGGCTCTTGAAATTGTGGGTAAGGTAGTTGATAATGTGGTGCTTGAAGAGACCATAAGACAAGTACACGACAGGATCATTGAGGGCGCGGATATCTCTACGCCCCTTAAACAGAGCGGAGTTTTTCCGCCGGTTGTGGGTTACATGATTGCTGTTGGCGAGCGAAGCGGGCGACTTGAGGAAGTTCTTGACCGCATTGCGGAGGCCTATGATGAGGAGGTTGAGCTTGCGGCACAGAAGATGATGTCAATGCTCGAACCAATATTCATCGTTGTTCTTGCGATAGTCGTCGGCTTCATCGTGATGTCAATCATACTGCCGATCATGGATTTGTCGAAAATACGCTGAGTTTATTGGAAACACAGCAGCGTCTTTGTCCGTCAAAGAAGCGGAAAAGCTGTGTGGAGGTTAAACATGAAAAGATCAAGCGAAAGCGGTTTCTCACTGATAGAGCTTATGGTTGTTGTGTCAATCATGGCCATCTTGGCGGTAGTTGTGATTTCTCGTTTTACGGGCGTTACCGATGATGCGCGCGTGCAGAAGGCAAAGTTTCAGATCAACGAATACGCAAACGCCCTTGAGATGTACAAACTGAAATTCAACAAGTACCCGTCAACATCTGAGGGTTTATCGGTTCTCGATTCAGAAAATACCAAAAGCACGGGCTGGTCGGTTGACCTTGTGCCCGACCCGTGGGGCAATGACTATAAGTACGAATACGACTCGATAAACAACCGCTTCGATATAATCTGCTATGGCGCTGACGGTGCCCCAGGCGGCACGGGATTCAACGCCGACATAAAATACAGCGAGCGAAGGGAATGGGACAAACCTCAGCAATAAGCACCCGTGCCCATGGGGGCTTCTCGCTGATCGAGCTTACTCTTGTCATTGCTGTGATGGCGATTGCGCTCGTCGTCGTGATTTCCAACATTGACGCTGTTATACCTGCAACTCGCATCAACACAGAGGGACGAAGACTCGCCACTTTCATCGAAACAGCCTTCAGCCATTCAGTCGCGACCGGCAAGCCCGTGCTCGTGGCATTCGATATTAACGAACAGGCATATTTCATGGCCTTCCCCACGACCGATCTTGACGACGACCCCTACCGCATGGATCACGCTCAGTTGAACTACATGCCCGAATCCATACGGATCGTGCGCGTCAGCAAGGGTGACGAAACATCAACAAGCGGCATAGTAACTGCCCGTGTTTCGCCCTCAGGCCGAATCAACGGTCATTCTGTCTTTATTGCCGACAAAGAGGATCGCAAATTGACTATCGAGGTTCTGCCTTTGACAGGAACCGCATCAATGTTCGATGGTTTCGTCGAACCGCGCGATCCTGATGAGAACAGCAATGAACAGAAATAACGGCTTCACTCTAATTGAAGTGCTTGCCGCAGTCGCAATACTCGGCGTCTCGTTTTATCTTCTGCTCGAACTCCGTCAACAGGCTCTGCAGTCTGCAATCTTCACAAGCAAAAGGCTTGTCGCTCTGCAAGTTGCACGCACGAAGATGGAGGAGACCCTTGCGATGGGATTTCCTGATCCTAATGTCATAAACGATGTGCTCGGCGGCGTGAATTACCGCATCAACATTGTAGATATTGGCGATGAGACAAGCCTTGGCGCGTTACGCCGTATTGATGTGGAGGTGGGATACGACATTGGGTTCGGCGAAGAGGGGCGCATAGTGCTATCAACAATCGTATCGCCGCAGAAGATTAAGATGCTGCCAAAATCAAGCGCGAGCCCACTTCCGGCGACAAGCCCCGTTGGTTATCTTAGAAAAAACGAGTTGCCGGAATACAACGGTTTGTCGGTGTTTATGGAGGCAAACCTGTGAACCGCCGCGGCTTTACCCTTATGGAATTGCTTCTTTCGCTTGCGATCGCTTCGATCGTGATAACGATATGTTATGCGATATTGATAACGACGATGCAGGCACAGCAAGAAGGTTCGACCGAGTGCAGATGGTCGCGAATTCAAGCTGCTGTTCTTGATGTGCTGAGTGAGGATATCGCGCAGGCTACTGTGCCGACATTCGTTTCTTCACCCGACAAGGAGGAAACTACACCGCTCGACGGAGGACTAACTCCAGATGTTGGCGAGAAGAATCCCGCCGAGACAGACGAATCGGTCACAAAAAAGGCTGCAGGTTCAAAGTTCTTCTCTGCTGAAGAACTGCCGTCTTACTCGGATGAAGGCGGGATATCATTTGTCGTCGCAAGCCCGATTTACGATTCGAACTCTGGCAAATACTACCTCTACCGCGTGATTACCTATTTTATTAAGCGCGATTCGCGTACAAACGCGAACCTGTTGTTCAGACGCGAGCGAATCGGCTGGAATGGCGAGCTTGATGAGGACGGTTCAGCGGAGTTGCTTTGCGACATTGTTGATGACTTTAAGATCGAATATTATGACGGGCTTGAATGGTTGAGCGAATGGGTAGTTGAAGAAAAGGGCGATCTTCCCATCGCAGTGCGGGTAAAGATAAGCTTCTTTTTTGAGACGAAAGTTGACGGCTTGCCGGATACAAATGGCAAGTCAGAGGAATTTTACACAATAATCCGCATACGGGCGAGCCGTTATATCGCGCAAGAGGACGAAAATCGTAGAATTCGCGAGGGGCTTGTAGAACAGCCCGTGGTGTATTGATGAAAAATGTCTGTCTATTAGGCGCGACCGGTTCAATCGGTCTTTCGGCGTTGGATGTGTTAAGGCACCATCCAACGCATTTTCGTCTTTACGCACTGACAGCCAACTCGAGCGTTGACCTTGCAGTTGCCGCAGTGCGCGAATTCCAGCCAAGCTATGTTGTAATGCGCGATTCTAAGGCAGCCGAAGAGACCGCCCGTCAGTGCGCGTGGTTACCGACAAAGGTTTTGTGCGGCGAAGATGACATTGTCGCCGTAGCTCAAGACGATAAGAGCGACATAGTAATATCGGCCATTGTCGGTGCAGCGGCTCTTAGACCCACTATCGCGGCGCTTAGAGCAGGCAAGCGTGTGGCGCTTGCAAACAAGGAGGCGCTTGTTATGGCCGGTGAACTGGCTATCGAGGCCGCTAATAGAAGTGGCGCTGAGATTCTGCCAGTTGACAGTGAACATTCTGCGGTTTTTCAATGCATGGGCGGACGCGATCGCAGAGCTGTAAAGACCATAACACTGACAGCATCAGGCGGGCCGTTCCGCACGACGCCAAATGATAAATTCGCCTCAATAACCGTAGCAGACGCCCTGCACCACCCGACATGGAGCATGGGTGCGAAGATCACCATTGACTCGGCGACGATGTTCAACAAGGCGCTTGAGGTGATTGAAGCGCACTTCCTGTTCAATGCCCCATATGAGGGTATTAGGGTCGTAGTGCATCCGCAGAGTATTGTGCATTCGCTTGTCGAGTTTGACGACGGTTCGTCGCTGGCGCAGATGAGCATGCCAGACATGCGTTTGCCTATACAGATCGCTCTCACATGGCCGAACAGGTTGGAGGGAACAACACCAGTGCTTGATCTTGCCAAGGTCGGTAAGTTAGAGTTTTTTGAAGTTGATGCCAAGCGCTTCCCATCGGTTGAAATGGGATATGAAGCGGGCAGGCGCGGCGGAACCGCTCCGACTGCCCTAAACGCCGCAAATGAGGCGGCTGTAGCGCGATTCATGGCAGGGCAAATTGGCTTCGCGCAGATATTTGAGCTTGTTTCGAAGGTATTAGAGAAAGAGCCTCGGCTCAGCGCAACAAATCTTGACGACATACTCGCGGTTGATCGCTGGGCACGAGAGGAGGTCTATAAAGCATGACGGTATTGTATTTGCTCGTTGTATTTCTCGCGTTCTCGCTCATAGTGCTTATCCACGAATTCGGCCATTTTCTTGCTGGTAAGATATGCAAGGTTAAGATCGAAGTATTCTCTATCGGCGTAGGCAAAAGGCTATGGGGATTCAAATGGGGTGAGACGGATTTCCGTTTCTCCATGCTTCCATTCGGCGGTTTTGTCGCATTCTCTGGCATCTCTGATACAGAAGGCGTTACTTCAGATGCCCACAGCCCCGATGAATTTCCGTCAAAACCCGCCTACCAGAAGATATTCATATCCGTCGCGGGGCCTTTTTTCAACCTTGTTACAGGCTTCATTCTGGCAGTGTTGCTATTTGCATACGGTGTGCAGTTCACAAGCCCCGAAGTCGGCACTGTCTATCCCGGCTCCCCTGCCGCAACCGCTGGTCTTCAAAAAGGCGACAAGATAATCCGTGTAAATGGACGGCTTGTTAACGGATTTACAGATGTGCAACAGGATATCGCGCTTACGGACCCGGGCAAAGAGATCGAGTTCACAGTCGAACGCGATGGGCAAGAGAAGGTATTTGTTATCTCACCGATTAAACCCAAGGACGCGCTGTTTCCGACCATTGGCATCACACCACCGACATCCAACACAATTCAACTCAACGGTTCGATGAAAGATGATGGCTTTGAGCAAGGCGACAGCGTGATCTCGATCAACGGCATTGCTGTTGACTACAAGACCGCATACGAGGTTTTGGAACGAGAAGTTCGCGCAAATGCCGACAAGGTTTTGCCAATAGTGGTAGAGCGCGATGGCGAATCAGTTTCCATCGAAATCAAACCCCGCCCGATATACACATACAAGACGCAGATGGGGCTTATGCCTCCAATAGAATCGGTTTCACCAGGCTCACCAGCCGAAAACGCGGGCATCAAACCAAGAGACTACCTTCTTGCGATAAATGGTCAGAATGTAGAAAACTGGGCTTCGCTGCTCTCCCTTCTGCGCGATGTTGAGGGAGAAGTCGCTGTATCCGTATTGCGCGATGGTGAGAGAATCGAATTTCAAATTACACCCATTCTGAATGATGACGGACGCAAGATACTTGGAGTTACCGCAAAGTCGTTCACCGAAAACCTTGTTGTAACCTGGGTAGAGCCTGATTCTGCAGCAAGCAAGGCGGGCATAGTCCCGGGCATGAAGGTTTCGAATTTTGACATGACAGAGTCTGGCGAGATGAAGTTGAAGACCGAGCAAGGCGAATTCTCTGTTCAGGCGCAGCGCGATGAGTCAGTAACTCCCGAAGGGCATTATGAGTTCGGATTTTTGGTCAAGTACGATACGGTTCGCGCACAGTCGTTCGGCGAGGCAATTGTTCGAGGCTTCAACGGCTGCATATACATCGTTGACAAGACCTATCTGTTCTTGGCAAAGCTCGTTTCGGCAAAGCTATCGCCCACGCTTGTTAGCGGGCCTGTCGGCATAATCAACATCTCGTACAAGGTGCTTTCGGTCAGCCTCTCGTTCTTCCTATACTTCCTTGTGTTGATATCAATAAATCTGGCCATCGTCAACCTTCTGCCCTTACCGCTTCTTGATGGCGGCAATGTCATTATCTACGCGGTGGAGTGGATAAAAGGCTCTCCAATCAACCAGACGCTTCACAAGTACATCATTTACTCTGGTCTGGTCTTCATCATCGGGTTGTTTCTGTTTGTCACGGGCAACGATATATATCGCCTTATCTTCGGATACTAAGGCTTTCGATTTCGCAGCAATGAAAACCCCGCCACAAGGCGGGGTTTATGATGGATACAATACGAAGCTTAACAACATCACGCCGTATTACTGCTCGCCCTTTCCGTCGAGGAACATACTGATTCGTTGCGCAACTCCATCAGGTGCGCAAGGTTCGGGTCTGATGCCGATATAGCACAGATTTTTCACGGCTTCAAGAAATGTGATTTTCTCATTTACATAATATCCACCGTATTTAATCAGAGCTGGCACAATGAGCGATGTCTTGTTGTTCACATCGTATATAATTATGTCTCGCCGTGTATTCTTATATATTATAAACCCATCACTTGAACGAACATATTCATCTATGACGCACTTTCGCTGTGTTCCATATTCATACAGATAATATTTACTGTCGTTCTTATTATATATTATACAATATCTATCGTTTATGCCAGCACGCGGTCTATATTGCTTGTCAATGCTGTATATTTTGCATTTTTCGCCTGTGATTACATAAACTTCTCCGACATATTCAACATGAAATACACATAAATCGTATCTGATAGTAGGCAGACTACTTATCCCCGTATCCTTATCAAGGCATTGTATCGCTTCAGCACTAACTTTTTCTTTGCATATTAGCTTTATGCGCTCCTTTGCAACATCGCTGGCGGCTTGATCGAACTCAATACGCCTCATACCCTCTTTGGTAATTGCATATAGAGATGGCTGATCATTCTTATCCCATATAATTGCAAAGAACTCACCGAGATTTTCTGACCAATATATTTTAATATTGTCTGCTGGGAGATCCTTTTTCACACGATACAGTTCCTCCCACTCATTAAGCTTCATAACGACTATTGCGTCAAGAATAATCATACAAGCAAGCGTGCGATCGCGATTTGTAATAAGCGTATCGCGGTAGTATTCATAATCTGGTGAATTTATTATCTTTTCATCTGTCATTATATTAATTACATCTGACTTATATGATCTACCATATCCATTATACCAAGAGACGCATGCATTGCTTAGTGAATTTTCCAGCTTGCTTATAGTATTACCATTTTTCTTGTCAATATAATAGTATGTATCATCCCTTCTAATGATAATACCATCGGGCATTTGTGCACTATCGAATTCACAGTTATCTGCTGTCCAGACTACCTCATCCTGTTTATGAATATTATAGCACTCTAAGTATGGAATATCGTCAACCTTCTTCTGCACAACAATAAGATCATCGCCAATATACTCTCGCCATTCCGACTCAATTTTTATATCAGTAATAACAGCTTTTTCTCCTCGCCAATCAATAATTGACCTACAACCATCATAATTGTACACTGCAAAAATGGGGTCTCGAGCCTTTAAATCCATGTAATCGTCACGGGTTAGCTCAATTTCGGTTCCGCCACCTTCATTGAAGTCCATTCGATATATCCAGCAGGTATTGTTCCCCTTGTGTTTATCATCGTACGAAGCGTATTTCGATTGATAGTATATATATTTGTCATCACAATATAAGAGATTAAAATCAAAGTATTGGTCGTACACTATGTAGTGTGAAATCCTTTTTACAAAGGCACTCTTGGCAAGTGAGTACTCAAATAGCGAGTATTTTGTCAAGATGTAGTATGTATCATTGTGCCCGTTATAGTAGAAACGATGGAAAGCGTCTCCACCGTACCCGATTGCGTCAGATAAATCTGCTTTAAGCCTCTTGCTCTTAATATCGTAGATGAATGGTCCGTCAAGCACAAGCCCGGCGGCAGTCAAGTACTTTGTCCATGTTCGCTCGCTTGGCATGGCTGAAGTGGTCTCGACTTTTCCAACATAGTTCTTTCCGTACAGCGCTCTGAAACGGGATGTCTGCACACCACTCTCGACATCGCATGGCGCAGAAGATGCAACAGCGAGCAACGATGCGACAAAAAGGATGAACGAATATCTGCAGCCCTTCATTTCTCCCCCGATCTGCCTTTGCATAAAACGCCTGTGAGGCACGGCGCCGCGGATGTATTGCGCGGCAAGCCGCCTTGCTGCTGATTACAGTTCTCTGCGTATTAGCTTGACAATCACAAACGCTCCGCAATGTATTTAGGATACAACGCGGAGTTCTTCTAAAACAGACTGCCGTCCATTATACACTTCGGTTTCGGCACTTTCAACAACATTCGAAAACGATCACCGCTGCCACCCAAACTGCCTTTTTGAGCCTTGCGCGAGAGATGAGTCAAGGATGAAGGCTCCTCAGCTTTGTATGTGAGCCCTACCAGAGACAATACGCTGCACACCCTTGAGTGCTGATGATTACAGACCGACGATATCCGCACAATACCGCGCGTCGCCATGCGGCGACGATCAGCAGGTATAGGCAGAGGGCGCGAGTGCTGATAGAAGCCTCCGATACAGTGTTAAACCTACCGAACACAACGAATCTATTGACCAAGCATACACCATGGTGCGAGCGTGTCAAGTGAATTCCTGACGATGAATTCTTGTCTGCAACAAAACAGAATAACTCATCTCTGCACAGCATGATGAGACAGCACGACGCGAATGAAACAGAACAGAAGCTGAGCAGAATAATGTGACGATACGAAGAGAATGATACTGCAAGGCGTCTCTTCCTGGCAACACTTCCCCGTGTCATTTAACGAGGATAATTCAATACATCCGAGGTCATGCATGTTAGTTACCAACAATCAAGGCCTAAAAAAAAGCACCAATAAACAAGATAAGCCTTCTTTTCACATCCATTATTATGTAAGTATAATCTGAATCAACAACAATCCCATCCATACATTCTTCTTTTAGCAAAACCCCTTCACGCAATTGGTCGTATCTTTTGCTTACAAATCCGACACAACACGTATTATATAGCTCATGCGAAGGGTCATCTAATGTTTCAAATACATTGCGACCAGTGCACTCAACTAATGGCAAATACAGCTTCTTCCTCTCTGTCTCACGATTTACATCGTACATGTCAATTACACTAGTTAATTCGTGGATGCTAAATATTTGCTGATAATTCACCACTTGTGGATATAGAATTAACAAGCTTAGTTCATTCAATAACGGTATTTCAGCAATTATATATTCTTTCCTACTATAATCTACCTTAACATTCTCAAACGACAAGTATCTTTTGTACGGGGTGAAATTACTCAATCCCTCGTAATTATACTTACTCGCCCATGGAACAACAAAGTCAGTGCAGCTAATAATATAATATTCATCCCTCCACGCCCATTTACATATATAATCCACATAGGAGTCATAGCTCCATTCACCACTCCAGTTACCGAACACAATCGAGTTCTTAAATAGCAACCTCTTTCTATATGCTGCTACTCTTCTTTTAAGATTGTTTGGGATTAGTGATTCATAATAGCCAGCGTATTTTCTTATTGAGTTTTCAGACAAACACTTTTTCTTTTCCGAATACCTGCCTTTAGCTTTAAATATATTGTTCGCCTGAATTGATTCAGCGAATGATATTGCATCAATTACAACAGGATGGTCCCACCCATCATATTGCCGAACTATGTATTCGATGGCACTTTTATTGATGTGCGACTCAACATCGTTACACTTAATACAATTCGCCAATTCAACACGATGGATATTACCGATTATTCTGTGTGCTGAATATAGAACGCTTAAGATAATTATAATAATTATCAAAGACTTGAATCCGCTTCTCGCCTTCATTTTTTCACCTTCGAAAGCACATCCGTAAATCCACAAATAAAACCACGATTCCAATACTTACTGCCTTTGCGCGTTGACATCCATATGTCATATTCTTTTAATTTTATGTTGCTATATTTATATCTATTTATATCGCATTCAAATATGAGTATATGTTTAATGGAAGGAGCCGAGAAATTTCTAAATCTTATCTGCTCATATTCTGTTATCTTAAAATTTGTTCCGAGGTGGTGTACTCTAATTCCATCTTCAGAGTCGATTATAATATGGTAGAGGGATGTTTCTACTTCCGTATAACGATGTCCGATAACTACTTCTGCGTGTCCATAATTCGCTGTTACATATGAGTAAATATAAGGTTTGTTGTTCGATATTAAGCCTGCACCTCTATAAATTTCTGAAAGATAGTTTGCATATTGGTCTCTATTCTCAATTTCCTGATATGTATCCCTGATTTGGAGTCCTCCTTCTCCAAAGTTATCACTTAGCGCTTGTACATCACCAGTATCCATAAGGTTTGCGTTTCCATTCCTGTATCTACCATTATGGAAGTCGCTTAATTCTGAATGTGTGATTGGAGGGATATAGCAATTCTCTTCTGTCAATGCTGTGTAGTTTATTAGAAACGCAGATGCATGCGAGTGGCAAGCTGAAGGAAGGAAACTTCTGCTACCGGGTATGTCTGGTAATGATGCTCGAAGCATGTCTATGAAGCCATATTGTGCAATATCTTTCTGCTTAAACTTGCTTTGTACAAAAGCATCCCATTTGTCGAAAGTCCCGTAGTCACCTGTTATTAGCTTTATGCATTTTTCCTTTTTTCTAGTTGTTATGATTTTAACCTTAAATTCAAGATGGAACTTCAATCTAAATCCGAAAAATGCGTTTTGATCTCTCACAATTCTAAAAAAATTGACAGCTCCGGGCGCTTTTAAGTACTCTACTTTATGGTCTTCTGACAGAGTCGTAGCAGTTGGATCCAATTCTGAGCCTTTTGGGCCAAATAGACACATAATGTCGCTCGAATTCGTGTGACATCCTGAGTAAGCTTCATTGCCGGGATAATCTTTGTAGTCTGTCCTCATTCCCAGTACCCCGATCAGCGAGCTGCCAACAATCGCTTGGCTCGCCGTAACAACGCCGACGGCGTCGCACTCAAGCATCTGCCAAGTGCCCGCGTTGCCCATCGTCTGCACAGCCATCGAGCCCCAGCCGTCATAATGCACAGTGTAGGGGCCAACGCCGGTCTTGCGGGCGGTTGTCTCCTCGTACTCGGTCAGCGACATGCCAGAAGCGAAGTCATTAAAGAAAGCCTGCTCCCATATCCAACTCGAATCATTATCCCAGCTTGATGTATCCAATATATCGGTGCGTGCGTCGCAGACATTGCTAATCTGCAGCTTGTGATAGTAGAACTTGCGGCCTGTTATGTCAGCGCAGGCAGAGCGGGGATAATGTATTTGCAGGGGGAAGATCGAAGAATTTTCAGCCACCGCAGCCAGTGCGCACAATACCGCCCGTCGCCATGCGGCGACGATCAGCAGGTATAGGCAGAGGGCGCGGGTGTTGATAGAAGCCTCCGATCGGGCAAGTGAACGAATTGTTGCCCGAGTGAACTGGAATTCAGCAACTCATCTTCATATTCGCTTAAAACGCAGAAAAGTTCATTTTCGTCAAAGAAATTCGTGAAGACCAACCACTGAACCGTGGCGCCCAGGCTCTTTCCTCGTGTTCGTACTTCGCTTTCGCGCTACGCGCTTAGCTTCGGAGGATTAAAACTTCGTGAAAAACCCCGAAGATCACAGGCAAGATGCCCGCGCTCCACAGTCGCTATCGCGATTGTGCGTGTTCGATTATCTTGTTGTTTGCGTTGATTCTCACTGTCAAAATGTCATGTTTTGAGTTCGGCACGGGCGAGACGCCCATGCCTGTACGCATTCGCGTTTATGTGTAATGGGCGTATTTCTATTCACCCAAAATCTGCGAAATCTGCGAAATCTGCGGATAAATCTCCCCCGGTATCAGTAAGTTGATAGGTGATAGGTAAAAGGTGAGAAGAAGAAAGAAATGCCAAGATAGATCAAATGCGGATTGGTGCAAATGACGCTTTGCCTTTTACACATTCGCGTTTGTGTATGGTGGGCATCTTGCCCACCATCATACAGGCTCTTATACAAACACGAAGTGTTTGCCGTGGAGGGTGGGCATCTTGCCCGCCATTGTTGATTCACTGAGACGCACATCAGTAAGTTGATAGGTGACAGGTGAAAGGTGAGAAGAAGGGAGAATAGACAAGAGAGAAAAACGGGGTGATGATGATAGATGCCCATGCCTTCAACGCTTTCGCGTATGTGTATGGTGGGCATCTTCGTTTCATCCAAAATCTGCGAAATCTGCGAAATCTGCGGATATATCTCCCCCGGTATCAGTAAGTTGATAGGTGAACGTGGAGAAGAAGGGAGAAATGCCAAGATAGTTCAAATGCGGACTAATGCGTATACTCCAAACACCAAATGCGGTATAATTACCTGCAATGCGAGGTGATTCATGTTGACTGAACGAATTGACCCTTGGCGTTTGAAAATACCGCGTCAAGACAAGATGCTTGTTGACGCGATAATATATTGCACACAGGCGATGAGCATTGGAGACGGCGCACTGAGGCAATTAGCGGACACCGCATGCCTTCCAAGTGTTCGCTACACCTTTGCCACACCCGATATACACCACGGATTCGGCGCACCGATAGGGGCAGTTGTCGCTCTTAAAGACTACATTTGCCCTGCCGCGGTGGGATATGATGTGAACTGTGGCATGCGCCTTTTGACCACAACAATGCAGGCGGACAGCGCGCCCATAAAGCAGATCGCCCACGAGATTGGAAGAACCGTTCCGCTTGGCGAGGGAAAGAGCGGAAAGCTACGGCTGACCTCTGGCCAGCTTAGACAGGTGTTGGAGAGGGGTGTAAAGGGACTTTTCGAGTTAAAGCCAATTGGTGGCGAGCATTTTGCCAGATGGGACGAGGATACATTCCGTGCAGACTATGCGGCTATAGAAGATGAAGGCTCTATGTCGGCATCATCCTCTTTCCTATCCGAAAAAACCGTCGCAAGAGGTCTCGACCAACTCGGTACACTCGGCGGTGGCAATCACTTCATCGAACTGCAAAAGGTCGAAATGATTGATGATAAGGCTGTGGCTCGCGCGTTCGGCATAGAGGAAGGGGCGTTGGTAGTGATGATACACTCAGGTTCGCGCGGCTTGGGGCATCAGGTGGGTGAGGAGTATATGAAACATGCCTACAACAGCAATCCCGATATCTCACCCAACAAGCAGCTCGGTGTGTTCGCGTTAGACTCAAACGACGGCAACCGCTACATTGACGCGATGCGTTGCGCTGCGAACTTCGCGTTCGCGAATAGGCAGGTCATGGCGAACCTTGTTCGCAATGTCTTTGCCGAAATTACGAAAGATAGCCTTTTGAAGACGATTTACGATGTCGCACACAACATAGCAAAGAAGGAGACGCACGGCGCGACAAAGCTGTGGGTGCACCGCAAGGGCGCAACACGGGCGTTCCCGCCCTCTATGATGGAGCACGAGCCTTACAGCACATACGGTCAGCCTGTTCTAATACCGGGTTCGATGGGCACTTCGTCATATCTGCTTGTCGGCGATAAGCGAGCCGCAGAGAGCCTTTACAGCGTAAATCACGGTGCGGGGCGAGTGATGTCGCGCACGGCAGCAGCAGGCAGGAAACAGGGCGGTTCGATGAAGGGTGGAGCAATAACGGATGCGGAATTTCACCGTTCGATGGACGGAATCCACCTGATTTGTGCCGATCCGCGCTCGATAAAGGAAGAGGCACCGCAAGCGTACAAGGACATTGACTTAGTAATACACGCTGTAACCGGTGCGGGGCTTGCCAAGGTGATAGCTCGCATGAGGCCGCTGGCCGTTCTGAAGGGTTAGGGGTACAAGCAGACATAGCAATTGAATTGACCTTATGGGCAAAGCTGAGATAATTATTGCGCTTTCTTCGCGCATCGGTTGACGCGGTATTTCAGCCGCTAAGCAAAACACATCCTGCGCGCAAGGAGTGTACAGTGGCACCCTCAACATCTTCCCGCAGGCAAGCCGCGGTTAAGGTTCGGAAGTTCGACTACAAACCCGCCTTAAAATTCGCGCCAGCCGTCATCGGCTTTGTCTTGCCGTTGATAATATACTATGTGTCCCCATTCTCCGGCCTGTCGCAGACTGGGCATTACTGCCTTGCGATCTTTCTCGCCGCAGCGGCGCTGTGGATATTCGAACCTGTGCCATTGTACGCAACCGCTGTGCTAATCTTCTTCCTCCAGTTGATAATGCTGAGCGACAAGGCGATAATCAAGTTCTTCACAGGCGCGCCGGTGGAAGGGGCGATGAAGTACCAGACTCTGCTCTATCCGCTCGCCGACCCTCTTGTTATATTGTTCTTGGGCGGCTTTGCGCTTGCGGACGCGTCGCGCAAATACGGGGTTGACCGCGACCTTGCGCGCGTTCTGCTCAAACCGTTCGGCACAAAACCCAAATTCATACTGTTAGGCGTTATGCTCATCACGGCTTCCTTCAGTGCGTTTATGAGCAATACAGCCTGCACCGCGATGATGATGGCGGTGATTTTCCCAGCGATGGCGGTGTTAGGCGCAAATGACAAGTTCAAGATCGCACTTACGCTAAGTGTGCCGTTCGCGGCGAACATCGGCGGCATGGCGACACCCATCGGCACCCCCCCTAATGCAGTCGCAATCGCTGCACTCAGCAAGCTGGGAAAGACCGTGTCATTCTTCGATTGGGTTGAGCTTGCCCTGCCCTTCACTGTCGTAATGCTCGGGCTGACTTGGTTTCTGCTTACGACCATGTTCCCTGGCGAGTCAAAAGAGATCAACTTGAAATTCGCACCGCAAGCGAATCGTGGATTCAAGACCAAGTTCGTGTACATAATCTTCGGCGCAACAGTTCTATTGTGGATAACCGGCAAGTGGCATGGCATACCGGATGGTGTAGTTGCGCTGCTGCCAGTCACGGCGTTTGCAATGATGAACATTCTTTCGCCTAAGGAGTTCAACTCGCTGAGTTGGGATATTTTATGGCTAATAGCGGGCGGCATGGCGCTCGGCAACGCGATGGAGGCGACTAAACTCACCGAATGGCTTGTCGGTGTGGCACACTTCTCAGCAATGCCAAGCTGGCTTGTGCTCGTTTCGCTCGCGCTCGCAACTGTGCTTCTTAGCACATTCATGTCGAACACTGCTGCGGCGAACCTGTTCATTCCATTGGGCGTGGGCGTCGCTGTCTCGGGCGGACTTAACTCCATCGAGACCGTCGTTGCGCTTGGCCTGTCCGCATCGCTTGCAATGGCGTTGCCTATTTCCACACCGCCAAACGCAATTGCTTATTCCTCAGGCACTGTGTCTGCAAAGAACATGACGATGGCAGGCGCCGTCGTCGGGGTTATCGGTTTGCTTATCCTACTGACCGGCACGCGCTTGCTTTGGAGCGCGATGGGGGCGTTCTAAACAATGGAAGGCTCGTCGCATTACATCCTTTGCGCGGTAAGCTCTCCCGGCCTCTCATCATCGCTTAGCAACGATCTGCTGGCATACTTCGGTGATTATTTCACAATCGAGGTTGCGAGCAGCGCATCGGAGGCAGAGGGAAGGCTTAGAGTAATGAGCCGCATCGGTCGCAAGGTAGCACTGCTGATCGTCGAGCATGAACTTAGGGATAATACTGGCGAGGCATTTCTGGCAACCGCGGTTGGAATGTCGAGCTATCCCGAATTGCCTTTGATCCTTTTAGCGAAGACAGAAGACATTGACGGGGTTAGGAAAAGGCTCGGTGCATTAGAGCACCCTTACAGGGTCTTTGACCGCAAATATGAAAAAGACACGCTTGCGCGCGAATGCCGAGAGCTGCTTTCATCTTTTTTCGCCAAACGCGAAAAGCGTGATTCGTCGCGATTCGCAAAGCTGCTAAGCACAGAGACAAAAGACAAGAACGACGAACCCGATTGGCGTCACGCGAGCAACAGGCTTCAGGTAAGCGATTTTCGCGCCGGACTGTTCCGCACACCGTGGAAGTCGGACGACGAGCTTGTAACTGAGCTTGTCTGTCGCATCGGCGATATATTAGACCTAAACGAGATACGCGTTTATTACAACGAGGGCGAAGTAATACTCGAAGAGGGTCAGCAGAACGAATGCCTGTACTTGATAGAGCGCGGTGTTGTTGACATGTTCAAGGTGATCGAGGGCGAGGAGATTGTTATCGGCGAGCTTACACCCGGCAAGTTTGTAGGCACGCTGAGCTTTATCGAGGGCAAGGAGTCATTCGCCCGAACAGTCGCTGTAAGGCCGACCACCCTATTGAAGTTGGGCAATGCTGACTTTAAGCAGCTTCTCACCCGCGATGCGGGGCTTGCATCGTTGTTGTTCAACACGATATCGCGCGCAATGGCGGGGCGCATAAGGCAGCAGAGCGAACTGCAACTTCGGGTACACACACTGAACAAACAGCTTTCACGGGATAGAGACGACCTTCAAGCCGCACTGGAGCGGCTCGATAGGGCGCAAATGAAGCTGTTAGAATCCGAGCGTATGGCGCTTTTAGGTGAGTTTGTGGCCGGCATTGCGCATGAACTCAACAATCCCGCTGGTGCCTTAATAAGAGGTTCTGAGCAGCTCTCCAACGCGGTGCTTACACTGTTTGAGGGAGTTTACGATTTTTCTGCTAAAGACCTTGCCGTCATTCGGCGGTTCGGTTTGCTCGCGCTTAAAGGTGCAATTGTGCAGCCACCACGCCCGTTGAATGATATTCGAAGCGATATTCGCAGGTACTCGCAGCAGTTTGGCGACACATTTTCGCGCGAGACACTTCGCCTTCTTGCCGAGCTTCATCTTAGCGAAGAGGCATCGCGGGAGCTTTCAAAGCTGTTTCGCGACATGGACGAGGACGAGCGGGTAATTCGCCGTATAAGCATGTATCACCACATCGGGCAGGGAATAAGGCACATAAGCGTTTGTGGCGAACGCATATCGGCGATTGTAACGAGCCTTAGATCTTATTCGCGCCCTGATAAAAGCGAAGCTGTTGAAGTATCGGTAACGCGTGGGATAGACGACACACTCCTTATTCTCGCGCACCTTCTGAAACACATCACAGTTCAGAAGAGGTTCGAGGACGCGCCAAAGATACAGTGCAGACCAGCCGAGCTTAATCAGGTGTGGACGAACCTTATAGCAAATGCTGCAGAGGCGATGGGCGGCAAGGGAACTATCACTATCAGAGTATCGAGCAACGCGTCGAAAAGCGGCGTGATTGTTGATATAATTGACAATGGCCCAGGAATTTCGCCTGAGAACATAGTGCGCATTTGGGATGTCAACTTTACCACTAAGGTCGGCCCTGCCAGCTTCGGCCTTGGGCTTGGCCTTGCGATAAGCAAAGGCATTGTTGAACGCCACGGCGGGACAATCTCCGTCGAATCCCGCCCTGGGCAGACTTGGTTTAGAATTATGCTTCCGCTTACCCACAGCGAAGGCTGAAAGGAAGATTTCGACGATGGAAAAAATTGCGATCATTTGCATTGACGACGACCGCGAAGTGCTTGAGGCTCTTGTTGGAGACCTTGAGGAGTTCTCGTCTCATTTCGTCATTGAGCCTGCCGAGAGCGCATCCGATGCCGCGGCGGTTATATCAGAGCTTTTAGACGAGGGCTTTGTAATCGGCATAGTGCTTGCCGACCACCTTATGCCCGGCACAAACGGGGTTGACTATCTTATCGAGATGAACGCCGACCCCAATACAGCCAAGACTAAAAAGGTGTTGGTAACCGCACAAGCCGGTCTTGAAGATACAGTTCGCGCGGTAAACCGTGCAAACCTCGACCATTACATCCGCAAGCCATGGACAAAGGACGAGTTGCACGAGATAGTCGTTCGGTACTTAACAGAATTTGTAATTGAGAATAGCGCGAATCCGCTTAAATACGCGTCAATACTCGATGGCGGTAGAATATACTCGAAGCTTGCCGAACGCGGAGGGTTAGGGCCAGCGTGACCGTAATGCGCTTTGCGTAAACCTGTGATTATTGCGTGGTAATAACCACGCCGCTGGCGCGTAGAGAACAGTTGGGGCGATGAGGTCAGCCAGAAGGGCTTTTACACGATGGCCGACAACTGGTTCGACGAGTATATGTTCGAGATTGCCGCACGAAAGAGCTACCTATCGCCAGATATGCTGAAGGCTCTTCAACTCGACCCAATTGTCCTTCCCCCGTGGGACCCGATGGGTTCGCTGGCACGGTAGTTTGCAGGATTCTTTTGACGCGAGAGAATTACTTTTGCAGATATTTACAACTGCTGTAACCCATCAGTACTACTCAATAGTGTAATCGTCATGCATTTCCTTTATATTTTTTATTAAAAGCCTTCCGTCATATAGCGCCACTTTTGATGCGCTGTTGTTAATAGCAATCCTCTCTACAGTTCCTCTACATATAATATTCTTTAGTATCACAGTCTGCTTTCTCTTCGCTAAATCATATATTACAATATCGACACGATTTTTTCTATAATCATCATCACGGCGCTTGCAATATATAAGATATCGTCTGTTCTGCGATATAGAAATTGGATAACAATTCCCAGAGTCAACGATTTGCGTAGTACATTTCTCCGCGATAGACACGATCTCAATAGATGCATGTCTTCCCTGAATACCAAAAGAATCCTCGGTTTTCTTTATAGCGACAACTTCATCCTGATTATAGCAGAATGATATAATAAACGCTTGTCCATAATACTTGCTGAATGCTCCACTAACTTCTACAGAAGCTAATACCTCTAATTCACTATTCATAATCAAGGCTTCATCATTCCGGTTCATTGCAATTGCAATATTGCCTGTTGAATTATCTATATCAATTGCTACAATATCATTAGTGACAGAATTGGAATCAATATAATAGTCGGGAGAATACCTTGCCTTAATTCCCCCGTCAGAAAGGCAATACTTGTAAATCAAATGACCATATACAATGTATACATACATATTATCAGGCGAAGGCCTTATAAATATTGGCACAAGATTGCGTGTTATTGAATCGCGCATTAACTTCATCTCATTTATAAAATCCCCGGTACTGCTATAAATATGTACGGACCTAGTGGGTTCATAAAGCATTATTATTTGTCCTAAGGAGTTATGATAGAATTCCTTTATTGCTTGGCCATCAAGACAACTAGTAATTCTATACTCATATGGATTCTCTTCTATTATTTTATATATTCCCTTTATTCCCCCATAACATATTAATGATCCCTCATCGTCAAATACAAACGACAATGATTCATAGTGCTCGCGCAGAATCGGCTTTATGTTATTCTCAGTTGTAAAACTATATAATACTCCACGGTTTTCATTTTGCAGTTTTCCGCTCTTTGCTGGGCACCCCTTTTCCATGGACTGGAATAGGAAATACATAATAAGCATAGCCACAGAAACGACACAAGTTATTACACACACAATACTCTTATTATGTTGTACAAACCGTCTTTCCTTTATCATTTCCCTTCTCCCCATGTCTCTGCATTTCTATGGTCTAATTCTCCTCCAACAATCCCATTTTGTGGAGTAACGATACATTTGTTCGACTTTTTCCATTCTCCGGCAGGTACACCTCCTGGCATTCCCAATGATTTGTATTCTGAGGATGATTCTGCGACTCTCTCAACACCAAAGGACTTTCGAATAAATCGTACATCTCTTTGACTTGTTAACGCTGCTGAGTTTGAAGGACAGAATTTTTTACCGTTCTCTGTAACATAATAGTTGGATGCAGCGGCGTCATAGTCATACTTAACATCATACACAACTTGGTGATCTTCTATGAAGGCTTCGACACCATGCCACTCACAGATTCTCTTGTCTTTAACATAGTCCTTTAAAAGAGCATCTAACTCACCGTATATTCTATGAGACTTCTCAAAGTCGGCCGCCATAGCCTCTAATCCTTCTTCTGCTCCCATGTAATGCCTACCTTGAACCCGATAAGAAGATACTCTTACGATAGAAAGTGGTTTTGTATATTGGAAAATAGGAACGACACCAACTCTTGATCCTATCTTATCATAAACTGTTATCATGCATCTGAAATTATACAATCTTACTCCACAATCATAATACTTTGTTATTGCTTTGTAGGTTGGTTCTTCTACATCTTGAAGTTCACCTATCCCTTCGAGTCCTTTCCATCCTGTTTCGATGAATCCACCTACCAACACACCTACTATCATTCCTATTCCTGCTGCTGCGGCTGCGCCTGATAATGCAGTTCCATTCATTATCGCATCCGTGAGTGTTGTGGTGATAAAAGTGGTTATTGCCTGCCAGAAATCCATTTGGATCATATCAGTTGTTGAGAAATATCCTGGTATTTCAAGAATATGCGCTTGTGCAAAATGCACTCCCCCGCTTCCATACTCATTCCCATACCAATCGAAGTAGTCGGTACGAGAGCAAAGCACCCCGATCAACGAGCTGCCCACAATCGCTTGGCTCGCAGTAACAACGCCGACGGCATCGCACTCAAGCATCTGCCAAGTGGCCGCGTTGCCCATCGTCTGCACAGCCATCGAGCCCCAGCCGTCATAATGCACAGTGTAGGGGCCAACGCCGGTCTTGCGGGCGGTTGTCTCCTCGTACTCGGTCAGCGACATGCCCGACGCGAAGTCGTTGAAGAAAGCCTGTTCCCAGATCCAGCTCGAATCGTTATCCCAGCTCGATGTATCAAGTATATCGGTGCGCGCGTCGCAGACATTGCTCATCTGCAGCTTGTGGTAGTAGAACTTGCGGCCTGTTATGTCAGCGCAGGTGTTGTACGATCCGGGCGAAAGCGGATTGTTGAGCGTGCGCGTTCCACTGACTTGTGCGACGATGCGCGGGGTGTAAGCACCCGGGCGCGCGGCTGTCATGCTGCTCATCTGCTCTTCCTCGCTTACCTCCCACGCCTTCACAATCTTAACATTGCCGATATCGTAGCCGTAATACACTTCCTTGTTGCCGTTAGTGTCTTTATACCGCACCATGTTGT
>CAZNBY010000005.1:0-113381 GCA_964571525.1 uncultured Planctomycetota bacterium
TTCTGCTGCAGCACCTTGATGCTGGTCACAATGACATCACTGTCAAGGGAATTGTGAGAGCGTTGGATACTGATGGAGTTGATAGCAGTGCAACAAGTCCTCTATTCGACCTATTCAGGCGCACTGATCCGGACAAGAATTGGGATCTATGCAGATTATCTGCAATAACGATTTGCTCTTGTGTAGATGAAAGGACAGTCCAACCAATAGTCGAGTTTCTGAAAGACGATAGCAAGGGGAAGGTAAGGCTCTTGCTTATTCGGTGTGTTGAGAGGTTTCCAACGCAGGATAATATTGAGCTGCTTAAGAGACTTTCGGAAGACGAAGAGCTGCAAATAACTGCGACATGTGCTCTTGATCGAATCAAGAGCGCAGCGAAGAGAGCGCAAAAGTGCAAGAAGTGAGAGCTAAGCCGGATGTTCGCTTATCTGCGCAATGAGTATCGTGCCTGATAATCTGCAAATGCAGATACAACCAACTTAGTCTGAAGGAGAGGAACATGAAGAAGCAGATGCTGATTGGTATCGGCTTAATTGCATTGGGTGGCGTAGTGACATTCGTTACATACGCTGCTGCAAAGCCTGGCAAGACCTATGTAGTAACGACCGGACTTTTTATAGTCGGCGCATACTATTTGATTCGAGGCGCGTACGGCCATTTCACCGGCAAAGGCGAAGATGCCAAGGAGGAAAAGCCGGAGGAGTAGGGTGTAATCGTCGAGATAGTTCTGAAAAAACCTGAGCAATATTGCTCGTTGAGCGTTGAAAACCGAACGAAAAAGGGGATAGAATCCACACCAATGCGACAAGCGAGGACAACCTTGCCTGTCGCATCGGAGTGCTCACGATAACTCCGAAATCTTCCAGATCGAAGTGGCTATTTTCGCCAGCCGCAATTGTCGTGCTTTAATCTTCTCAGGAGACCAATCATGCTGCGTTGCTATCTCTCTTGTGATAGAGAAGCTACTGTCTTTATAAACCACACGCTTCTCGGAAAACTGGTTTCTTAATCTCCTATTCACAGAAGTATCAAGGATTGTCAAGTTCCCGATTCTGTAAATGAACTGCTCAATTTGCTCGTCAGAAAATGAAGCCCATTCTTCATCTGAATGCTCGGGGAGGATATGCTCGATCGAGTACTTGTCATCAGACATATCGTATGAGTTACCTGTAATCTGTTGTTCGATCTCGGAAAGAATGTACTTGACGATCTGCTTGTTACGTGACGATGTTGTCTTGAACTGCTTATCTGCAAATGATGCGCTAAACTGGCTGTCATTTGGATAGACAGGCTCCAAAGCGCGAATAATATCAGATGGGGATTCAAGGTCTCCTTTTGTCATTCTAAGCGAGATGCTATTGTAAAGGCGCTCCTGCTCATTTGGGGCCAGATTGCCGATGATATTGTAGCGAAAAGCAATAATTGAACACGCCCGCAAAACGCGCACGAAACCTTTATCGTCGAGGATTCGGCGTGCTGCAAGCAGCAATGAGTACTGCTGACGAACATTGAATCTCGCCATCTCGCCGATGTATTTGCTTTGTTCTGAGTTCCATATTGAGTCATTTGGATCGCCAAGTGCAGCGTAAAGATCAGCGTCTTTATCAAGTGAACGCACCAAAGCGAACACATGCTCTTTGTTCAAAACATGCTCCCGTATTGCTTTAAACAACTCTGTTTGACGAGTGATCGGGTTACGACTGTTCCAATGAATTCGAAGAAAATCAGGTACACTCTCGCTTCCTAATTTGCCGACGATTTGTTCCCACCAGTCTTCAAGGGTGCTGAACTCGGTGCTGTTACCACCATTCCTGTGAACAATCGAAAAAAGGTGGTTCTTTAGAAGGTCAGTTGACGAAAGCCTAACTCCCCGCGAATTAAGAGTCTCGAAGACTTTAAAGGCGTTAAGCTCATCAGTCACTGAAATGACTGTGAAAAATAGCCTGACTGACATCGCATCTACAAATTGTGCATGCTCTTTGCCGCTCTTACTTGAATCAAATCTCTCTCTAATCCTTCTGTCAAACCATTCGAAAGCCTTTCTCAGAAGATGCTCGGATGCTTTTAGATTGCGCTTTGGAAGTGTCTCGAGGGGGACGAGATAGCTTTGATAATACTGGTCATTATTCCTGTTCAATGTCAACTTCGAACGAGTAATCAGTGTGACTGGGTCCAAGAAGCCAATGTATGTTTCTCGGAATTTCTCTTCTCTTCGCTTGTTGTCATCTGGTTCGATCCCCATATCAACAAGACGTCGCAAGTTCTTAAGTACTGCAAGGATTATTAGACTCAATGTTGTCATTCGCTGCTGCCCGTCAATTATGTCATAGTGCTTTTCATCACTTGATTGCAGCACAAGGTAGCCCATGTAATGACCTTGTTCACCACCTGGGCTTGTAAGAGCGACAATATCCTGCCAAAGGTCATCCCAGTGTTCTTGCTCCCATGAATAGTCGCGTTGAAACATGGGAACCTTGTAAACAAGGCCATTTCCCATCAATTTGTTGAAGGTCTGATTGGAAGTGTTGAAATTTGTGATCGCCATTACGCACCTCGCTCTGTATATATACTACTGGCATGACTGCTTATTCAGCAGATGGCCATTATACCTTTGTTTTCGATATAAACACGTGCTGATAGTTTTCATGCAATATTCATCTACAAGTAGCGCTCATAGCCGTCGCGTTTGAGCTTTTCAATAAGCTGCTTCATGTTTGCGGCCTCGCTCTTTGGCATGACAAGAAGCGCGTCTGGTGTATCTACCACGACCATGTCCTTTGCTCCCATAACAGTTACAAGCCGTCCTCCTTCGCCAATCAATATACAGCCCAGTGCCCCAGTTTCGACGACTGTTCCGCATATCGCGTTGCCGTTTACATCGCGGGGCAAATGGCGTTCTATTGCAAGCCAATTGCCAATGTCATCCCACTGAAATTCAGCCTCGATCACCATCGCGTCTGCTGTTTTTTCCATCACTGCGTAGTCAATGCTAATCTTATCTGTGTGTGGATACTCGCGGGCGAACACCTCCGCGAAGGTGTCCTTTCCAAAGTGGGATGCTATTTCCATTACGCGTTCATAAGTGTTGGGAAGAAATCGCTTAAGCTCGTCAAGTATCTTCTTTGCTTTCCACACAAAGATGCCGCAATTCCAATAATACTCGCCGGTTGCTATGAAGTCTCGTGCAAGCGATTCGGCAGGCTTTTCGTGAAACTTGGTGACAGTAAACTCTCCATTTTCAACAGCCCAGCCACGATGAATGTAGCCGTATTCTGTTGCGGGACGGGTAGGGGGGATGCCTATTGTCACAAGTTTAGCTCCGTCGCTTGCGGCTCGCACGGCACGGTGCATTGTGCGCAGAAACGCGTCTTGCGGATAGATGAGATGATCTGCAGGGAACATTGCTGTAATCGCATCCGGATCAAGCTTGAATGCAATTGCGGCAGATAACGCAACGCAAGGAGCGCTGTCCATCCCAATAGGTTCGCAGATGACATTTGCAGATGGTAGTTTGCACGAGAATTCGCGACACAGATCCTCTTGTCCCTTTGCTGTAACTACAAAGGTATTTTCGCGCTGGAAGAACGGCGTCATGCGCTCGAGTGTGCGTTGCAGAAGAACACCTATCTCACCGAAAGGTACAAGGTGTTTGGGCATATTGCGACGGCTTTTCGGCCAGTATCTTGTGCCGGCGCCGCCCGCCATGATGAATGCGTATATCATGTGATCCTCCTTCTGACATTATACAGGCAAGTTACGAAATTTCGAGTATCATATAGTGTCTTATGTGGTATTGTATGCAGAAGTATTCGGGAGGTTGCTAAATGCGCACACTGAGGCAATTATTCTGCTTGGTCGCAATGCTTCTAATCTGCGTTGTAGCGTTTGCTGAAAACGCATATCTTGGGGTCAATATTGACGCATCAAAAGACCCTGGTGGCGTGCTTATTACAAGTGTCGCCGACGGCAGCCCAGCGCAAAAAGGAGGGTTGCTTGCAGGCGATGTTCTTACGGCTTTGGGTGATGAATCCCTCGCAGTCGAGAAGCCGCTTGAAAGATTTCGCGAACTGCTTGCAAAGATGAACCCAGGCGATACGGCAAACTTCTCTGTTCAAAGGCGCGAGGTCAAATGCGTTTTATATGTGAACGGCGCACCCGTTGAAACAGATGACCCCGAGGCGACATATTTTCTTGAGGTGCAGAACGCAAAGGACGGATACAAGGTCGAGCTAAAGACCGAGATACGAACAGTATCATTAAAACTCGCTGTCGTGCTTGGAAGCAGAGGAAGTGGTGCACCACCCGTTCCACCAAATGATGCGTTAGCTTCCCACAAATTCGTTGATCATGCAAACCCACCCTTCTACAAGCAAATAATCGAGCAGATTGTTAAGGATTCTGGAATCGAGCCCAATTATGCAGACCTTCTAAAACGCCTCGCGGCCACTCATAACTCTCCTGACCCCTTCCGAAACATGACAATGGCGTATGTGCACAGAAATCCGTATGCGCTTGAGCAAGTTGTCAGGCACTATTCTGATGGCCTGTCAGTACTCGCTGAGACTACTGATGACAGCCTTAGAACCGGAGTATCTGTCGCTGTTGAGCTTCTCGACGGCACACTGGATGCTGAACGCTTCAGAAAGTACGAATTGGAAAGGTCGGTTCAGGGACACATCAAGAGGATACAAGAGATTCTTGGTTTTGCCCGTTTTCAGTTGATGACAGCTTTCTCAGAGCTGACTTCTGAAGAGATTGACTTTCTAATGGAACATCGTCATGGACTGACGGATGCATTTGTCGAGCAGATCTACCTGCATGTTGATATGGATAAGAAGAGGCTTGCCAACAATCTCAGGCTTCTTGATATTGCCAAGAAGATTAAGTATGAGTACTTCGCGTACACAGCGTACGCGCTGTCGCCTCTCTTCGAGCCTGAATATCTTACAATGCTGAGGGAGGATCTCACTACTGCCTACGCAGATAAGTTGGAACAGCCCATCATCGAGCGCTTTGCATCCCCATTTGGCCCAATCATAATTGGTGGAACTGGTTCAAATTGGTACGCAGACACAGCGGCGGCAGTAATCATTGATCTTGGTGGGGACGATTTCTACACTAATAACTCAGGTTCTGGCAGTTCGCTTTATCCGATTTTCAGAAAGGATGCCGAAGGAAAGGACTTGACGGACAAGCATGTATCGCTTCCGCTCGGAATCATAATTGAATTCGGTGGCAATGACACATACGAATCAACCAGACCGTTTGAGATTGGATCAGGGTCGGTTGGATGCGGAGTACTGCTTGACTTAGCAGGTGACGACATCTACATCTCTCGTCAGTGGGGGCAGGGCAGTGCGCTTTTCGGTTGCGGTATGTTGATTGATGCATCAGGAAACGACACATATCGTGGCCTTGAGCTTTGTCAAGGCGCCGCGATATTCGGCCTCGGTATGTTAATTGATAAGACCGGTGACGACAGCTACGAGGGTCATTTGTACTGCCAAGCGTTCGCTGGGCCGAGGGGCGTTGGTTTGCTTGTGGAGGGAGACGGAAACGACAGATATTATTCTAAAGGCACAAAGCCGACGAACTACGGCGATCCCGGTATATTCGACGCTTGGTCGCAAGGCTGTGCGATCGGTTTTCGTACTCTCGCATCAGGTGGCGTAGCTTTGTTGCTGGATAGAAGCGGTATTGACCGGATGGAAGCAGGCAATTTCTCGCAAGGCGGAGGTTATTATTATGGATTGGGCATACTGGTTAGCAGAGGCGCTGACAACGATGTGTATATAGGCTCGCGGTATAATCAGGGCTTTAGTGCGCATCAAGCTGTCGGCGTGTTCATTGATGACGGTGGTAACGACTTCTACATTACAAGACAGGCAGTCGCCCAAGGTCTTGCTTGGGATGAATGTGTAACTCTGTTTATTGACGAATCCGGCGATGATGTATACCGAGGCGGCACTGGATTCTCCATAGGAGCATCGGCGCACAACTCGATCTGCATCTTTGTTGACAAGGCTGGCAACGACGAATATGTCCTTGCTGCAGGTCCCGCCCGTGCTGGCGGCAACGACTATCATGGCGGCACTTCGCTCTCGCTCTTCCTTGATGCTGAAGGCGATGACAAATACAGCGCGGAAGGGTGTAAAAATGAGTCAATACGGGTATTCAAAGAGCATGGGATATTCGCGGACATACCAAAGGGCCTACTCGATGCGTTAGATCCCGAGAGCCTTAGAAAGATGCTGAAGATCGAGATTGAAACCAAGTAGGCGGAGCAATATGCGCGTTTTTGCTTGTATCAAAACGGCGGTGGATTACAATTTCAGGCTGAACAAGCGGAGATTATGATGGCAGCAAAACCCCGTTCAGGCAAAGTCAGATCACAACGCCAAGTCCAGCGCGGACTTGCGATAAAAATAACCATAGTGGCGGCGATATGTGTGGCGATCGCAATCGGCGGTCTGCTGCTTGCGCTTGACACGAAAATCAATTGGAAGCTAATCGGTCCGGTCTCTTTCGTTCTATTATTGCTCGGGGCGGCTGTCGCGTTCTTCTTCGCTCTGTCCATAATCAAACCTGTTCAGAGAATAGTATCAGATGTTATTGCGATGGCGAACGGCGACTATTCCAAGCGCAGCAAGGTAACCTCGAACGATGAGATTGGTGTATTGGCAAGCGCAGTCAATGAGCTTGCAGAGTCCCTTCAAGAGGCTGAGGAGAGCAAGGATGTGGTCTCGCAGATCAAAGACGACATGTCGGTAGCGGGTGAGATCCAGCAGTTGCTGTTGCCCGACATGATGCCCAAGATACCGACAGTAGAGATTTATCCTCACTACCAGCCCGCGGGTAAGCTGGGCGGCGATTACTACGACTTTATTCCGGTTGACCCTGACCATCTTGGAATTGTGATCGCCGATGTTTCTGGCAAAGGTATATCCGGCTCGATGATCATGGGGATTTTCCGGAGCATTCTGCGCAGATTCGCGGAGAGCAACACATCCACACTCGAAGTTCTTGTAAAGACCAACGAACTTCTTTCGCGCGATATCAAGCGCGGGTTGTTTGTAACAGCATATTACATCATCCTCGATATCCGCACAAACAAGATTACCTTCTCTTGCGCTGGGCACACGCCTATGATAATCTATCGCGCCACATCAGGCTCTGTCGAGCTTGTTAAGCCAAACGGTATGGCGCTTGGATTCGACACCGGCCTTGTATTTAATCGCCAGATACAACAGCATGAACTTCGTCTTATGCCCGGCGATCGTGTTATGCTTTACACAGACGGGGTAATTGACACTGTCAACCGCCGTGGCGATAAGTTTGGTGAAAATCGCTTCTATAAGGCCGTCAAAGAAAATGCGGGAAGTTCGTCGAAAGAGTTGCTGCGCGAAGTTGTGGCTCAACTCGATGATTTCCGCGGTCGCGCGGAACCCGCAGACGATGTAACAATGGTCACCTTCAGGATTAACTAAACTATGTGTCCAATCGTTGGTAAGTGGAAACACGATAGCACCGCGTATTTTGCCGCCGACGGCGAAATTCGCGAGGAAGATATTAAAGCAGTAGTAGAACGAGTTACAACTGAGCTTACAGGGGTAAGCAATGTGATTCTCGACCTGAGCGGCGTGACCTTCTTTTCTCCCCTTGCCGCTGCGACCTTGTTTCAGGTTTACCCAAAGATGCTTGCATCTGGAAGGCGCATTCACTTTCATAACCCGAATGCAGTTTCTTTGAGGTTGCTGCAGCTTTTCGGTGCGCACCATGTCTTCAGAATTGTCACAGGAGCCTGACACTCGCTTTATACTTGTCAGTTCATGCCTTTTGGGTCTCCCAACAAGATACGATGGCAAGACAAAGACCGCCCGCGATCTTCCGTTAAACGGTGCTGCACCCATTGCTATCTGCCCAGAGATGCTGGGAGGTTTGCCTTGTCCACGCCCTAAAAACATGCTAACGGGAGGGGATGGATTTGCTGTTTTGAAAGGCAAAGCGATTGTACTGAATGAGAATGGGGAGGATGTAACCTCTTACTTTATCAAAGGCGCGGAGTCTTCACTAAAGCTCGCTCTTGAACATAATGCTGCTTTCGTGCTGCTTAAATCAAAAAGCCCGTCATGCGGTTGCGGAAAAGTGTATATTGATGGAGTGCTGACAGAAGGTTATGGAGTTGCATCCGCATTGCTTTCCCAGCACGGTATAACCTGTATAGAGATTGATTAACATGGGTCGCATCAAGCTGCTTGACCAGACAGTTATTGACCAGATCGCCGCTGGAGAGATAATCGAGCGGCCGGCCTCGGTTATCAAGGAGCTTGTAGAGAACTCGATTGACGCTGGGGCAACAGATATTGTCGTCGAAATTGTCCACGGCGGTAAGACACTTATTCGTGTTGTTGACAACGGATTTGGAATTGCGCCAGAGGACTTACCCCTTGCGTTAAAAAGCCATGCAACTTCTAAGCTAACCTCTGCAGAAGATCTTGCCGAAGTTGAGACGCTCGGATTTCGTGGCGAAGCTCTTGCTTCGATCGCATCAGTATCGGAGATGTGCCTTGCCTCTCGAACAAAAAACTGTGACTGCGGCACGGTTATTAAGTATGAATACGGTCGCTTTATTGATATGTCGAGCGTAGGAATGGCGAATGGCACGGTGGTTGAGGCAAAGGATTTGTTCAAGAACCTGCCAGCGCGGCGCAAGTTCCTAAAATCCGACTCAATAGAGTCTTCAGCAGTACAAGAAACGATGCTCCGTTTTGCATTGGCATTCCCAGCAATCTCGTTCAGGTTAACCAGCGGTAAACGCGCAGTATTATCTGCACCCCCTGCGACAGATATGCTTAGGCGTATTCGCGATTTCTATGGTGACGACATTGCAAACGCAATGGCTCCCATTAGCCATGAAGAACCTGAGCTTGCCTCAATCATGGGATTCACATCTTTGCCACCTACGGCTCGCGCAAATACTGCGCTGCAATACACATTTCTGAACGGCAGATTTATTCGTGACAAGAGCATAACCGCGGCTATCAAAGAGGCGTATCGAGGGAAGCTGGTTGTTGGGCAAAACCCCATTGTCTTCATAATGCTAAACATGCCTGCGCAGCTATTCGATGTAAATGTCCACCCAACAAAGATAGAGGTTAGATTCAGAGAATCGAACCGAGTATTCGGTCTTGTGCTTCGAGCAATATCGTCTGCATTAGAAGGCAATTTTGTGCCACCGGTTGTTTCAAATGGTTACGGAATATCACCCGAACCAGATGGAGATACGCAGAATCGCATAAAAAGCTCCATACTCGATTTCTACTCGCGCCGTGCTGCTTTAGATGAACCTCGCCTAAGTTTCTCAGATAGAAGCGGCGATAGACCTTTGCGTGGGAGCTCAAACAAGCCTGAAGAGCGCGACATATCATCATTTCGTCCCACCCCATTGCCAGAATCAGAGGTTAATCGAAGAATTGGCAATTGGTACTATATAGGTTCGCTTGCTGACACATACTTGATGTTCTCTGAAAATGAAGACTTGATAGTCGTTGATCAGCATGCGATGCACGAACGCATCATGTACGAACGCCTGTCGGCAAGGCCAGAACAGTCTATTCAAAGGTTGCTTATACCCCATGCCGTAGAAATGACTCCTGACGAGTATGAATTAATTGATTCTGTGCGGTCAAGGTTAACAGAAGCAGGCTTTGAGATAGAACCATTCGGCGAGCGCACTATCGCAATTCACACGGCTCCAGAGGGTTTTCCCGCTGCGAGATGCGGAGAGATATTACAGCGATCAATTGCGGAACTTGCGGGAGAACCTTCTTCAAAGGACGAGGCAGGCTTGAGCCTTATTCAAAAAATGGCGTGCCATGCTGCAATAAAAGCTGGTGACAGGCTGTCTTTCAGCGAAGTTCAAAGTCTAATCGCAGACTGGCGTACACTTGAGGGCAGGGGGGCGACTTGCCCACATGGGCGCCCGGTGCTTGTCAAAATCCCATTATCTTCCGTTGCAAAATGGTTCAAGCGAACCTGAAATGTCACACGAAAAGACAATTCGCATAATTCTCGGGCCAACTGCGTCGGGCAAGGCAAAGATTGCCCAAATGACAGCAAAACTGCTGAGTACTGAGGTAATATCGCTCGATAGCATGAAGATCTACAGGCGTTTCGATATAGGTACCGCTAAGCCAACACCACAAGTCCGTGCGAATACCGTCTTCCATCAGATAGACATTCTCGACCCGACCGAAAGCTACTCTGTTGCAGATTATGTCTCAGATTCACTTGAAATTGCGGATGAGATGCTCAACCGTGGCTTGCTGCCCTTGTTTGCAGGTGGCACAGTTCTATATTATAAGGGCATTGTTGAGGGTATATTCGCTGGTCCAGCCGCAGATCAGCAAATCCGAGATAGGCTGAAATCTGAAGCTGAGATGAACGGGGTTCCATATCTTCACGCGCGACTAATGCAATGCGATCCACAAGCCGCGGCAAAGATTCTGAAGAATGACCTAAGGCGAATCATCCGTGCATTAGAGGTCTTTGAGAAGACCGGTAAACCGATTTCAGAATTTCAAGTTCAATTCGGTGCAACGCGACCGGGATACAGGTTTTTGACAGTAGGGATTTTGCCAGACAGGGAGTATTGCTACGAACGATGCGATCTTCGTGTGGACAAGATGATAGAGCTTGGTCTTGTTGAAGAGGCGCGGGGAATATACAATGACCTTTACCCCAAGCTCGGCAATGCAGCACTTCAAGCAGTGGGTTATAAGGAGTTGTTCGAGCATTTTTCGGGGAGTTTGTCGTTGGATGAAGCGATCGAGAATATAAAGCGCAACACCCGTCATTTTGCGCGCAGGCAGTACATGTGGTTCCGTAAACTGCAAAATGTGACTTGGGTGAAGCTCGAACGGGGTGAATCAGCGGAATCGCTTTTCTATCGGATGAGGGAAAATTGCGGCGAATTTTTCGCATGATTGCGTGAAATCTGCATAATACCGAAGTTCTTGACACTGCAACAGCAGATGGTTAGAATATACCAATCTGGTAGATTTCAGAAGTCGATCGTGCTTCGGAGGTTAAAATGAAGTTCCGAGTGTTTGCTATTGCTTTGGTAACCGTGATGATAATTGTGTCTGGTGCATGTGGGGGTGGAAGCAGTTCGACCACATCGAAATCCTCTTCCCCATCTCCTTCAGTCAGCCCATCACCATCTCCGTCGCCAAGCCCAAGTCCGTCACCTACAGCAACACCTTCTCCTGTCCCTGTCAGCGTTGTGGCCGGATATTGGCACTCATTAGTAGTGATGGATGACAACACTGTCTATTCGTTCGGTCAGAACAACCACGGGCAGCTTGGTATTGGAAATAACGATAACAAGAACACCCCGCAGACTGTTGTCGGACTTACGGGGCTTGAAATCAAGCAGATTGTCGCTGGCACTTACCACTCTTTCGCCCTTTGTGATGATGGCGAGGTGTACGCATGGGGAAGCAATGTTGATGGGCAACTTGCGCTTGGTAACAACGATAACATGAATACGCCTCAGCATGTAACTTTTTTCAGTGGAAAGAATGCAACGAAGTTGTTCTCTGGCGGGCATCATGCGTTTGCTCTTTGCAGTGGTAAGGTTTACGCTTGGGGTCGTGGCTCCGACGGGCAGTTAGGAGTTGGTGACAATGAAACATACAACACTCCAGTTGAGATCATGTTCTTTGCTGGAAAGGAAGTAGTTGAGATTTCCGCTGGTGGAAATCACTCCCTTGCCCGTTGTTCAGATGGCAAGATATATGCTTGGGGCAAGAATGATGTTGGCCAGCTTGGACTTGGTGATAACACAGCATACAACACCCCGCAGGAGATTACATTCCTTGCCGATAAGGGCATAACGAAGATACTTGCACGCGGCAATCATTCTCTGGCGACCGGCGCACAGAATAAGGTGTATTCATGGGGTTGGAATCAGTACGGTCAACTTGGTCACGGAAATCTCGACAATAAGAATGTCCCAACGCATGTTGAGGGAATCTGGGGTATTGCGACTGCGATTACAGGTCTGTTTATAAATAGCCATAGTTCCTTTGCGCAGAATGAGGAAGGTTCGTTCTATGTCTGGGGTAAAAACACGGAAGGTCAGCTTGGGCTTGGCGACTTAACCAATCGTGATTACCCACAGGGACTTGCCTTTTTCCAAGACTTAGTCTTCACAGAATTCTCTGGTGGTGCAAACCACAACATTATACTTATGAGCACAGGCGTGATCTATGTCTTTGGTCACAATAACATGGGACAACTTGGGCTTGGCGACAACGAAAATCGCAATACTCCGCAAGTGCTTGTGCTCCCATAATACAGCTTTATGTATGTAATAAGGCGGCTCGAGGTAACTCGAGCCGCTTTCTTTTACATGCTCGCAAAGCGGATACACTTTACTCATGAGCGATATTGGAGTTTCCGTTCGGCCCATGACGATGCAAGACTATGGCGCAGTTGTTGACCTGTGGCGTAGTTCGGGGATTTCAGTTACTCTTTCGGATGCACCTGCTGAAACCGCCCGCATGTTATCTCACAATCCAGCAACTTGCCTGGTTGCAGAAGCCGACGGTAAAGTAATCGGTGTAGTTCTTGGGGGCTTTGACGGTCGAAGGGGCTTTGTTCATCATCTTGCTGTGGCCCCTGATCGCAGAAAGACCGGGCTTGGAAGATTGTTGATGGAGCAGATAGAGACAAAATTCGCACAGATGGGCGTTGTTAAGATCACCTTTCTGGTCGAAGTGCGTAACAAAGGTGTGCTTGAATTTTACAAGAAATTAGGCTACACCGTACGCGAGGACCTTATTGCCGTATCGAAAACAATGAGAACAAGCTGATGAAAAAGGTCATCTCATTAGTTGTCTTCTGTCTTCTGATTGCCGTAACCTTCATTGCCTACTGCTTACTAACGATTAAAACTCCTTCTCAGCCTTCGAGCTCACCGGCGATTACTGTCATTACACCGTTTCCATCGGAAGTTAAGTCCCTGTTCGCATCAGCATCCCAGATTTCTGAGTTTGGAATAAGTGTCGAACTAACAGTTGGTAAAAATACCGAAGACCGCTTATTGGCTCTTATTGGCAGCGAGGATGATGCTTTCTGGGCGAGATTAAACCACGGGAACCTTGAGTTCTTCCGTTATCAGAAGGGTGGGGTTCACCCACTTACTGAGAGACCTTCGTTGTCTGGGGATGATCAAAGTTTGTGCATCGTTTACGCATCCGACTCAATAATAGTCTATCTTGACGGGCAACGGATCACGCGCCCCATTGTTGCTCCCTCATACTCGCTTGCGTGGTGCGACAGCATAGGCACCGTTCATCCGCTTGACATTCCGTTCTTCTCTGACTCTTTTTCTCGAACAGAGGGCAACGGAGAATGGGTTGTGAAATCAGGCAGATTTCAACTAAGGTCTTTCGACTTTCAAGACAAGACCGTTAACCCAGGTTTTCTGTCCGCAATAACTGGTGATGAAAAATCAACAACACTCGATGAGCAACAGCTAATGGATCTGCGTGTCGGCAACTCCATGGTTGGGTTCGGGATGATTACCGAGCCTCATTGGACACGCGAACACGGCATGTGCCTTCGAGTGCTTAGAATCTCAGGTGGTTCACCTGCATCCGCGGCAGGCATTGATCACGACTTCATCATTCTGAAGATAAATGGTCGCGTTGCAGAGGCCATGTATCTTATGAGAATAGAGAATGGAGGTACTGCCGAGACGGAGTTCGAAATTCTGACGCCTAAGAATGAGAAGAGAATGGTTAAGATGCGTCCAAGCCCGTTTCAATGGGGCGCAGAGATCAAGAACAGCAAGTATGAACCATATAAGGAAGGTGATACAGAATCGGTCGCTATTATAGAAGGTGGAAGATGGACGAACTATATTTTTGAAGCCTCGATGAGGATTCGTGGCAATGCGAGAGGTGGCCTGATGCTGTGTGTGAAAGGCGAAAACCACTTGCGCGTCTATCCTCGCGTGCTTGCGCCGGGTACTTCACAATGGGTTCTCGAACGCCGTGCTGAGCGCAAGCAAGCTGCAATAGAAATCATCGGAGGTACTTTCCCTGACAACAATACATGGTTTGCGGTGACACTGATGCCTGTCGAGACAGGCGCATATCGCCTTGTGGTTGACGGTGTTACTATTGGATTGTTCGATTGCTCGGGCTTCCCGTTCGGTGGTGTTGGTTTGTTTGCATCTGGAGACGGAGAAGTTGACTTTGATGATGTGAATGTGAGTTCGCTTGAGCGTTATGTCCCAAACTGGTTAAGAACATCCGAGTATAAAAGCTTCTCGCTCGATTCGCACATGAGTTCATGGGCAGCTAATAAAGGCGGCAGACTGCAAGATGGGGTGTTTATCCTTGATGATGGGCCATTTGAGGATTGTGTGATAGAGCTAAAAGTCGAGCGAGGCTTCGAACTGAATCTATTCTCGAAGGATCGAATATCAAAGGGTCTCATCGTGCGACATGATTCTGAAAACTCGCTTCTTGTGTTCGAAGTTGACAATAAGCAAATCTCGACTTGTCCGGTGTCGCTTCTTCAAGTGGAAAATGGTCTGAGATTTGTGCGTCAGCAGGGCGGCTTTTCGGTTCAAAGTGGAAAAACAACGATCGGCTCGTTTCAACTGCCTGAATCACTTGGCGCTGGTTATATGAACATGCTCAATCCCCCAAAGACTGATAAGGGAATGGTCTTCTCTGTAAACGCACCCAACCTTGCAATAGACAACTTCAACTCCGCTCCCTCAGCTTGGGCGGTTCACAGCGGATTTTGGGGAGTGACAACAAGGTGGTCATGTGACCCACGCTGGGCTTTCTTCGGCGGCTATGGCGAATCAACTGCGATGATTGCATCAAAGTATGAATGCACAGGTGACCGGTATTTTGATATCTATTTTGCCCCGCCAATGATTGCCCATCAATCACCTTGGGAGAAAAGGGGGGACTTTCTATTCGGTTTCTCTACTTCGTATAATGATCCACTCTCAGGTTATCTTGTGCACTTAGCTGGTGAATGCAACCGCTGGAGCCGCCTTTACAAAAATGGTGTTCTTGTGGCTTCTCATGATAAGTACACATTGCCGCAGGATACATTCGAGTGGGATGTCGAACCTGTTCATAAATGGTACCATGTGAGATTCGAAGTAATCGGCTCGGCAGTTAGGTTTATGCTTGATGACAATGAGCTTTTCAGCTTCGACGATCCTAAACCTATAAAGACGGGCAGGGCGGTGGTTGGTGCAATTGCTAACGGTATTCTTATTGCAAGATCGCGAGTCTATGGCGCACAACTTAATGCGGCTTCTCGTGCGCTATCTCCCGCGTCAGCATCTTGTACTGACTTTGTGCCGCGAAAGGGCGATGCGAAGTCAAAGATTTCATTCGCTAACGATACAGTTCGAGTCGAACAGGCAACTTCAATCGGTGTGCCTTCAATTGAGTATTCTGGTGGTGCGATTGATGTTGAAAAGAATCCATACCTCCATTTCTTTGTAGCACGCAGGGGGCTGCCACTCGACATGTATTTTGAATGTGAAGGGCACCCGTTCAGGTTGTCCTTGTCGGGCGATGAGAATGAGGCGTGTGACGCAGAGGCGGTTGGTCATCTCTTTGTGGAGGATACGGGGACGCAGATTCGAATTGAGTTCGACATTAGAGGTGCGCTTGAGCATTACTTCCCCTCGATTAGAGGATTGAAGGTCTCAAACATAAGATTCGGATGCGATAGGCTGCGAGAGGGAGAAATAGCCCATCGTTCAACGCGGCTCGGTTGGTATTCAATTTCGTCATTCATGTTCAGACCTTATGCTAAAAACATGCTTGCACCCGCGGTAGAGCAAGTTATCCAGCCATTTGAACGGCCTGAGCTTGGTGAGACACTGACGCTTAAAATCTCCGATCCTTCTAACGGCGGGCTTAAGCCCCAAGATGCTGAGTATTTCATTAACGGCAAGCGAATATTCTTCGATAGACAAAATCTTCGATACGACAGGGATTTCAGGACCCTGATATTCGATCTCGCACGGTTGGGGTTTGCTGCAGGAGAACACAGTTTCGAAATGCGAAATCTGTCTGCCGAAGGTTGTGGCACTCTTGATAATTATCAGGTTAAGTTCAATGTAGATCCAACTAAGGATGACATACCGCCAATTGTGGAGTTTGATAACTATATTCATGCGCTTGATTTTGAACGCGCACCGTTAGGTGTGTTTCCCGCGGCGGATGCGGCGCCACTATCAATAGGTAACCTCGAATTGCCTTTCAAAGTAGGGACTCTTGGCGCTGCGTTTGTCAGTCGGTATGGTGATGCCGCGAATGGGCTTGGTTACTTACGCGTCTTCAACAGGGGGATGGGCGGCTCATTCGGTTTAGGTATATGTAACAGGCCTCTCGACCTAATGCGCTCTCCAATACTTGCGTTCAAATATAGATGCAAAAAGGCGCTTCCGCTTGATCTTGTGCTTAGAGGTGATGATTTTGAGACAATTGTACCTTTAGCACATTCGCTTTCTGCTGCTTCTGGGGGCGAATGGCGTAAGGTCATTGTTGATTTAACGCCTTATCTGCATAGAAACACACTGGTCAAGTACATCGCACTTGCTGATACTGGTTTCCAAGGCTGCGTAAGAGGTGAGTATTACGATATTGATGCGATTAGGCTTGTAAAGGTAATCCCATCGTTCAAATGGCCGACAGTGAAAGCATACGATCTTTCAGGAGTTGCAGAGATTTTTGTAGGGCTTGGAAAGGGACAACCTGCAGAGACACCAATAGCCGACATGGTTATTCCTGACAACCTTGACGGTCTGGTGGAATTCTCTTTTGCGGCAGTTGACAGCAAAGGCAACTCGACGGTCGAGTTACACGAAACGGTATTCGTTGACTCTAAACCTCCAAGACTTGAAGTTGTTGAGCGCCGTGTAGATGAAGTGTTTTTCAGCATCTCTGACAATCGTGGCGTTGTAGAAACTTCTGTCAGCGTTCAGCTTCAAAGCGGAGAGATACTGACTGTTGGTCGTGGAATAACGAGAATAGGCGAACTGAAATTCAGTTTTGAGTGGCCGAATGAAGAGGGTGGGAATTTTTACATATTTGCATCTGATTATGCGGGGAATAGAATGAACGAGAAAGCCAGTGTGGAAGACTATCGTCGCTGAATGGAGAGTCTTATGACAAATGCAATATCGGTTAACTCAGTTAGCATGGATTATTGGGGATTTACTCGGACAATCCACGCACTGAAGGATGTCAATCTGGTAGTGCCCGAAGGCAGCGTATTCGGTCTTCTCGGCCCAAATGGCGCGGGAAAGACGACCCTTCTTAAACTCCTATTGGGTTTGATGAGACCTAAACGCGGTTCCCTTTCAGTCTTTCGCCGATCGGTGTTGTATGCCGATGGAAGAAAGGACTTCGGATATCTGCCCGAAAACCACAAATTCCCGACTTACATGACGGGAAACGAAGTGCTACATGTCTATGCAGGCATGTCGGGCATGCCAAAAAGCGAACGCGATAAAAAGATACCTATGTGGATAGATAAAGTTGGACTATCGAAGGCTGACGCAAAGATGGTTGTGCGCAAGTACTCTAAAGGTATGCAGCAGAGGCTTGGGCTTGCTCAGGCCCTGATTCACGACCCGCGCGTTATCTTTCTCGATGAACCAACCGATGGAGTTGATCCAAAAGGACGGTATGAAATACGAATGATATTGGAGGAAGAGAAGAGAAGGGGAAAGACCATATTCATAAACTCTCACCTTCTGTCCGAGGTCGAATTAATCTGCGACCGGGTTGCCATATTAAAACAGGGGCGTGTTGAATGGGAAGGAACCATGCCCGAGATACAGTCGCAGCATCATGTCTATTTCTTTGGTATTCCGGATGAACATAGGGAGAAGGCAATTAGCATGTTTGCCGAAGCATTTCCCTCTGCAGTTGTCGCCGATAATGGAGTAAATGTCGAGTTACCTGAAGCAGATAATGTGACGATTGCGATTGACATGCTTCGCTCAGTTGAGATACCGATATACGAAATACGGCCTTTAAAGCGTTCGCTTGAGGAGTTTTTCATAGAGGTTGTCAACAATGGAGGTGCAGCGTGATCGGTTTGGAATGGGTTAAGATTCGAGCCGTCATTTTCGACACACTGCTTCAAGCTCGAAGAAAATGGGTTTTGATAAGCATCTTCAGTATTGTAACCCTTATCTTGCTTGCTTGCCTATTCGGCATAAAGACAGAAAAAGGTTCGATTGACCCGTCGGAGTTGATTGTAAGCAATCCTTTTACAGCCATTTCCAATACGACGAACCCTGTGTCATTTGCAACCAGTCTTGTCACATACGGATGCCTATCCCTGCTTGGGTATGTCGGCATGTTTTTCTTTCTGTTCGCATTCGCAGGCTTTCTGCCCGAGTCACTTGGCAAGGGCACTTCCGACCTGTATCTGTCTAAACCGATTCGAAGATGGGCCTTTCTGATGACAAGGGTGATTGTGATTTACCTTCTTACATCCTTGTTGGCTGGCTATTACTTCGTCGGAATGCTTCTGATTGCGTGGCTTAAAAGTGGGTATCTTGCGACAGAGTTGTTTCCTGCCTTCTTCCTTGTCCTATTTATATATGCAGCGCCATTGGCAATCATGGTGATGCTATCTGTTGTTGGCCGTTCAGCAACACTTTCCGTCGTATTGAACCTATTTGTATTTTTGGTCTCTTTCCTGTTGTACGGACTTAGCACTGACAAGTTTAGATTTGAGCCAAAGTGGTTGGCATCTATGTTTAAAGCCTTGTACTACATCTTTCCCCAGTATGGTGACATGGGCACGAATTCGATATTGTGCGCAAGGGAAAGAGATTTCGAAATGGATTCCTATCTGCACTGCGCGATATTCGTGGTTGTCGCAATGACGATTTCGATTGCATACTTTAACCGGAAGAACTACACTACCTAACGATGCAGTACCTTAAAAGGATCGAAAATCACCGCTTTGTCTGTTCGTCCCGCGCTGACGCGATCTGGGGTTTCCGTTGGGCTATGACGACAAAGGATGTTGATGCAGGCATATCCAAAGATTCTGCCGACTATATCGAGAATCTCGCCATAAGGTCTGCAAGTCTGCTTGGGGCGAAGGATTTTAAAATCGCAATTGGCAGACAGGTACACGGGGATCATGTTGAATTCATCTCATCCTCAAGAGCAAGGCTGATCAATGAGCCTGTTCTTCGCATACCCGATACTGACGGTCTGTGCACCGATTCGTGCAACCTTGTGCTTGGAATCGCATCGGCTGATTGCGCAGCGGTTGCTGTTTTTGTGCCCAATACGCCTTTTTTCGGGGTCGCTCATTCGGGTTGGCGTTCTACGGCATTGAACATCTCAGCAAGGTTGATTAACCTCTTAGAGAACACATCAGGTCGGCTTGCCAAGGATATGCAAGCTGTAATTTCACCCTGTATATCCGCAAAGAACTATGAGGTTGGGCAAGAGGTTGTCGAGACGCTTTCCCTTGACCCTGATTTGAAGGATATACTGCCAAAGCAAAGTTCGAATGGCAAGTACTATCTGTCAATTCCCCGCGTCATCGCAAAGCAGCTTGAATGTGCCGGCATGAGCCGCGACAACATTGAGCTTCCAGAGCTGTGCACATTTGGCAGGGAGGAGCTTTTTTACTCATGGCGGAGAAGCAAAGACTCAGGGAGAATGCTGACTCTTGCATTTGGTGGTATCAAATGAGCTATTCCGAGCAACCACTTTTCATTCCAGGCGATGCTCCTATCTACGGTGTTTTCACACAGGCTGCAGAGCAAAAATCAGCATTTCTTGTCATAACAGGCTTTGGAGAGGAAAAGAAGAGCGTTTACCGTAATGTGGTTGATTTGTGCAGACATGCCGCGGCCAAAGGCATTACAAGTCTCAGGTTCGACCTATCGGGCACAGGAGACAGCGATGCAGACATCTCAAAGCTCAGTGTTGACGACTGGTTCCGAGATATCAAACGGGCTTATCATTTTCTTGTCGAGCAAGCCGGAACAAATTGCTCCATTGTCGGATTGAGGCTGGGTTGTCTTTTGGCTATCAATGCTGCGCTCGATCCAGTTTCATATGTGTTCATTGCACCACCACAGTCCGGAGCCTTGTATCTTCGTGAGGAGTTGATGCGAAGGCAATTGCGTGCGGCAATGTGTGGTTTGCCGCGTGAGGCAAACTCAGTTTTCGAGGAGCATATTGCGAAAGAAGGTTCTGCCGACCTTGACGGGATTAACATTTCTTTCGCCCTCTATGATGGTATTCGTTCTCTGAACTGGGATGCTGCTTCAGGTGTCTCTCTGCCTTGCTTAATTGTCCATGCTGGCAAGCTGGAAGCCGCTCCATCTGAGCTTTTGCAAATTGCAAAAAAGTACCAGTCTTCGCCATCGCTTGTCGGTTTGAAGACAATGCAGTTTTGGAACACCACTGATTACACTCCTCTACAATCTCTCTCTGAATGCGTTACAGATTTTTTCGGAAGTTTGAAAAAGAACGAATAGCTATTGACAACTTGCCTGCAGTCAGTATCTTTACCGTTTGAAGGGCAGAGTTCGCCATCCCAAAGTATTGCGCGTGTACTTCGATTTCTTGCTACCGGGGGGAGTCGGGATATATGCATCTCATGCCCATTTTGAGCGTCTAACATTTGACCGAACAGACACCTTGTTTGCCGCTCCTTTGGCTTGAGATTGGCATTTGAAGTATAATCAGCTTAATATTTGGGTCACGGTGCGTAATATAAGTGTGTATCTGTTCTTATGCTCATCCGAAATGTATCGGGGTTGCCTTAATGTATCGGTAATTGGAGGTTGCGATGAATCGTGTCCTGCTGACGATTGTATCGTTGTTGCTGCTTTGTGCCTTCACAACAATCGCCCATTCTGAAGAGGTTGATTGGTACTTCGAAATAATACTGTTCGATAACGGCGGCGATTCTTGTGGCGACGGCGGTACGCTTATTTTCTACCCCGGAACGCTCGAAAACCTAAAAGCGGGGCAGAAGTACCCGATGTACAGACGGCAGGGCAACGAGTACTTTCAAGTCGCTTGGGCACATGTGCAGTGGGTTGACCTTTGGGAGTCAAAGGTTCGCATTGAGCTACTTGGAAACTACGATAAGCTTCTTATGACAGATGTCGTTAAGGTTAAGTGCGACATAGTGAAGGGCTTCAATTTCTGGTGGGATAAAGGCGTGAATTGGGAGAAGGAGAAGAACTTCTACGATGCATTCCGTGCATACTACCGCGCGAAGATTTATCAACCCCAGAACCTGAATGTTGACCTTGCGTACAGGCGCACAGGATATTATGACTATGTTACCCAGGGACAAGCAGCTTTGAAGGCAAAGAAATATGCCGCTGCTTTGGGGCTCTTTCAACTTGCCCTGCGTTTCACATGGGCGGGAGCCGATTATAGCGAGGCGAATGACGGCATAAAGAAGTGCGAAGAGATGATGGGCAAATCAAACGACTTTGAAGATCGTCTTAAAAGGGCGATGACTGCCTTCAACGCAAAGGACTATGTGATCGCACTTGAAGAATGTTATGGGGCATGGCTGGCATGCGTGTTGACCTACGGTACAGAACAGGAAACAACGGCTGTTCAGCAGTTGATGACCACTGTTTGGAACAAGATGTGGCGCGATACATCTGGTCGCATAGAGCGTAACGCAAAGAACAACAAAGCAGTTGATGCATATCGCGAACTTTTCAACATACTAAAATACGCACCTGTAATTGACAAGCTCGATCCGGCTCCAATCAACAAGCTTATGGAAAAAGTCGCCGAAAAACTGCCTGCAGCAAGCATTGAAAGAACTACCATAAAGACGCTCGCATATCTTGCCTCGCTTCAAACAGAAGCGGGGTATTTCACACTCAAACAAGGAGGAGAGCCCGACGACGACGCAGTTTTCCTGACAGGTATTGCTCTTGCAGCTTTTGCATCTGCGCGTAACACTTTGCACTTTGGCATGTTTTCGCCAAATGTTGCTAAGGCATGGAACTGGCTGCTGCAACAGCGCAAGGCATCAGGAGCGTTTTACACCGAAACGAATATGACCTCTCATATTGCTCTTACATATGGTATGAGCGAGCTTCTCGTCGCAAGCGGAAGTGGTGATGTGCGTGGTAATGTATTCAGTGCGCTTAGATTTATGGTAACAAAGCAGGGAGCAGATGGCTCATTTGCGCATCCGTCAAAGTCAGCCGATCCATTTTTCGACGACGCGCTTGCGGCCATCGCGCTTGCAAACGGTCTTTCAACCGGCATATTCCTCACAAGCTCGGTGTATGAGAATTTCCGCAACTATGCATACTCAAAAATTAAGGCAGAAGATGGAACAATTTCGAGCGCAACCGGTCAAGATATTCAGAAGAACACCGCTGACGATGTACACGGCCTTGGTGCGATGCTCGCGATTATTCGTGGCACAGGTGGCAATGTCTATGGAACACAGGGTATGTCGCTGATTCGGCGCGCGATTTCCACTAAGCCTGATATTTCGCGAAACTCGCCCACTGGATATTACTTCACCGCATGGGCTTTATCTGTCTTTCCGTCAGATGAGTGGAGCGATTTCAGAACGGGAATAATGGAAGGCATAATGCCGAACCTGAAAACCGCAGAGGGTGTTGACTTTCCTCTACCCGAAAGCAAGCTGTACTCCAGCATAGGCAAAACCGGCGCAGCGGTCTTTGCTTTGCTTGCCGCTAATGCGGTGTATTCGACTGCAAACCTTACCTCTAATGGCAAGGGAGAAAAATGAAAACTAAGATTGCACTCTTTCTACTGATCTCACTTGTTGCGACACTGCAGTTATCCTATGCAGAGGAGCAACCAAAGGGAGACGAGCTTTTCAAGCCTGCCACATCAATTGGAGCATGTTATGAAGGCAGAATGCAGGCTGAAGGAGACCTAACAATCGAAGCAAATTTCTGGCGATCTACATCCGGAAGAAACGATTGGAAGTACTTCGCATATTCGGAGTATCGGCACCAGACTATTGGGCTTAGCGAAGACAGTTCATGTCTGTCCGCAGTTAGGTTTTTCGAGGATGCGAAATTCAACGCAGATATATCACGCAAACCAGCGCAGGCAAACACAACGCTTTCTGGCAAAAAGCTGTTCGCGCGCTTGCTTGACCCGCCAGTTGTCAAGCCTGGAGCAAATCCATCGCAACTCGACTCAGCGATCATGCTAATTGACTTCGATGATCCATTCCGGACTTTGCTGCCTGACAAAGCGTTGAAAAAGGACCTTACTTGGGAGCCTAATGGTGCTGCGATTGGTCTTCTTTTGGCAAGGACGGGTGGATTGCGCACCGCAGCTCAGCAAATGCACATAAAGGCGACAGAATCAGGTAAAGACGCTCCAAAGAAATCACCAGATGTGTTTATGGAACGATTTGATCCGCCACCGGAAGACACATCGCCACCACCAATGAACATGTGGTTCAACAATATTAGTGCGAACGGGACAATCGAATCTTTCCGCATTGATAGCTTTTCGGCAAGCATTACCTTTACTGGCACTGCCTCAATGGCTGTTGGCATGGGTAGGCAAGAGGTCCCAATCAATGGAACGATTTCCTTCACCTACGATGTGGCGAACAGAGCCTTGAAGCAGGGCGAAATTGAAGTATCTGCAAAATTCGAAGGCACGATGAAGGTGTGGAGAAGCGATATTCCCGTAAAAATCAACTACAAAGAACGCATGTCGCTTAATCGTGAATACTCTCCCTCTCAACCACTTGCAAAGGGAGTGACTGCAGAATGTCGAGTATTTGATTCTCCCCTTGATTCTGCTCCGGTGCTTGTTGCTGCTCAAAAAGACGGGCTCGTATTGCTTGCAAACTGGGATGGTACACCTGGGTATGAGGTTCTCAACAAGGCGAAACCAATCAAAGAGATCGCTACATTACCAACCGCAGGTGCCGTATCGGCTGACGGGCAGTGCTTTGTCCTCGCGTTTCCTGATCAGCTTCTAACTTCTTCGGATGGTGGCGAGACATTCAAGACAATGGTTAACAAGGGCACCGTCAAGGCAATGTGGTTCTTTAATTCAGAGAAATCTAACGCAGTTCTCCTTATGGAAGATGGCGAGTTTCTAAAGTTAGAGATGGGCAAGAAGCCTGTCGTGAAGAAGCTCTCCTCACCAATTGCTGGAAAGAAAATAATCTACGCCGTGCCAGGACCAGAGCATGACAGCCTATACACTGTAATTCCTGAAGGTTACTTCTACACTGTTGATGGCGGGAAAGCAAGGAAGATGATGAATCCTCTTGATGAGAATCCAATACTAATGTGCCCAGCAGAGAACGGAGTTATCATTCTTACATCCATGCTTCACAGATTGACTGTTGAAGAGGATAAGGCTCTTGTGGCGATCAACCTGCCACAAAAGATTGTCGCGATGACATCAGCCGACAAGAGCATCCTGATGTTGTCAGACACAGGTGAGCTATTCGCAGTCCCCGGCGAGGGTGGAGAAGCATCGCCAGTATCAGCAGGCGTTAAAAACGCTGTTTTTGCCTTCAAACGCATATTCATGGCGAAAGACAGCGGTGTCGAGATAAAGTAATAGCGATATCTTGGAAATCAAGACCCCGCCGAAAGGCGGGGTCTTCTATTTGAGCATGCTATGCAAATATAGTTGTATTGTCAAACTGCCTAACCTTCGGGCAGAAGGTCATATGGAGTATGCCTGACAATATCACCCTCGACCATGTAAATGACATCCTCTGCGATATTTGTTGCATGATCTGCTATGCGTTCAAGGTTTCTCGCTACTGCTAACATGTCAATGTAGTAATCCATCATCTCAATATTGCTACGAATGCCTTCCTTAACGATATCGTGCATTTCAGCAAAGTAGGCGTCAACATCGTCATCTGCAGCGCGAACTGCTTTTGCTGCTTCGATATTCAGATTTACAAATGAATCGAGACTCTTCTTCAGCATCCATTGCGCCTTTTGCGACATCTTTGTGCAGACAAAGGGCAGGTCACGCTTTGGGTACTTAGCAATATATGGTGTGCGTTCGGCAATATTGACGGCAAGGTCACCGATTCGTTCAAGGTCGTTGTTAATCTTCAATATGGCAACGATGTAACGAAGGTCAACAGCTACAGGTTGGTAAAGTGCGAATACCTTCAAGCAATCTTCTTCGACCTCAACCTCTATCTGGTCAATTTCAGAATCGCCTGCGACTATCTTGGATGCGAGAACTATATCAAGATCTTTGACAGATTGCACGGCTCTGCGAACATCCTCCTCAACAATCGCGGCAAGCTGAAGGATCTTCTTCTTCAGGTTCTCGACTTCTCTTTGAAGGTGTACCATTTTATCCCCTATTGTCTGCTGAGGATGAAGCTCAGCGCCTTTCAACTGGTTTATTTAGTGGTGGGAAGGTGAATCTTAAAGATGCTACCACGCCCAACTTCACTTTCCACGGATGGATATCCGCCGTGAAGTTTTGCGATGTGCTTCGCTATTGAAAGTCCAAGCCCAGTACCGCCCATTGTGCGGCTGCGAGCCTTATCAACTCTATAAAACCTCTCAAACAACCGGTCATGATGCTCTTTTGCAATGCCAAATCCCTTGTCCTCAACACTTATAACAAGTGATTCGCCTTCGAGTTTGGCTTCGAGAAGCACTGGCTTGCCAGTCTCAGAGAATTTTATCGCATTATCGAGCAGATTGACCACTGCTTGCTCGATCAACTGCCTGTTGACGAACCATTCGAGTGATGCATCGCAGTTTAGTGTAATAAGCATCTTTTTCTGCGAAATCTTTGCCTCCAATGCCTCAATTGCGGATGCAAGTATTGGGCGGATACGATGCCTTTCAAGCTGTATAGAGTTCTCCTCTCCCTTTTGCTCGATACGCGATAGCGAAAGCAAGTCCTCTATGATCGAGTTCAGCCTGTCTGCATGTTTCGCAATTATTCCCAAGAAGCGTTTCGCGTCTTCAGGGTTGTTTATCGCACCATCAAGAAGCGTCTCAACAAAGCCCTTGATTGATGTGATGGGCGTGCGGAGTTCGTGCGATACATTTGCGACAAAATCGCGACGGATGTTCTCAAGTCTTTTAAGATTAGTGACATCATGCATGACAACAAGCGCGCCAATATTGCGCTTTTCCTCATCATTTAGTGCGGTACCTATGACTTGATAATGCTGCGTTGTGTCGCGGTGAACCGTGATTTCGCGTTCATCCGGCAGACCTGTTTCAAGAAGATGCGAGATGAAACGATGAAGGTCCGAATTTCTAACAACTTCCTGTATTGGCCGTCCCTTTGCACTGTTTGCCTCAATCTCAAAGAACTCAGCAGCAGCGGTGTTTAGAATAATGACCTTCTGTTCAGAGTTGACAGCCAAAACGCCTTCTACCATGCTCGACAGAATAGCATTTCTTTCATTGCGTTGGCTTATCACCGTGCGCATTCTTGCGTCGAGTTGGCGCACCATCTCATTTAAGGCTTCAGCCAACTCAGCGATCTCCTTTGACTCGTCTGTCTCGATTTTGAAACTCAGCTCGCCTTTTGCAAATTTGCCAGCGCCTACACGAAGTCTTTCAAGCGGCGCGCTTATCCTCTTCGATACTGCAAGGCTTACAATTGCCAATAACAATGCAGCAACCAGACCACCGATAAATATCGTGGTGTATATGCTCCATAATGTGTTCTCGACAGAACCTAGTGAGAAGGCTGTTCTGACGACCGCGACCGGATTTTCACCAATTAGCACCGGAATCGCCACATACATATACATCTCGCGCATAAGCGTTGTGCTTGGTCTTATGCTCATTCCTGTTTGCTTTGAAAATGCCTGACGGATTTCAGGTCGGTCTCTGTGGTTGTCCATCTTTCGCGGATCTTCCATCGAATCCGCCACGACCGATCCGTCCTCAATAATGACGGTTATTCTTGTATCGCTTTGTTTACCAAGTGACTGACAAAGACTCTGAAGGCGTATTCTCTGCTCGGGTTCAAGGTAACCTGCAATCTGCAAGCGAATCAGGTTCGCCTCTCTTTCAAGGGCTGTTTGCGTCTGACGGAGATAGAAGCTCTTGAATGCGGACGATGCGAACCAAACGACTGCAACGAGCACAAGCGTCGTTACGATTATGTAAGATGGATATAACTGCCAAAGTAGGCTTTTTCGGGTCATGTTATTCCTTGAAGCGATAACCAACGCCTCTAACTGTCTCTATGTACTTTCCGGCGCGCCCCAACTTCTTTCTAAGACCTACGATTTGTACATCAACCGCGCGATCTGTTACTGTGTATAAGCTGCCGTGGATTGCATCAACAATCTGATAGCGTGTGAACACCCAGCCCGGTTTCCGAGCAAGAAAATGAAGTATCTTGAATTCGGTAAATGAAAGCTTTGCAGTTTTACCGTCAACGAGCACCTCGTGTCTGCCCGGGTGGATCGTAACATTGTGTATTTTGATCGGAGTCGTATCATCAACCGTCACAAGCAACATGCGACGAAGTACCGCCCTTACTCGGGCAATAAGCACCTTTGGGCTGAATGGTTTGACAACATAGTCATCAGCACCAACCTCAAGCCCCGAAATGATATCCGACTCCTCACCCTTAGCCGTCATCATTATAATTGGCACACCGCGGGTCTTCAGATCCGCCTTTATAGCTCTGCATACCTCTATGCCGTCGAGGCCAGGGAGCATAAGATCAAGCAGGACAAGGTCGGGGGGGGCTGCGGACGCGCTTTTTAGTGCGTCTTCGCCGCTTGTGACTGTTTCGACCGTATATCCTTCTTTCGACAGATTGTACCGGACAAGTTCAAGGATATCTTCTTCATCCTCGACAACTAAGATACGCGATTTCGCCATTTACCCTCTCTTGTTTGTGTCAGAATTATCGAACTTCGCGTTCCGTAGTTATTAACACATTATTAGAGTTAAGTTAGCGCGTAAGCCACGGTCATTCGCCCACTTAGCCCATTATTCATGGGGCATTCGGTTTTGTCTGTTTGCCCTGATTGTTATGAAGCTACGGCGAATTCAAGTGTATCATACTGCTTTTACGATTGGTGCCATTTGATAGTTGCCTTGCGTCTTGACACTGCTATTCACCCATTACCTTGATGATCAACCTTTTGCGGCGCAAACCGTCGAACTCCGCATAATATATCTGCTGCCAAGGGCCAAGGTCGAGTCTTCCCGCTGTAACTGGAACGATAACTTGATGGTGTATCAGAAGGCTCTTTAGATGAGCGTCGCCGTTATCCTCTCCGGTTGCGTGGTGACGATAATCTCCGTAAGGTGCAAGCGATTCAAGCCATTCATCAATATCGCTGATAAGTCCGCTTTCAGCGTCATTGACATAGACTCCAGCAGTAATGTGCATTGCGCTTACCAGAACCATGCCCTCAGCAATTCCGCTTTTCTTCACCGCCTCGCTTACATCTCGTGTTATATTGATGTAGTCGCGGCGTTTTTTAGTCGAAAACCATATGTACTCGGTGTGAAACTTCATGTTTCCTCCAAAGCTGAATATTGGTCGAACGCAAGACAACAGGAGCAACTATGACAGACCTTAAAATGCAGATGCTTGTAGTTGGCGATCTGCAAGTCAACTGCTATATATTATACACCGGCATGGAACAAGGGGCGATAGTAATTGACCCGGGAGATGAAGCGGAAAGAATTGCAGCGGAATGCGAATCGCTTGGCAAAACTATCGAGTTCATATTTCTTACCCATGCTCACTGCGACCATATTGGTGCAGTGGAGGAGCTTAGAAAAATGTACCCAGGCGCAAAGCTCGTTGCACATAAGGACGAGGTGCCCCTGCTTCAGCAGTCAACCTTGAATCTATCGTGGTTCCTCAACAAGCCGATAAAGGTTGAAGTACCTGAAATCATACTCGGTGATGAGACCGCTATTGAACTGGGAGAGTGGAATTTCAACGCCTATCATATTCCCGGTCACAGCCCGGGCGGTACTGCGTATTGTTTCAAGGGTATTGTGAACCAGAGTCTGTTATTCCCGGGGGACATTCTCTTTTCGGGCTCGATTGGGCGCACAGATTTTCCCGACGGCTGTTACGAGACTCTTATCGCAGGCATTAAAACCCATCTTCTGACCCTACCGCACGAAACGATTGTCTATCCCGGTCATGGCCCTTCGACAACAATAGGCGATGAGATAGCAGAAAATCCATTCCTTCAGGGATTATGAACAAAAGAAATTCTCAAGTCTATATAGAGCGGCTTAGCTCATACATTGGGCATCACAATTGTGTCGGTGTGATGCTTTCTGGTGGGCTTGATTCATCAGTATTGTGTGCGTTGCTCTCGCATGCAATAGGGTCAGAGCGCATTCGAGCATTTCATGTCGTTACCGAGCTTGCGGAGGGATGGGAAGAGGAATCGGCAAGGCGTGTAAGTAAGCAGATTGGTATTCATCTTATTGTGATTAAGCGGTCTGTGCTGCAAGATCAACGAATTACCTGTAATTCGGTGGGTCGCTGTTACTTCTGCAAAGGGCAAATAGCAAAAGAAGTGAGCGACATTGCTGTTTCTCAAGGTATTGACCTTCTTTGTGACGGATCCACAGCATCGGATGCTCAGGGTGAGCGTCCTGGCGCAAAAGCACTTCTGGAATTAGGCGTTAAATCCCCATTGTTGGTGCTTGAGGTGAAACGGGCTGAAGTACGAAAGGTCGCTGCAGAATTGCTTCCATCATTTGACTTTGTATCGGGATCGTGCATGGCAACCCGCATAAAGAAAGGCATTGCGCTTGAGCCTTCTTTAATAAGGCGTTTAAGGCTGTTTGAAGATGAAATCCGCGCGCTTGGATTCAAGCTTGTGCGCGCCAGATATGACGGAGCTTGCATAAACCTCGAAGTACAACCTGACTTGATTGATCTTGCCATAAGCTACGAGAGCTATATTTCGGAAGCCGCAGTTAACTTTGGTTTTAATCTTGTTAACATCTCGCGAGCAGGTTACCCAGGAGATATCTGAGATGAGCTTTGAACCTGTCACGGTGCGGTGTTTAGTTGATGTTCTTGAAGGGAGCATGCCAAATGCCAATGCACAAGCCTTCAAGCTTGCTCGAAACAGATTCGGATCTGTTGTAACTCCTTGCTCGATTCTGAATGCAAAGAGCGGTTCGTGCAGTCAAAACTGCGTATTCTGCGCGCAATCAGCGCACAACTCATCGAACGCTGCAATCTACCCGTTGATGGAGCCAGATAAGGTGCTTGATGCGGCGATTCGAGCAAGGGAAGATGGAGCAGTGCGCTTCAGTATTGTCACAAGCGGGTATTCGGTGACAAGAAGTGAATTGAACTTGATTTGCAATACAATTGCCCTTGTAAAAGAGCAAACCGGTCTTTACATCTGCGCATCGCTTGGAGTGTTGAACATCGAATCTCTTAAGGAGCTTAAATCCGCTGGGCTTGACCGCTACCATCACAATATTGAGTCAGCAGAGAGCTTCTATCCAAATGTTTGCACCTCACGGACATGGCAAGAGAACGCTGATACGATCAAGGCGTCGAAGGAAGCGAAGCTCGATACATGCTGTGGCGGAATATTCGGACTTGGCGAATCGGTCGAACAACGAGCAGAGATGCTTATTCAGTTGCGTGAGATTGCACCGGATGGTGTGCCAATCAACTTCATCGAACCTATTCAGGGAACGCCGCTTGAATCTACGCATCGAATTCAACCTGACGAGGCTTTGCGAATAATCTCTGCGACCCGAATTGCTTGCCCGAATGGTGAAATCATACTTTGTGGAGGCCGTGTGAACACTCTGCGAAGTAAGCAGATACGGGCTTTTGATTACGGTGCGAACGGTTTGATGATTGGTGATTACCTTACAGTTAAGGGAAACGACGCGAAAACTGACTTGGCTATGGTAAAGTTAATAGGTTACGCAATGAGTAGCGGAGATTTCTCAAAATGAAAATCGCAGTCGCCGTCAGTGGTGGCATTGACTCATCTACCACCATGTTGTTACTGCACCGCCAAGGGTTTAAGGTGCATGGCTTCACTCTGAGGTTGTTTGACGGGGATAAAAGCGAATCAGCGTGTGCCGATGCTAAAAGGGTTTGCGATCACTTGAAAGTCGAACATACAGTGCTTGACTTAAGAAGTGAGTTCAGCCAAATCGTGATTAGCGAATTTCTTGGCGAGTATAAACACGGCAGAACACCTAATCCCTGCGTAAGGTGCAACGCAAGAGTCAAATTCGGCCTGCTGCGTCAGGCTGCAAAGGATGTAGGTTGTGACTTTCTTGCTACGGGTCACTATGCTCGGATTCATAGAAAGAACGGCACATGGTCTTTGTTCAAGGGTGTTGATGCATCCAAAGACCAGTCGTATGCCTTGTATCGTATAAAAAGAGATGAGCTTTCGCGCACCCTTTTCCCATTAGGCGAGATGACAAAATGGGCTGTGCGAAGGCTTGCAGCGACATCTGGCATGCCATTGATTGATCGTGGTGAAAGCCAAGATATATGTTTCGTTGAATCCGATTACCGCACATTTCTCGCCGAATCTGGTGTAACAGATGAAAGAGGCGAGATAGTTGATATTAAGGGAGAAGTGCTTGCTATTCACAACGGGATCACAAACTTCACTGTGGGGCAGAGAAGAAACCTTGGTCTTCCGGGTGCTGGTGGTCCATTCTTTGTGTTGAGACTGGATGCGGAGAACAACAGGGTAGTTGTGGGGCAGAAGGACGATCTGAACGCGACAGAATTCGAGGTTGAGGATGTTGAGTGGTTGATGGATACGAATGAGAACGACGAGATTGCCTGTTCGATAAAGGTGCGCTATAGAAGCCCGGTGAAACCGGGAAAAGTGGTTCCACTAAGCGGTTGCAGAGCGCGCGTGAAGCTGGATTCACCTCAAGAAGCGATTACTCCTGGGCAGTCTGCTGTCTTTTACGAAGGCGACAGAGTGCTTGGTGGTGGAGTTATCTCCGTAGTACACAGATAACAGAAGAGACTTGCATGTACGACTCACTTTCAGACAGAGTTGCTGAATTGAAGGCAAAACGCAACGCGGTAGTGCTTGCTCATTATTACTCCCGTGGTGATGTACAAGATTGCGCGGATGTGGTCGGAGACTCGCTTGCATTGGCGATAGCTGCTTCAAAAACAAACGCCGCTGTCATACTGTTTTGCGGTGTTCATTTCATGGCTGAGACCGCTGCACTTACATGCCCCGAAAAAACCGTTTTGCTGCCCGATGCCAATAGCGGATGCCCAATGTCGGACATGTGTGATGCGCGCGAGTTGAGAAAGCTGAAAGAGCATGTTCCCGATGCTCAGGTAGTATGTTATGTCAACTCCTCCGCGGCAGTAAAGGCGGAAAGCGATATTTGCTGCACATCTTCAAATGCGGTAAAGGTAATAAACACCCTCGATCCCAGGCTTCCAATGATTTTTGTTCCAGACCGTTGGCTTGGGGAATGGGCCTCGCTTCGTGCAGGTCGAGACAACTTGTTCTTAGCAAACTCTTCACACATTGTCGAAAGGCGCGCGGGGAAGGGGGCTCCGGTTTACTTATGGTCAGGCTACTGTCCAACGCATCACTACATACTGCCGGAGTTTGTTGAGAAGGTAAGGCAAGAGCACCCAAAGGCATTATTATGTGTTCATCCCGAGTGCAGGTCAGATGTGAGCAATAATGCCGATTTTGTGGGTTCCACTGCGCAGATAATCGAGTTCTGCACAAAATCAGAAGCCGTCGAATTCATAATCGGCACTGAGGAAGGGATACTTCATCCGCTGAAAAAACGGAATCCAAATAAAATCTTCATACCAATAACACAACTGTCACTTTGCCAGAACATGAAGCTCACGACGCTTGAGAAAATGGTATGGTCGCTTGAGGATTTGTCGCCTGTTATAACCGTGGATGGAGCGATTGCAAAGCGTGCTCGCAGGCCGATTGATAGGATGCTCTCGCTTTAGGTTACTTCACAAGTCGCATGTGAATTTCGGTTATCCACTTGTTTGGGTCAACTGGATCACGCGGCCCGGGACCGCTCACATACACCTCGCGGAAGAAATTGTCTCCGCTCTTGTTGTTTTCCATTGCCCATGCCAATAACCTGTCGTAGCTTGATCCTATGTTAGTGTATGGACCTCGGTGAAGAATACAGGCTGCTGAATAGGGATCAAGATCGAATATCTTAACTTCGCCATGCCCAAAGGTCTTTTTGGGTACGGGTATGCCGATTAAATACATGAGAGTTGTGGAATTATCGTCTCTGTCAAGGTTGCCTGGGTAGCGATAGAATATCGCCGTGTTCGGCCCGACAATCTCAGATTGAGAGGTGATTAACCAACGGAAGAGCTTTGATGAGTTCTGCGCAAGGTTTGCTATTGTATCCTCGCACCGTATCACAGCCAGCTTCACACCAGGTATCTTCTTTATAACAACGCCATTGTACTCTTTAAAGGTTGCTGGCTCTGCAACCTCTTTGTTGTCATTTGGCTTGGGGCTACATGCAGACATTGCCATTACAAACACGATGATCAACAGAAGTGTCAGCGATTTTTTCATTCTTGTTCTTCCTTTTGGTGTATTATACTCTCAAAGCGTCAAATGCAAGCTCGAAGCCGCATCTTCATTAATTGAGAAGGTATGCGGTTGCGCGAAAATTGTCGCCAAATCGCTACAATGTGGCGATGAATCTTCGCGCATAATCGGCCAATATGTCAACACGAAAGGTTAGCATGAGACTGCAAGATATACCCAAGCAGACGATAAAGTCAGCAACAAACGCGATACGATTTCTATCTGTTGACCAAGTAGAGGCTGCAAAGTCCGGACATCCTGGGCTGCCACTTGGTGCTGCGGATTTGGCGTTTGTGCTGTTCACAGAATTTCTTCGATATAATCCAAAGGACCCTAAATGGCAAGGGCGCGATAGGTTTGTTCTATCCGCTGGTCATGGGTCCGCATTGCTTTACTCTTTGCTTCACCTTGCCGGTTTTGATCTGCCAATTGATGAACTTAAGCGTTTTCGTCAGTGGGGATCGAAAACCCCAGGACATCCTGAATTCGGTCACACTGTCGGTGTGGAGACCACAACAGGTCCTTTGGGGCAGGGTTTTGCAAATGCAGTAGGAATGGCGATTGCAGCAAAGATACTTAACGCAAAGTTCGCACAATACGGGTTCGAGCCTTTTCAATACAAAGTGTACGCGCTCGTCTCTGACGGTGACCTTATGGAGGGCATCTCAAGTGAGGCAGGCTCAATTGCCGGACATCTTAAGCTCGATAATCTGATTTATATCTATGATTCGAACAGGATTTCGATCGAAGGTTCGACGGATTTGGCCTTTACCGAAAGAGTCGGAGATAGATTCCGTAGCTTCGGTTTTGAGGTAATTGAGATTGACGGCCACAACCACACTGAAATCTCGACCGCATTGAAAGTTGCACAGAATGCACAGCGCCCTGTTATGATAATCGCGCACACACATATCGGATTTGGCTCGCCAAACAAACAGGGAAGCGCGGATTCGCATGGCTCACCTCTTGGTGCTAAAGAGGTTGAGCTTACAAGAAAGGCTCTTGGGTGGGAGCATCCACCGTTCACCGTGCCACAAGAGGTATATTCTCTATTTGAAGCACGCAAGGCTGAGAATATACAATCTGCGAACGAATGGAAGCAAAGGTTTGAGCAGATGTTGAAGTCGAATCCCGAAGCTGATAAGCTTTGGCGCTCCATTTCGGGCAGAGAGCTTCCACAAGACCTTGAAGAACGCCTGTTGAAATCCGTGGAGGGAATTGCTAAAACCGCAACTCGAAGCGCATCTGGAAAGGTCATGCAGGAGATCGCGAAAATTGTGCCGACATTTGTAGGTGGTTCCGCTGACCTTGCACCCTCAACGAAGACACTGATCTCAGGTTCTGGTGACATCCAAGAAGGTAGATTCGATGGGCGCAATATGCATTTCGGAGTTCGCGAACATGCAATGGGTGCGATCATCAACGGTATGGCTGTATCAGGGCTATTCTATCCGTTCTGCTCGACCTTTCTTGTGTTCAGCGACTATATGAAGATGACTGTAAGGCTCGCAGCATTGATGGACATTCCATCAATATTCGTCTTTACGCATGACAGCTATTGGGTGGGAGAGGATGGTCCGACCCATCAGCCGATCGAACATGCGGCGACTCTTCGCTCTATTCCAAATTCATATACATTCCGTCCTGCTGATGCGCGAGAAACAGCCCTTTGCTGGGCGATAGCATTGCGCAAATCCTGTTCGCCGTCTGCCTTACTTCTAACGCGACAGGATGTGGCTACACTTGACAAATCAGTCTATCCTGAGCTGCATTGCGCACGCGGAGCCTATCTTCTCGAATCTGCTGCTAAACGAGATGTGACTCTTATTGCCTCTGGCTCTGAGGTCTCAATTGCACTTGAGGCTGCGCGCTTGCTTTATGCTCGTGGAGTATCTGCTGCGGTCGTCAGCATGCCTTGTTATGAGTTATTTTTCGAGCAAGAGCGCAAATATCGCGAAGGAGTGCTTGGAAGCGCTCCTCGTGTTGTTATCGAAGCGGGATCGTCATTCGGTCTTCACCGGATTGCGCCTGAAGGTCTTTTCATAACCCGCGATGCTTTTGCAGCATCAGCACCGGGAGAGGAACTTGCGATTCGTTTTGGTTTCGCGCCTACTGATGTGGCTGAAAAAGTCGCTCAATGGTTAAATTCAACCAGATAATTGGAGGTTTATATGCGCATCGCATTAATTGGACTTGGAAGAATGGGAATGAATATGGCGCGCCGACTTCTTTTAGGTGGCCATGAAGTAGTTGCATACAACCGCTCGCGCGATAAGGTGGATGAAATCGTGTCACAAGGTGCGATAGGATGCTACGATCTGAACGACCTTTCAGCACTTCTGACACCACCTCGAATTGTGTGGATCATGGTGCCTGCAGGCCAACCAGTGGACGACATGATCGAAAAGCTATTACCTTTGCTCTCAAAGGGAGATGTGCTGATTGATGGTGGCAACTCTAACTTTCGCGATACGATCCGTCGTCATGAGCATGTCACGAAACAAGGTATTTCATATCTTGATGTTGGCACAAGCGGTGGTGTCTGGGGGCTTAAGGTTGGTTATTGCCTAATGATAGGGGGCGAGAAGACAGCTTTTGATATTGTCGAACCTGCCTTTAAAACCCTTGCACCCCCCAACGGCTACTTGCACTGTGGCGAATCAGGTTCTGGGCACTTTGTAAAGATGGTGCATAATGGAATCGAATACGGAATCTTACAGGCATACGCCGAGGGATTTGAGATACTTGAAAAATCTCAGTTCGATATTGACATGTGTGCGGTTACAAAGCTATGGAATCAGGGCAGCGTCGTCCGTTCTTGGTTGCTTGAGCTTGCCGAATTGATGTATGAGGCTGATCCAAAGCTTGAGGGGCTTAAGGGGTATGTCGAGGATTCTGGTGAGGGGAGATGGACAGTGCTTGAATCTTTGAATGAGGATGTACCTGCTCCTGTCATAACGCTTTCTCTGCTTATGCGTTTTCGGTCACGCCAACCCGATTCTTATGCAGCTAAGGTCATCGCCGGGCTGCGAAACCAGTTCGGCGGTCATGCGATAAAGCAGAAATAAGGACAAGTAGATGACGCCCTCCACGCTTAAAGAGATGCTCACTTTGCGTCAACCATCGCCATGTTGCTTTGTTATCTTTGGCGCAAGCGGTGACCTGACTGCACGAAAGCTATTGCCAGCGCTTCACGCACTGTTCTGCATGGGCTTTCTGCCAGAGCGTTTTAGAATTATCGGTGTCGCACGAAGGGATTGGGATGGAGATTATTTTAGAAAACTGGTGCGCGACAGCATCGCCCAGTTTTCCCGTATCTCATCCGCTTCTCCTCAGCAGACCGAGCAATTTATCAGCAGCGTGGATTTTGCATCTGCCGACACAGCAACGCCAGATGGCTTTACCGAACTTGCTGCGCAGCTTAACTCCCACGAATGCCCGCAGAATAGGCTTTTCTACCTCTCCACTCCACCTCGTGAATTCGCTCCTATTGCGCTTGCGCTTGGCGCAAACGGGTTGGTGCATCCATCAGGTTCAATTGCTCCATGGTCGCGGATTATCGTAGAAAAACCGTTTGGGCGCGATCTTGATTCTGCACTTAAACTTAACAGCGACCTTCAACAAGTGTTTAGCGAAGATCAAATCTATCGTATTGACCACTATCTTGGCAAGGAAACCGTGCAGAACATATTGGTCTTCCGCTTTGCAAATGCAATCTTCGAGCCTCTATGGAATAACCACTATGTTGATCATGTGCAGATTACTGTCGCAGAGAGCATCGGCGCGGGCGGTAGAGCATCTTATTACGACAAAGCTGGTGCGCTTCGCGATATGGTTCAGAACCATATTTTCCAAGTACTTAGCCTAACTGCGATGGAACCTCCTTCGACATTTGATGCTCAAGCAGTTCGAAGTGAAAAGATAAAAGTACTCAACTCGCTTCGTCCGATTTCCGCCGCTGAAGTGTCGTCTTCGGTGGTCAGAGGACAATATGGCGTTGGGTATTCATTAGGCAAAAAGATTGAAGCATACCGTCAAGAGCAAGGTGTTGCCCCGAATTCAGAGACAGAGACCTTTGTCGCACTTAAGGTTCTGATAGACAATTGGCGTTGGGCAGGAGTCCCTTTCTATATACGAACTGGCAAGCTTTTGGCAAAGCGCATATCTGAGGTCTCAATTCACTTCCGAAGTGTGCCCCATCGGTTATTCAAGGATGTATCTGAGCAGATAAAGAACAACTTTCTCGCGATTCGCATACAGCCAGAGGAGGGTATTTCTCTTCTGTTTGAATCAAAAGTCCCCGGTCTTCGGGTCCGCTTGCAACCTGTTAAGATGAGTTTTGACTACGGTGGCTCATTTGGTGCGCCATCTCCCGATGCGTATGAACGCTTGCTGCTTGACGCCGTTATGGGCGATATGACATTATTCACTCATCAAGAGGAAGCATATAGAAGCTGGAAATTCATAGGTGAGATAATGGAAGGTTGGGATAGGCTTCCACCACCTGCGTTTCCTAACTATGAACCCGGCTCGTGGGGGCCTGATGAATCTGACCTCTTGCTTGCGCGCGAGGGCAGAATTTGGCGGAGGTTGTAGTGGAGGGAGTTTTCAGAAGCGATTTTAGGGAATTCAGTCTCGAAAAGCTCCAAAGCGTGACCTCTTCGTCTGTCGCATCGCTAAATAATCCAGAGCTTGCCAATACAACAAGAATATCGTTCGGCACGCTTGCGGTTTTTATGCCTAAGATGGAACGCTGGCGCGAGTTCACGGAGATCTTACGCCGCTTTCAGCAATCCCATCCTGTTCGCCTGATTATTTTCTGTACGCCGGGGCTTGATGGATTTCCGCATAAGCCTGAAATGAGAGTCTGTTGCGTTCTTGCTCAGCAGCGGCCAGCTTTCTGCGTAGAGGAGATTCTGCTGCCCGACGAACCCGACCCATCTGCGATTGCTAATGACATTGCCTCTCTTGCGGATGCAGATTTGCCGGTCTATTTCCTCCCGCTTGCACCTCTTGTCGAGGAACATGTTGAGGAACTCAGAGAACTTGGTGTTACCTTTGTCGCTCCGTCGCCCGATGCTTTAGAGCCTGCTAACGATGATGTTATTAGCAGCCTATATGCACTTATGCAACCACAAGACATGATCTGCGACCTGCGATTTCCACGAGCATTAGCTGCATCAAGAGCAGTTATAAATGCATTTAGTACTGAGCTTAGCAAGGCCAATATTGACTTCCGTCACGGAGACGACCCGGTCGGAAAGCACACTGCGTACATTGTCGCATCCATCCTCTCCGTTATCTCAATGGAACCTAATTCTTACCAATTCTGCCCTTGCGATACAGGCCTAATCGTTTTTCGACCCACCGGAAGAGGCATTTCGGTATTGAGTCAGTCATCGCTGAGCAATGGTGCTGGGCACATTGTAATACCAGAGCATCCAAGGCATTGCGCCTCATGGCAATATTCGCTTGATTCCATCACTATTATGGCAGAGAATAGCGACTTCACAACATCCATTGCGGTGTATTCTGATATCGCATCCGCCTTGATTGAGTATCTTCCCCAACCTGATACAAACCTGCCAAACGATGTAGTTGTTCATCTTTCAGAGTTTTATCGAATCGCAGCAAAGCGCAAAACCAACCTTATCTTTCCATCACCAATCGCTGCAGCCCGTGCATGTGCACTCGACTTTCGAACATCTGTAATTTTTGCTATAGAACAGAAGGGAAGGGCGTTTGTCGCTCTTTCGGGAGGTAACACTCCTGCTGCTATGTTTGAAGTGCTTGGGGAGGACAGTCTTGCTGGTGTTCCTTGGGATAAGATTCTGTTTTTCTGGTGTGACGAAAGAGCTGTTTCCCCAGACAACGAGCGCAGCAACTTCGGCATGGCAAAAAGGCTGTTGCTTGATCCATTCAGTGTGCCAGTGAACAATGTCTTTCGCATGAAGGCTGAGTCTCAAGATATCGCGACCGCCGCTGATGAGTACGAATGTCAAGTTAGGAATGTGGTTGGCAATTCGCAAAACGGGATACCTCAGTTCGACTGGATGCTACTTGGGCTTGGTGATGACGGGCACACTGCCTCGTTGTTCCCAAATTCACCTTTACTTAAAAACTCAAAACGGCTCATAGAGGTTGCTGCATCGCCGTCGGGCGAAATGCGCCTAACCATGACACTACCCTTGATTAACGCATCGCGGCGCGTTGTGTTTCTTGCTACAGGTGCAAACAAGGCAAACGCCGTTACAAAGCTGATGAGTGTAAAAGGTGAGTCTGCCGCTTATCCTGCTTCTTGTGTGGCCCCAACTGGAATGTTGATTAGGTACTTCGACCGCGCTGCCTTTTCAAAACGAGGTAAATAGACTGTGTAAAAAAAGAACCCCGCGCAAGGCGGGGTTCTTAGCACTTGAGTGATCTTTCAATTAGAAGCAGTACATCACGCCAATGGCGATGATGAAACCGTTCATATCGAAATCGTAACCAGCGGCCTTATCCTCGAACTTGATCGAACGATAACCGACTTCACCAAAGAACTTCCAGTTCTCATAGATGTAAGATACACCGATACCAAGCTCAAAACCGAACTCAGAATCAATGTCAGGCGCGCCAGCGATGTCAACATCAACATCCATCATAAGGATGCCAAGCTTTGCATAGGGCACCCATGATGCATCCTCAGCGGACGCGAATGAATATACGCCCGAAAGGATGAACGATGTAGAGTCAACATATTCTGAAGTGCCCATTTCGATCTCAAGGCGGATGCCCCAGTTTGCATCGAAATTGTACTGACCAATAAGGCCATAGGTGAACATGTTGTCGTCACCCTCTTTACCAGCGGGGGCTGCTTTGTCAAGCTCATCTGCAGAATAGTAACCAAGCTTTGCGCCTATTTCGAAGGTCTGCGCGTACGCCGGTGCGGCGGTGATTGCCAAACCAAGAATTAGCGCCATGAGAATAGCGATTGCGTTTTTCATCAAAGACTCCTTGGGTTAATTTTGCGGTATTCTATCACGTAAAACAGGGCTGTCAAGAAATATCGTCAAGAATATCATGAAGTTTAGCCTTATAGCGAAAAGAGCCTAACAAGTGGCTTGGAATAATGCCTTTCTTGACCTCGGCAGCATGCGAAGGCTTGCCGACGCCTTACACAAAACAGGCACAAAAAAAGCGGTATCGAACCGCTAATCAGGCAAGTGAATGCGTTCTGGAAGATAGAGAAGTCGAGCGCAATTTGAGCAGAACACAAGCTCGCGACCCATGTATAAGCGGTTTAGTGTCTGAGGTTCTATCTGCATATTGCATGCGGTACATAGGCCGCTTGGATTACCGACAGCGGAAACAGCGATGAAGTCAGGGGGGCGCATCATGCGCTTGTACAAGGCATAATCTTGCGGGTCCATCTTTGCTATCATCCTTTCACGCTCATCCTTAAGTTCAGTTACCCGACCACGGGCAGAATCATGTTCTTTTGCTGATTGCGAATTAAGATGCTCAATCTCCTTTTCCTCGACGGCAATTTCAGCGCGAAGGGAGTCCAACTGGTTTTTCAACTCCTCAAGCTTTGTTATCATGTCAAGAGCGAGATCTTCATTGTGCTTTAGATCCGCCTTTGCGCTCGATATCGTTCCCTTCATCGCATTAAATTCGCGCTGATTGCGCACTTCAAGCATCTTCTCAGAGTATCGTGTAATCTGAGAACCTAATGCCTTTATCTCAAGCTCAATCTCAGAGTTATCAAGCTGAAGGGATTTGTAGTTCTGTTCGAGTTTTGTTAGACGGTCGCGCTTTGAAGACAGGGCATCTGAACGCTTTTTAGCCTCTTCGGGGAGTCGGGAAAGGTTCTTTTTTATTGCAAGGATCTCGCGATCGAGTTCCTGAAGCTGTACGAATTGCAGAAGTCGTTCGTTCATCTGTCCACCAGTTCATGAATTGAGAAATAGCATTTGAAAGAGAACCATTATAATAGCTGTTGTTTCTGGTCAAATAAGCCCTTGCGTTCGAACTCGTTGAATGACGCTGATGCAACCTCGTGTATCCTTGTATGCGATGCTTCTTATAGATAAAGAGGTGTAGATGTCAGGGAATCCTGACGGAAAAGTCCACGACACGAGAAACTGCCCTATGTGTGGCAAGCCGCTGCTTCCAAACTTGAGCTGCACATATTGTGGCGGTGAGGTAACACAGAGGGCAAATGCGTCGTCCAGCGACCGCCGTTGGATAATACCGCTGTTTATCGTTCTGCTTGCTTTGCTTGCGGTTTTGTCTTATTACTTTTCGCAAAAAAACCGCGTTGTGCAGGCAAACGGCTTTATCGAGGTGCAAAAGGGGGTAGACGATAATCGAGTCTATGTCCCAGTTGATAGCTTCGAAACCTACAGGAATTCGCTTGACAGGTTACGGCAAATGCGCAAGAAGCGAGCAGACCTTGAGACCGAGAAACTGCTGATTTTAGGGAACATAGGTGAAGAAAGGCGAATCGAAAGGCTTATTGTCAACCTTAACAACGAGATTTCGGTGCTGACCGATGAACTTAGACGACTCGAACGGGAAAATCCCGATGCTCCTTAAGGTAGGATATATGATTCCTGCCGCTTTCCTTGACTTATCGCGTTATCTTGGTAATATATGAGAACGGTTTTATGTTGAAAGTCATACGAATTGCCAAAACTGAGTACGAGATTGTCCGCACCATTGCTCGTGGCGGCATGGCCATAGTCTATGAAGCCCGGCAGCTTGGTGTGGAGGGTTTCGCCAAAACCACAGCGATCAAGATGATTCTTGAGGAATACTCGAAAGACCCGGTATTCCGCGAGATGTTCATTGGTGAAGCGAAGCTCGTCGCTGACCTTGTTCACCAGAACATAACACAGATCTACCAGCTTGGAAAACTCGAAGATTCGTACTTCATGGTTATGGAGTTTCTCTCTGGAAAGACTGTAGAGGACTTCATCAACCGGCATAAGCAACTCAACTGGCGTGTCCCGATTAACCTTGGAGTATTCGTCATCTCGCGCATCTGCCGAGGCCTTGAGTATGCGCATCGAAAGCGTGATCGTTCTGGCAGACTGCTCGGAATCGTCCACAGGGATGTAAGCCCAAAGAACATGATTATCACGACAGAGGGCGAGGTTAAGCTGACCGACTTCGGCATCGCAAAAGCCCGTTACTACATGCGTGATGAAGAGGGCGAAGTATTGATGGGCAAGGCTGAATACATGAGCCCAGAGCAGGCGAAGTTTGAAGTTACAGACCCCCGTTCTGACCTATTCTCTCTTGGTATCTGCCTGTACGAAATCTTAACAGGTGTGAATGTTTTCGACACTGCCCCTGATGTTCACCAGGTGCTTGCAAATGTGTGCGAGAAACCAATTCCTGACCCGCGTGAGTATAATCAGGAAATTCCACAGCAGATGGTCAACATCATAATGAAGTCGCTGCAGCGCGATCGAGCCCTGAGATATCAGAATGCCACCGAAATGGTCTATGATCTTGAGTACTTCATGTACCATGATAGGTACGGCCCCACCATAATGGCATTGCATAAATACATGATGAAGCTGTTCCCAGAAGCTGATCCTGCAAATCCCTTTGCTGACATGTTTACTCTTGACGAGCCTCCAGCTAAAACAAGCTTCACCGATAACCTGTTCCCACCGGAGGACAGAAATGGCTAAACTGATAATCCGTAAAACCGGTGTGCCGGAAAACACTCTGCAAATCACTTCACCCATCCTCTCGATTGGGCGGACAAAGGACAATGCCCTCGCAATCAAAGGTGACAGAAAGGTATCCCGAAGGCATGCTCGTATTGACTTCGTTGATGGCCATTTCTTTCTGACAGACCTTGGTAGCGCCAACGGCACTTTCCTTAACGACAGACTTATTAAGCTGCGCACAAGACTCAAAGACGGCGACAAGATAGTCATAGGTGATACAACGATGGTCTTTTTCTCAGAAGGCGGAATAGTTGCGGGATCGTTCCATGAGGAGAAGGAACTTCAGCCCTACAATCCTTCCACTGAGCCGACTGTCGTTGACAAAACAAAAGTTCTGCCAATTTCAAACAAAGAGACCGCAAAGCCAGAAGCATCGAAAGTGGTCAAGCCTGCTGCATCAGCGGAATCAAAGCCGAAAGAACCTGTAAAAAGAGACAAACTCGTTCCACCCGAAGGAGCATTGACCGTTAACTGCCCAAGATGCGGCACGATTATAGACACCACCAATATTCCCAAAGGCGCGAAGGTTGGTTGTGCGCGCTGCAAGAATATTTTCACTGTGTAGTGAAGCCCGATAGGAGATAGCAAGTGGTATTAAGGAAGCAACGGTTGGGCGACATACTTGTTGAGGCGAATGTGCTGTCGCTCGCTCAATTGAACATTGCGCTTGAACGCATGAAGTTCAGCAAGATGAGGCTTGGTGAGCAGCTTGTTAAACTTCGAATGTGTACCGAGGACGACATTGTAAACGCACTTTCGAAGCAACTGCGCATACCAGTAGTTGATTTATCAACAACTGTGTTCGACAGCGAAGTCTTCACCGTGATTCCAAAATCGCTTGCTGCAGAGAATAACTGCATTCCCTTTCGCATAGAAGGTTCAAGTATCTCAATCGCCTTTGCAGACCCTCTTAAGCTCGATCGAATTTCTCACCTTGAGTCGCAGCTCCAGCGCTCGATTAAGAAGTACATTGCCGCTCAAACAGCTATTGAAAAGGCCATCGAAGAAAAGTACATACACGATGATGCTGCTGAGCAGTTGATGCGAGGTGTACAGAAATCAGATGATATCGAGCAAGCTGATCTCAGCGCGTTGGATGAAAGCCTCCAACCAAAGGGTGACGAAGCGGAAGAAAGTGATGCAGGGACAAGTGAGGACCTTTATCTCACAAAGATGGCGAGTGAAAAGAGCACCGCAAATGCAGTCAATCTCATAATTATGAGAAGCATCACAGACGGAGCCTCAGACATTCATATCGAACCTCAAAGGACAGGTGTCGTAATTCGCCAGAGAATAGATGGTATCCTTACAGAAATGACAAGGATGCAAAGCTCGGTCGCCCGTGCCGTTATATCGCGCATCAAGGTTCTTGCCGGGCTTGATATAGCAGAAAGACGCATTCCGCAAGATGGCAAAGTTTCAGCGAATCTCAGCAAGGAACGAAAGGTTGACCTGCGCGTTTCGACAGTTCCAACCAAATTCGGTGAAAAGGTCGTCATACGAATACTTGACCAATCAAAGACATCCCTTCAGCTTCAAGACCTTTTCTTCGAACCTGATGTGCTTAAACGCGTAAAGGGAATTATAGGCTCATCTCAAGGCATGGTGCTCGTAACAGGTCCAACTGGTTCAGGAAAGACGACGACGCTCTATTCATTTATTACTGCGTTACGAAGCCCAACAACCAACATAGTTACTATCGAAGACCCAATTGAATATGAGCTTGACGGTATCAACCAAGTTCAGGTCAATCACAAAATCGGTTTATCCTTCGCCAAAGTGCTGCGTTCTGTGTTGCGTCAGGACCCTGAAATCGTGCTTGTCGGTGAAATCCGCGATTCTGAAACTGCAACCGTCGCATTTCAAGCAGCACAAACCGGTCACCTTGTTTTCTCGACGCTTCACACAAACAACACATACGCCACAATAGCACGACTTCTTGATATCGGTGTAGAACCTCAAGCAATTGCCGGAAGCGTTCAGGGCATTTTCGCACAAAGGCTCGTACGGCGAGTATGTAAGCACTGCAAGGCAGAATATACTCCTGAAGAGCACGAGCTTATTGCACACAACATTCCAGCAGGTACAAAACTTTATCGTGGCGAAGGTTGCGAACAATGCAAGTTCAGCGGCTATAAGGGGCGCCTATCAGTTGTCGAGATTATGACCATGTCTCCCGAACTTCGTGCAGCTATAAGCGAGGGGAAACCTGAGCATGTAATAAAGAAAGCCGCTGTCAACAACGGTATGGAATTGATGTACGAAGTCGGAAGAAGATATGTGTTGCAGGGTCTTACTACCACGGAAGAGCTTTCGCGAGTATTAGAAACGGTTGATGATTCGTTCGAAAGAGTCGCGGAAGCGACGGACTCCAATAACGGTTCATCAGCAATTCAGTTCGCACCGCCAAATCAAGTAGCTCAAGAGCCGCCGAAACAACAGCCACAGGCAGTTACTGCATCATGCCCTAATTGCAATGAAAGTGTTAAAATTGACTGGAAAGCCTGCCCATTCTGCGGGGTTAAACTGGATTTTCAGGGGCCACCGAAATGTGCAACTTGTGGCGAGGAAGTTAAACCGAATTGGAAGGCTTGCCCCCACTGTGGAAACCCAATAACTTCAGCTGTCTCGCAACCCACCCAGACCGCAAAAACCGTCGCACCATCTATTTCACCACAACCCCGGCAATCCGAGCAGCTTCCCGCTTATGAAAAGCCTCGAGTTCTTGTTGTTGATGACCAAAAGTCAATGCAGAAGCTTGTTACTATTGCCCTGCAGGGAATCAATTGTGATGTCGCCACTGCAGATGATGGTGTTCAAGCGCTCGAAGTTGTAAGGCAATACAGACCTCATCTTATCGTGCTCGACATAGTGATGCCGAAGATGGATGGTCTTGAAGTCTGCAGAAGGCTTCGTGCTGATGTGCGCACTGCTTTTATTCCAATAATGATGCTAACATCGCTTGCCGACGAGAAAAGCCGACTAAAGGGTTATGTTGCTGGCACAGACGACTACTTGGCAAAACCCTTTGTACTGGAAGAGTTTTATTCGCGTGTTCGAAACCTCTTGCGCAGAACATACGGGTATTTCACCGCAGATGATGAACTTCTTGGTGTCGGCGAGGAATGGGATTCGGCAACTGAAGAGGCGAAAACCCGCCAGAAAATCGAAGATCGTGCGAGCATGAAAGAGAGCCTTGAGAAGGCTGAACCAAAAGCCGAAGAAAGCAGTGACGAGGCGGAATACGATCCTTTTGCTGAGAAATAACTCCGCTTAAATGCATGCATAAGACGCCGGTTGCCATGCCGGCGTCTTTTCTTTACAGCATCCTGCTTTATTTCGCAATTTTCGCGGTATAATCAGGCAATAACGCTCATTCTTAGGTTATACTTTGGCATATTCTAATACCCCTTAGGAGGATTAATCTTGAAGTGGTTGCTGGCTGGTGCAGCATTGCTGATCGCAATCGCGCTGGTTTCAATATATCTGCCTGCAGACAAAGAGGTCACCAGAAGTGGTTCTGACAAGCCGCTCGTTGTCTGCTCGACAACTCAGATATATGATTTCGCCCGCAATGTCGCCGCAGACCTTTGCGATATTCAATGCATTCTCGGTGCGGGCGCAAATCCTCACACATACTCACCCACTCCGCGCGATGCATCTCTTGTTCTTGCCGCAGACCTTTGCCTTCAAAACGGACTTAATCTTGAAGGTAAAAACTGGATGTCAAACCTTGCCCATTCTGCCAGAAAACCCTTGGTTACATGCACTGACGGGATAGCAACACTAACATTCAACTACGAAGGTGAGACGGTGAGCGATCCTCACGCTTGGTTTACTCCTGCAAACGCTGCGATATATGTGAGCAATATTTCCAAGGCTCTTATCGAACTCGATCCCATCAATAGACATCGGTATTCTGCGCACGCCAAGCTGTACCTTTCACAGTTAAGCGCGCTTGATTCATGGATACGCCTACAGTTCAACGCGATACCTCCACAAAGACGAATATTGGTTACCAGTCACGATGCTTTTAACTACTTTGCCAATGAGTATGGTTTTAAAAACACCGCGCCGGTAGGCTGGTCAACAGGTAGTGAGTCTGGTGGTGGGATGACACCAAGCAGAAGAACGGCGGTTATAAATTCGATTAGAGGATTTGGTGTAAAAGCCGTGTTTGTCGAAACAAGCGTAAATCCAAAAATGATACGCGAGATTGCCCGCGAAGCCGGCGTGAAAATCGGCGGCAGCCTATATTCTGATGCGATGGGTGTGAAAGACTCAGCTGGAGAGACTTATATTGGCATGATGCGCGAAAATGTGATGACTATAGTATCAGCATTGAGGGGAGACGAGTAGATGCGCTTTGTGTTGGTGGTATGTGTATGGATTGCGTTTGTGGGTGGACTTGTGCTGTATTCGACCGCAACAGGGGCAGGGCGTAATGAAAAGGTGAATACCCATAGCAACCTGCCTTTCGCGAAAGATTCCTACCGAATTGAGTTACTACCGACTTTCGATATGGTGCCAAATCCGTTCTTTTTATCAGAAGATGTAGAAAAGCAACCATCGTTCCTCGTGTTGCTGAATGGCAGAGAAATCTTCTACAGTACTGATATTGCTCGGAAGGGAGTCGCTCTGACCTCCGCATCATTTACTTGGTTGTATGAGGGTGATAACGAGTTCTATATTGAAGCATATTCACGAACAAGCGAGGCAAGTGCTACCAACGCGATAAGATTCCGTCTCTTTAAAGAATACTTGTTAGTGCTTGAACGGACTCTATGGCTGGGGGACAATTATGCGATTGCTTCGACAATCAGATTCAACCCGCTACTCAAGAACGGGGAAGGCCGATGACAAATAGCGATTCCTTCCCTGCAATTGCCGTCCAGAATCTTACTGTTAGCTATGGCAAAAAACCTGCGCTGCTTGATGTAACCTTGAACATCGAAAAGGGTCTGCTGGTCGGAGTCATCGGCCCCAATGGTGCAGGCAAGTCCACATTCGTAAAAGCCATACTCGGCTTTGTTAAGCGCGATTTTGGCAGCGTTAGAATTCTTGGTGTGCCTGCAGAGAAGGCAAAGGGGATTGTTGCTTATGTTCCGCAGCGTGGAAGTGTGAATTGGGACTTTCCTATCACGGTTCGAGAAGTGGCAATGATGGGGAGGTATGGAACCATCCCTTGGTATAAAGACCCATCAATTGAGGACGAAAGAATCGTCAGCGAATCTCTTGAGCTTGTTCGAATGACCGAGTTTTCTGACAGACAGATTGGACAACTATCCGGTGGACAGCAGCAACGCGTCTTTATGGCAAGAGCTTTGGCGCAAAGCACAGAAATTCTCCTTCTTGACGAGCCTTTTGCCGGAGTTGATGCTGCCACCGAACGCGCGATTCTCGATGTCCTGGAGCGCGTAAAAAAAGCTGGTCGCACTCTCGTTGTAGTCCACCATGACCTTGCGACTGCTGCTGAGTACTTTGACAAGCTGGCACTTATCAAGCAGAGACTATATGCTTATGGTGCACCAGCAGCAGTACTTAGGGAAGACCTTTTATCAGAGGTTTACGAAGGCAAACTGCGGGTGTTCTCAAGCCTCCTTAAAAAAGGGGGGGCAAGATGACGCAGATTCTTTACGATCTGTTTGTTGCACCTTGGGGCGAAGCGTATTTTGTCAAGGCAATGATAGGTGGTTCGATTGTCGCAATATCAGCCGGAGTTATAGGTTGCCTTGTCATACTAAGAAGGATGGCGTTTTTAGGTGATGCGCTATCCCATGCCATGATTGCTGGCGTTGCAGGGGGCTATCTGTTTATGAAGCTCGCGTTTGGCATTGAAGCACATGCGCCAGCAATGCTATTAGGCTCTGTAATCGCAGCATTCATGACCGTACTGCTGATTGGTCTTGTGTCGCGTGCGTCAAGAATAAAGGACGACACCGCGATTGGAATAATGTATATTGGCATCTTTGCGCTTGGTGTGGTAATAATCTCAATTTTCAGTGACGCAATCCACATAGACCTTGCGCACTTCATTATGGGTGATGTATTAGGCGTAGCTGATTCTGACCTGTGGATCGCTGCGATCGCGTGTTCTCTTGTGCTGACCTTTCTCATTTTATTCTTCAGACATTTTCGCATCACCACATTTGACCCTGTAATGGCTGCCTCAATAGGCATACCGGTCCTATTATTCGATTATCTGCTTACTACATCCGTGTCGCTCGTTGTTGTTAGCGCAGTCTCGATGGTTGGCGTGATACTCGTTGTTGGTCTTCTTATTACGCCAGCAGCAACCGCCTATCTGCTTTCAGACAGGCTTAGCGTGATGATGTGGCTTGCTGGGTTTTTTGGTGTGACGAGCGTCCTTGGTGGCCTATATCTGTGCGTCTGGCTCGATTCTTCAGGTGGTGGTGCAATAATGTTGTTCTGCACCCTACAGTTTTTTGTGGTGTTCTTGCTCTCTCCAAAGTATGGCATGTTGTCAGACTGGTTGCGGAAAAGGATGATTATACCGCAAGAGATGATCGAGGACATCCTTGGTGCACTTGCTCGTGAGAAGAAAGGTGAATTGGAAATGGAAAGCCTTTCAAGTCATATTGCGAACAGGCCAGTGCGATTGAGCAAAGCACTTCACTCGATGGTTCAAGACGGATACATTGAAATAAAAGGTGCATTGATAGCATTGACGGATTCAGGCAAAGCGGCTGCAGACAAAATGCTTCGGGCGCACAGAATATGGGAAACATATCTGCACAGCGTCGGTACGCCAACTCACGGTATTCACGAACAAGCTCATGAGCTTGAGCATCTCAACGAACCTGCCGCAATCGAGTATCTTGACCATGTTCTGGGGCATCCAGAGGTTGATCCACAAGGTAAAATCATTCCCCGTTCGATTGAACAGGTCAGTGGGAAGATATGGCTCAGCGAGATGATATGTGGGACAAGTGGAGTTGTTTGTTCAATAGAATCAGCAGTTAACGAAACAGGACTTCGTATTGGAGACAGAATTACGCTGGGGCCAAGATGCGACGGAGGAAGAGGGTGGATTGCCATTCGCGATGAAGAGGAGTTGACGCTTACACACGAACAGGCTGATGCTGTTCTGATTGAAATCGAAGCAGTTAATTAGCGTACTATATCTTGAACAGGAGCGAACACTGCTCCTCGAATCTCATCACGAAGCTCGGTGTTTGTTGCTTTTACGGCACTTATAGAATTGCCTATTTCAAGCCATTGCTCGTCCTTTGAATTGAATCGGGGCCATTTGACAAGACCTTTACCATTTGGATCGCCACTCCTTGCGAAGTTCGCAATGTACTTTCTGAACTGCGACGACACAGATTGGTCAATATCATCATATCCTTTTGTTGCCGGTAGATTGCCGAATATGTAACGAAGATCTGCCCCATGATACACTCCAAGCCCTTTTGACAGAAATCCCGGGCTGCGTCGTGCAAATCTGTATTGAAACGAATCCGAACCATGTTTCGTGACATTTGACGCTAAGAAGGAAGCACCGTCAAGTAACACAGTTGTGATCATCTCTGTCGCATGTCCGCATGCTTTCTCGTTTTCTATATCTGCGTATCTGCGAAGCAGGGCATCAGGATTAAGTGTATGCGTTGATATGATTCTCAAAAGACTCTGTCGGTCGAAAACCCCAGTTCGTAAAGCGAAGATGGATCCCTCATCAGCAGTTGTTCCTATTATCAATGGAATACGCATAAAATCGCCATTACAGAAGGCATCTTTAGGTGATCGGCGCAGAATTGAACCATCAACACACAGCGAGTTGACGGTTGCCGCGCCAAGCATTGAACAATCCTTGTTCCAGTGCATCAAAAGCCGTTCTGTGGATGCCTTTCGAAAATCTGTAATGCAAGCGAATTGCCCTCCACATACATGCCTTTCATACTCAACTCCGAGTGTATGCATGCTTTTCAAGTACGGGCCATCGCTGTTTAGCGTTCGCAAATCAAGTGATGAGTACCCGCTTGCCACAAAGGCCTTATGAAACAAACCATGGGCAATTGGTGATGCAATCAATGCGCAGGTTATGATACCTCCAGAAGACTGCCCCATCAGGGTGATGTTGTCTCTATCTCCACCGAAGGAAGAAATATTCCCCCGCACCCATTTGAGAACCTCAATAACATCCCAAACACCATAATTGCCTGAAGAGGAATCACCATATTCTGCGCTCAATTGTGGGTGAGCAAGAAAGCCAAGTGCACCAAGGCGATAGTTGCATGTAACTACTACCAATCCATCGTTAGCAAGATTACTTCCGTCATAAATTGCTTGCGACCCTTTTCCGAATGAGAATGCGCCTCCATGCAACCATACCAATACAGGCAGCTTTGCAGATTCATTGGGCTCTGGTGAGCAGATGTTTACAGAAAGACAATCTTCATCAGTCTCGCCCGCGGATCCGTAAAACTCATCTGACACTGAAGGGCATGCGGGTGAGAAGTAAGTCGCCTCTATTGTTCCTGTATGGGGTACAGATGCAATTGGCCTTTTCCAGCGCAAGTCGCCCGAAGGCGCTTCGGCATAGCGAATTCCTTTGAACACAGCGATGCTGTTCACCATTGTTCCAGCGAAACTTCCGAGATTCGTGGTAACTACAATCGAAGCGTTGCCCATTTTGCCCTTCACTAAAAGTTGCCCTCTCAACATTCTATGCGATTATTATCTTGAAACTTCGAATACGACCTGTAAACTCTACACCATGATGCAAAAAAAGGGAGGGCTGCGCTTGATGTTTATTGTTGTCAGGCTGATCGCCGTCTGCTATGTCTCAGTATGCCTATTCATGTATCTGATGCAGTCTCAGTTCATCTTCTTTCCAACTAAGGATCTGATAGACAATCCTGCCAATGCAGGCTTGAAGCACACTGATGTGAACTTCAAGGCAAGCGACGGGGTCAAACTGCACGGCTGGGCGATTTACGCCGAGAATCCTATTGGCTGGCTTATCTACTGCCATGGCAATGGTGGTAACATATCGTTTTGTCTTTATCCCATCGAAGCTTATGTGAAAAGCAGCAATCTTAATGTGTTCGTATTTGATTACCGCGGGTTTGGAAAAAGCGAGGGAAGCCCATCCGAGAAGGGCATCTATCTTGACGCTCAAGCCGCTTATGATTATGTGGTTAACAACGAAAAGGCAGACCCCAAAAAGACCATAATTCTCGGTTGGTCATTGGGAGGAGGCGTTGCCTGCGAGCTTGCGCACAAGAATCAATGCGCTGCGCTTGTGTTAGAATCCACTTTCACATCATTGCCTGACCTTGCTCAGAAGATATACTGGTATTTGCCAGCACGGTATCTTGCGAGATACAAATTCGATAACAAATCAAAGATTAGCGACATTAAAGTGCCCAAGCTATTTTCGCACGGCGTTATGGATCGAGTCATCCCATATGAGCTTGGCAAGGAGCTATATGAATCCTCGGCAGAGCCGAAGGAGTTTGTAGATATTCCCGGTGACCACAACGAAAGCGATAGGATGAACTGGCCTGATTACATTGCTGCATGGAAACGCATGTTGCAATCAGCAGGTATTGCGGATCCTGCAAACAAAGATTGATTAGCTGTCTTAGAAGATGAAAATAGGGCTACACTTTGCTTAGGTGCCAGTCTCGTTTGAAGAACTTGATACCCAATACCACTCCAAATACAAGCCAATAGACGAGCTCTGCCTGATACGAACCGATAAGGCCACCGCCCATCTGAATGCCGAACAGGTGTACAATGTACAGATAACCCGCGCAGCATATTCCCTCGACCACAAGCAAGAACCAAATCATCCCTGCGCCTTCTAATACAGAAGCAAAGACGATTCCAAGCGGCACAAACATTAGGAATGGCGCACCATAAACAAAGCATTCCTTTGTTACATAGATAACAGACGGATCGTTGGTGAATAATCGCGCAACAGGCTGAGCAAACACCGCAAGCAGTATGTATGAAAGTACAGCAAGCAAGGAAGTGATATGCAACGCGCTGAATGTTGTGCTTTCAGCGTTCTTGGGACGACCTTCTCCAAGGTTGCGACTTACAAGGGAACTCACCGCGAAACCTACTCCCAAAACCGGCATGAACATTATGTTGAATGTGGCTCGCGTCACATTTGCCGCTGCAAGGTCAATAGTGCCCATCTTAGCGATTATCGCAAAGAAGCCGAGGTATGAGCCTAAAAGGATCAACTGACGCGTGCCAGCGGGCGTGGAGAGCCTTGCAAGCCTTTTCATCGTTTCAAAGGTAATGTTGGAGAACTGCAGAACAGAAAACACCTTTTTGTAATACACTTGCAGAATCACCGGTAGAAACCAGACAAAGCTCGCGAAGAACGCAATAGTACCTGCCCATGCAGCCCCTTGAAGCTCCAACCGAGGCATCCCGAATTTTCCAAATATCAGTGAATAATCGAAAAACACATTTACAGCGACTCGTATTGCCGCTGCGATTAGAAAATGCTTGGTCTTGCCGATACCGATAAAGAAGCCCTGAAAGGCAGAGAATATAAGGAACGGAGTGAGGCCGAGATACCTTACCTTCAGAAAATCAGTGCTCATCTTTGCAAGCGCAGGGTCTGAAAGAAGCGCATTCGAAACTAATTCCGCGGTGAAATATCCTATTACAGAAAAGGCAATACCAATCAATACTGCAAGAAGCAAAGTATTGTCTAAAACGCTTCCTGACTCGCGTGGTTTCCCTTCACCAAGGCGACGGGCGACAAGGACTTGGCATCCAATTCCAATACCCGCAAGAGTCAGGCAGACTGTCATAAACGCAACATCGCAGACTGCTGCTACTCCCTGAGCTTCAGGCGATATTCTGCCCAGAAATGCAGTATTCAATGCCAAAAGCATTGTATATGTGCTCAGACCGACAACCACAGGCCAAGCCATGGATATAAGTTCTGAGGCCTGCTTTATATTTGGTGCAAGTACCCGCTTCAGGACCATTGGCGGCACATTCTATCCGCTTCTATTGCCCGTGCCCGATTTTGACAGTGCTCGAATACTCTACTGGAGTATAATTGCATTATGAACATAAGGCTCGTTGCGATAATATTCGTTTGCTTTGTTATGCTGGTTCAGATTATCTTGGCAGAGAAGGTCATTCTTACCGACGGGACGGAAGAGCAGGGGGAATTGAGTTACAGAAATGGAGCACTGACTCTCGATACAGGCGCAAATCAGCTTCTTCTCCAAAAGCACAGGATTGCGAGAATAGACGAGCGTGGCGACACATATGCTGACTATCGTATTCGATACGAAGCCTGCGACAAGAATAGTATTGATCACTTATTCGAGCTTGCTCGATGGTGCGAATCCCGATTTTTGCTGCCTGAAATGATCGCTTTGTATGAGAAGATAGTTGAGATTGACCCTCAAAATCACGATGCGCGCAACGCACTTGGTTTCGTGTTCGACAACAACAAATGGCGGCGCGAACCAGCCGACGAATACCGCATAAAAGAAATGCAGCTTAGGTGTGGAGATAAAGCTGGGTATGAGGAACTTGCTTTGTGGTGCGCAAACAACGCAGTTACAGAGGGTTTAAAGGACTGCTCTTTTTATCTCCTAAGGCTCGATCCCTTTTCACAGAGCGCGATAAAATGGGCAAAGAGTTTTCTTGAACGCGATGCCCGACCATTGGCGCGAATTCCACTTGCCGGTGCCTTGGTTGCGAACATCGGTGAGGGGAGCAGTTCAACCGCATTTAACCTGTTTTCCTTGCAGCTTGCCTCATCCGCAGGTGAATTGATTGGCGAGCCTGTTTTTTCACCATGCGACGGTAAGGTGCTGTATGTATCTGCGGCCTATGAAGATCGTAAGAAAGACGACAAACCCCTGCCTGAGCGGGAGAATTTCATAGTGATAAAGTCCAGCGGAAAACTGGTGACAATGTTCGGGATTGCTGCAAACAGCGCAATGGTCGGTACAGGGGCTGATGTTAGGGCAGGGCAGCTATTGGCAAAGGTCGGAAATCCGGTTGGAGGGGTACCTATTTTGATTGTACGGGTGACTAATGACGATCACTTTTCAATTCCAGTTATGTTTGATAAATGCGTGATAAGAGTAGACGGAAAAGATGAGCAAAAATCGAACTATCGTCCCGTTAAAGGTGATGCGCTGAAGGCTTCAGAGCAGTCCGAATAGACTATTTTTTATCTTCGATACTCTTCTTGAATGCGTCAATAAGCTCGCGATAACCGCCTGTTACTTTCTCGGTTGCCCGCTTTGCCTCGTCGGATGTTTTGTCCTTTGCGTCAGCAGATTTGGCATCATGTGCGCCGAGTTGCCCAGCGGTATCACCAGCGTTGATTCCCTGCGCCGAATCGCGATTTCCTGCTACCTCCCGCGAAAGCAGTTTCTTAAGCCTTAACAGCTTTCTATACTCATCCAAACGCTCTTTAGAAAGACCCATTTTCTGAAGGTCCGCCTCAGTTATCTTTCCTTCTCGCATCGCCTTATCAATGTTATCTAAAAGGTCTGAGATCTTATCGGATGGTTGTTTGCCCGGGTGTTCAACACCGCCTCCGGGTGTGTGGGTGCTGCTTCCAGAGTCGCTTTCACCATTCTTGCCATCGCCAGTGCCGGTGCCTTCAGCTTTTCCTTCGCCGTCACCTTCATCTTTCCCATCCTTGTTGCCATTTGCTCCTTGTCCCTTTCCCTGTGATTGCTTATCAGAGTCACCTTGCCCAGATTTATCTCCATCTTTTCCCTGTTTGTCTTGCTTTCCATCGCCTTGATTGGGTTGCTCTTCGCCTTTACCATCTTTTTCATCCTTTCCCTGACCTTCGCCCTTCTTATCTTCCTTGTTAGAATCATCATTCTTCTGACCTTCCATATCGCCTTTGTTATCTTGTTTGTCGGTCTTGTCACCTTGCTGGTCAGACTTCTTACTACCCTTGTCTGACTTATCTCCCTGTTGATCTTGCTTGCCGTCCGCACCGTCTTGTTTGCCTTTATCGTCTCCCTGTTTGTCAGGATTACCTTCTTGCTTGTCTAATCCACCTTTTCCATCTTGTTTGTCGTTATCATCCTTATGATCTTGCTTATCGTTCTGACCGTTCTGTTTGTCCCCTTGCTTTCCTTGCTCGTCAGTCTTGTTTTTGTCTTTGCCATCTTGCTTGTCGGTTTTATCGCCCTTGTCGCCTTCTTGCTTATCGCCGTTACCCTCGTTCTTTCCTTGTTTATTACCAGCATTATCGGCAGGTTTGTCTTCATTATCATCTGTGTTAGTGGTCTGCGTCTGCCCGTCTTTTTTACCGTCATCAGCAGGTTGCGGGGGGGTGTCTTGCTTATCTTTTCCCTCATCAACATTTCCCTTGTCGTTACCGTCCTTCTTCTCATCTCCAGCCTTATCAGGTTGCTGGTCGCCACCTTTGTTTGTCTTATCTTCAGGCTTGTCGGGATCTCCATTGCCCTTGTCGTCTTGCTTTCCATCATCCTTATTGCTTTGTGGGGAATCTTTAGGTTTATCGCTCGTATCTTCTTTCCCGTTAGCATTGTCAGGTGCAGTGGCGGGATCCTTCTTCTCCTGTGGAGTCTTGGTGTCTTTCTTCTCGTCTCCTTCGCCTTCATTTATCTGGTCTTCAACCTTATCAATCGCGTCCTTGTCCTCCTTCTGCATCTCATCGAGCTTCTTTTCAACTTCATCAGGCGTCTGTGGGTCAGGTTTCTCGTCTGCGGGAGGTTGAATTTGTGGCCTGTCTTGCTTATCATCCGGCGGAGGCATGTCGCTGTCATTCTGCTTAGAAATCTTAATCGTCACATAATCGCTGATGGTTTCGTTGTTATCAGGTTGGCAATTGTCCTTTGCGTACACCGCAAATGTGATTTCGTCTCCGACAAGCCACCCCATTCCAGATGGAGTAAAAGTCATGCGAATATCAGTGTATTTGCCGGATGCCGGATAAGGCTCAGAATGCCAACTCTTGAAGTTTTTGCTCCATCGAACCGCAACCTCTGATAGCGCAAAATCGTCTTCAGCAAAGCCTATCAGATTAAGAGGTACATTGACTGGATGGGTTGTTCCAGAAAGCGGGAATTTTATCTCCGCCTTAGGTGGTGCGTCGCGCATCACAACAATACTATACCGTTGTGTGTAATCGCTTGCGTAGCCTTCGTGATCAACATAGAAGAACGATACATTTTCTGATTTCTCAGGCACAAATGTGAAAATCGCAGAACTCGGTGTGGATATCTGCATTGCATTAACAGACGATCCCGAAAGCATAGTCGCAGACTTTATTGGCGTCGCGGTCAACAATCGAGCTTGAATCGAACTGCCAAAAAGGACTTGTAAAGTGGTGTCGGATGTGGAGAAAGATGCCTCTCCGCTGTATGCTGGAGGGTTAACATCAAAAACAACCTGTGTGACAGTGGGTATGGGCAAGGCGGTAAGCGTATAGGGGCCAGCCTTTGCATCTCCAGCGGTTATCGAGTATTCGAACGAAGTGAGCACTGAGGATAAGACACCTTCGAAAGTATGCAGGTTCGTCTTGACGACTTCAATTGGCTCGGACTTGCCATCAATCTGACGCACTATCTTCACATGCGAGGGTTCAAGGCCATCGGTTTTTACGGTGAAAAGAACAGTGGAGCCTGTAAGTATCTTCTTGTTTCCCGGATAAACCTCGATGATTTTGGTCGCTGTTGGCGCAGCAATTGCGTATGCGGGAGCAAGAAGCCGCAATAAGGAATCAATTGTGCTTTTAGCTGAGAAGGTCGCATAGCCGAAGAAACATACCAGCGCAACAGCAACAAAGAGCAAGGATCGCAAAAAAGGTTTAATCGGCACAAAATCGGCAGGTACTGAGTTTTCGAGATGTGGAATAGAACGCTCTGCAAGCGCATCGGCAACAATGGAGTTCTTGTCTGGTAATTCGGCAAGCGCGCGAAGATTACCACTAAGGTTGGGGAGCTTGGACTCAATCAGCATTGCGCAGTATGCGTGCGTGGTCTTGCGAAACATCGGACGAAGTAAAGCAATGTATAGAAACGCACTTATCCCAAAGCAGAGAAGAATGAAGTAGATGAGCCTGAAAGTGAATGGAAGGGCGAGCGCGTGGTCGGCGGCGACCCCACCAAGCAAGACAAGTAGAATGACAGAGAAAAGGTAGTTTGTGGCAGAAAACAGCTCAATGCGCTTGAGCCTTCTTCTAAGCGCATCTAAGTATCTGAATATAAGCGCTGTGTTATTGCTGTTCATCACAACAAATTATACCTTCTGGGCAAGGATAGCAACAAACACAAAACGATTGGAGCACAAGTATATAGACGCTCGATCCAGATGTATGTTGTCGAAAAACTACTTTTTCGCGCAAAATACACCTGAACATTCGACATTTCAAACAACGCGGATAATTTGGGATAGAGGAGGACAACATGAATTTCGCAGTAAGACCCGAATTTCTTGCACTGATCACGGCAATATTATGGGCGTCAGGCTCTTACTTTGAAAAACAGGGCTTGAGACTCGGCAATCTCAGCCCTTCACTTGGAATAACGATTCGTACCGCCGTAGCTCTTGCCATGTTATCGTTGTTTACCTTTCCACATTGGCGAGCAATAGGATGCGCTGGGACAAAGAGCATTCTGTACCTTGTACTTGGAGGTGGTGTGTTGGCTGGAGCACTTGGTATGCTGTGCTATTACTCAGCAATATCTAAAGGGGAGCTCTGCCGTGTTATGACGATTGCTTTCACCGTCACACCTATTGCGGGCGCAATAATCGCGGCATTCGCGCTGAATGAAGCGCTTTCTATTCAAAAACTGGCTGGAATTGGCCTCTGTGTAGCCGGCGTGGTTGTGCTTATGTGGGGAAGGTAAGCATCAATCGAAGTCAAAACGCCAAATCTGTGACGCTTTCTTTGCAAGCATTTTACCGCGCTTCTTGATCAGATCGAGAGTCCATTCATTACAGCCCATCTCGTAAATGTGTTTAGAAAGGGCATATTTCGATTGAGCATAGCAGGTGAGCTTTTCGATAAAGGGGTTGTTGCCGCATTTCTTGTTCAGGTTTTTTTCAAGAAGCGTAAGGTTACCCACTTGGGATACCGCTTCATCCCACTTATCCGGCGAAATCGTGTTCCAATTGTCTGTTGGATTTTCAGGCAATACATGCTCGATTGTTGCCGGATCAGTATATGGGTCGCAATTTCGCTTCGAAAGCCCTGTTTCGAGATTAGAGAGTATGTACTTGACAAGCTTGTCATTAGACCTTTTCTCGAAAGTAAGTGAGGCAAAACGCTGCTCGAAGTCGCTATCTGAGACATATACCGCTTCATTCTTAAGAATCTTGAAGACATCCTTTGGTGAAGACACAGACTCTCTCATTAACTCTGATGCGGCTTTGTGATATGCTGAATCGAGCTTGTTCGGATTAAGCTTGCAGACGATATTGTATCTGAAGTGTATAGCGGTGACGAACTTCAATACACGAGTAAAGTCACTTTGTGACATTCTGTCCCATGCGACAAACAGAAGCGGGGTCATTTGCTTAACTTTGAACAGGTTTAACGCCTGTATATACTCGATGCAGTCGCTTCGGTCTGTCCAGTACTGATGCTGAGAGTCGAAAATGGCAGCAAAAACCTCTGCTCTTGCTTCAAGAGCATCTATCAGATTGAACAGGTCATCCAAGGTCACAATTCTGTTCCGAACAATCTTGTACAACCTGTTTTTGCGGATATCCTTATCATAGCATAGTAGATAGTATCTAAGGAAATCGGGGAAGCGTTCTTGTTTTACCGTCTCCATCAAGCTGTTCCATCTTCGATTAAGCGAGGAGATCTCGTGCGCTGCTTTTACCCTCGAAAACAGGTAGTTCTTAAGCAAGTCAGTTGTCGATAGCTCTAAACCTCGGGCATTAAGAGTCTCAAAGACAGTGTAAGCGTTCAACTCACTGTCAACGATGATCTGTATGAAGGATAGCCTCCTTGCGACAATTTCATCAAAGAAATCCGTTAGAGCAGCACCTGATTTGAGGTTAGTAGTATCTGAAATCCTGGCCGAAAAATATGTGAAGCAGTCCCATAGTAGTTTGTTGGACTTAGATAGGCCTCGTGGATTGTGCGGTGAACGAAGTTGAACAAGATAGTCTTGATAGAAACCATTGTCCTTCTCGTTCAAAGTAAGCTTGCTTGTCTCTACCAGTGAAGCAAGCTTCTTGTCGCCGATATATTTGGACCTAAGGAGAGAAGATCGTTCGGCGTTGCGTGCTTTTTCGTCCTCAGAGCAAGTGAGCTTCTGAAGGCAGCTTATTATCGCGAGTGCAAGAATGCTGAGTGTCGCAATACGCTGCTGACCATCAATTATTGTGAACTTGCGAGAATCAGTTGTCTCTAAGACTATCGCCCCCATGTAATGATTCGGGTTGTCCGGTTGCTTAAGCAGATCGAGTATGTCATTCCAAAGGTCTTCCCATTGCTCTTCGGTCCATGAGTAATCGCGCTGGAACTTAGGCACTTCGAATGTTCTCCCATTGCCGAGAAGATCGGACAAATCAATTGTCCTTGTTTCGAGCAATTTGCCTCTCATTCAGACCCCTTTATATAAACGGCGCGCAAGCAGCGCGCCGTCATAAGTTGCTTAGTTGTAAAAACTAATCACCTAAATCAAGGAACTGGCCGCCATGTTCTTCAGACAGCCTTTGCAAGAATGCCTTATTGAAGCGCCCCACAGCAATAGTGTGAATGATCAGCTTGTGATAGCGATTTAGCTCCTTGACTCCCGCAATGATCTCATCCGGGTCGTCAAGCTCGCCCTCATTGGGATCGCCGTCTGTCAGCAGAAAGATCGTGTCGCCCATTGGATTTGCGTTGAATCTGCCGTCACCGAACGATTTACAGCCAAATGCGGCAAGCAATGCACCCCATGTGTTTGTCCTGCCCTCAGGTGAAAGGCCTTTGACCCAGTTGATAGCGGTCTTCTTGTTGTCCTCTGTTGCAAATACAGACTTGTTTTTCCACTGCCGAACATCGGTCGAGTAGGTAATCACATTGAATGATGTGTTCTTGTCGAGCTTTGCTATTGTACGAGTAAGTTCCCACTTCACAAGCTCCATGCGTGTCTCGCCTGTGAATTTAACATCAGGGGTGGTGTAGTCGCCTTTAAGTGCCTTAGGATCGCACTTCTCTTGCATTGACTGCGATTTATCTATGATGAAGACAACATTCTTCGAGTGGGTGCGGATGCCGTGATATGTAATTTGAGTATAGTTGCCGGGTATGTCCGCTCGAGGCGTTAGCTCAATTTTGCCTTGCTTCGCATATTCAGATGTCTTGAACCATTGCTCCCAAGCATTAATATTCTCACCCTTCCACACGCCAGTGATATCCTTCAGGGCTTGAAGCACATCACCGAACAAACGGCCTTTTTCACTTCGAAGTCGCATCACAAGATAACCGACCGAGTACACATTCTTCTTCAATACCGACGCTTGTATCGCTGCCGATCGCACCTTCCAACTCGATTCATCATTTATCAGCGATGCGATGCACTGAGCGCTCGCATCATCTTCGAAATTGAGAAGCGCTTCGACAAGTGAGACCTTAACAAGCTCAGACTTGTCCTTATCGAGTCCGATAAGCACATTGACGGCACGCGCGTCTTTCATTATTCCCAATGCGCGAGCGCAACCTGCGCGCACTATCTCGTTCTCTTTCGGGTCTGCCAAAATCTCGCAGATCGTAGGGAACAGCATTGCTTTGTCTCCGTTTGCAAGCGCAACAATGACGAGAGAGCGAACCTCGGGTTTACCTTTTCGCACGCCCCGAGCAACCAAGTATTCAAGCAGCGCTCCCTCTTTCACCGTACCCAGTACAAGCATACACGCATCGTGAACGATACCATCTGAGACATTGCTAAACATATTTAGTGCTTCATCAATAATCAAGGGATGGTCAACAGGCTTTAGATAGTCCTTTATGGCCTGTGCGAGAGCGTCGCCTTGTGGGTTCTTCGTGTCTCGATATCGTTTGAGCGCGAGCCTTACTTTTCCAATGCGGTTGTTAACAGCATTTAGAAACTCCTTGCTGTAACCAGAATCCTCAGGCGGGGTGGTCTCTCCCTCTTCAGCAGTTGCTGAAAAGTGAATGAACACTGCGCATACACATACGAGAAGCAGCAGTAATAGCGATTTCTTCATCATAACCTCCTTGCGGAATTAGTGCATCCCGGGCTTGTAGTTGGCAAGGACCCATGCCGCCCAAGTATCCACAAATTCCGACATTGAGAGTTCGTAAACATCCCTAAAGGCGCGTCCTTGATCCTTGTGGTTCTTTACATGCCTCAGCCACTCTCGAACCTTTTTGGAATCCTTCAGCATGTAATCCACAATCGAGAAATCAATGACGCGGTGATTTGTCGTCAGCTTATCAACATCGAACCCCGCATAAGCGGTAAGCGGTTCGAATTTCTTGATCATAGACTTTTCCACGAAGTCCGGTCTGGGGGATAACTGGCTCCCAAAGAAGTTCTTTTCTTGAGCAGACTCTGCAAGACCCCAAAAGGTAGTATTCAAACCAATGGGCAAGACCCTCGTCGAACCAACTCGGCACAGAATCCCTTTCATATTTTAGATAATCGGATAGTACGACTTGAGATGCCGAATGCACGACTTTGTGAAGCATCATGTCGTCATCGCCACGCTCTTTATCATGGAAAGTGTGAAGGCTCCACGGTGCGTAGAGGGTAACTCCGTTTTCAGATGTGTTGCCTGTAAGATAATGAGAAGCCGCTTTCTGTTGGCCTTCTGTACGCCAAATGTAAAAGCCCCACTTCCCGCCACCAACACCAACCTTGTTTATAGCCCAGTCATCAATTTCTTCTGGCTCTTCCTCAGGTTCATCAACAAGATCGCCTTCTTCGCCCTCTTCCTTGCCTTTGTTTTCGTGAATATCGCGCTCAAAGACTTTCAGAAAGACGGAGTAGAAGTACTCAAGCCGTTCGGCATAGATTCGGGCTGCAAGGTCATCGTCTGCTGAGAACCGCAGGTTTTTAAGCTTGCTCTTTGTGACCTTCTCAATCTTCAACTCACGAGCGAGCCATTTGGGAACAGGATAGGGCAGACACAGATACTCCATTTTCCTGCCGACCATGTTTGTTGAGAAAACCCAAGCACTGGTTTCAAAATGGATGACTCGTTGCTTATCCCAAGCTACGCCGAATATTTTCTTGTCAATTTCAGTACGCCTGTTTTCTGTCCAAGCGGTAAGCGAGCCAACCCAGTCGTCGTACTCCTTACGCGCTTGGGCATTTGTTCTTGTGCCGACACACTTATCACAGGGACGCCAGCCAGCGTCATGAGAACGGTCTGGGTTAATAGAGGATGAGCAGTAGTATGGGTAGGGGATAGGATACTTATCGTCACGGATTTTGCCCGTGCTCGAACACTTTTTGCAGTAGTCTTTGGCATCCTCTGCCTGTATTGACGAGGATACAAAGCCAAAAAAGGCAAGGGAGAAGACCAATATAGCTGCGAAAGTCCACTTCATATAGAAACCTCTGGGCTTGCGCGTTACTGACAAAACACAAACTCCCCTCGCTTTAGACGCCCGAAAAACAACATCGAACAAATAAAGCGCGGGCAATGCTAACGGTCATTTGTATATCAATTGTACCTTGCTTTCACAGTAATGCCGAAAAATCCGAACGCTGTGTGAAGGCAAGTGTCAATCTGTTCGTCCCTTATAGGTTTCGAGCACCCACTTCTCCCACTTATTCTCAAAGTCTGACATCGTGTCGCCGTAGGCATCCCTAAAGGCTGCGCTTTGGTTAAGATGGTCCTTGTAGTGCTTAAGCCAGTCACGAAGCCGCTTAGTATCTGTGAGCAGGTAGTCAACAAGCGAAAAGCCAATTACTCGCTGGTCTGGCGTTAGTTTATCAAGGTTCCAATCGGCGAAAGTGGTAAGACGGTTATAGTTTCCGCTCTTTACAGCTCTATATACGCGACTGCGCAAGCCAACAGGAGGAACAGAAATGTCAATTGGCAGTTCGTGACGCGAACAGACTCTGACCGAGCCTAACAAGGTGTATTCCATCCAATGAGAAAGACCTTCATTGAACCAATAAGGCACAAAATCGTACTTGCCCGGTGGCCATTTAATGTAACTGACCAGTATTTGCTCGGTTCCGTTATGAACAACCTTGTGAAGCAGCATTTCATCGTTGCCGTTATCCGAATCATGCATGGAGTGAACTGTCCATTGAGTGTACAGTGTGTTTGCGCCACCAGTCATTCTCGTTCTGCAGGCTTTATCTTGGGCATCGGTGCGCCAAATAAACATCGGGTATCTGTTGTCGCCATGCGCGACTTTTTCAAAGGCAAACTGGTCAAGATCATCAGGGTTGGATTCGGTTGCCTCTTCAGCTTCTTCAAGGGCTGTGTCGTCTTCAGGGTTTGCCTTTGCTGTCTGAAGGTCTTTTTCAAGCGTTTTCATAAAGAAGTCATACAGAAATTCGAGTCTGTATGCATAAACCCTCAGGGCAAGGTCGGGGTCTGCGCTGAACTTGAATGTCTCTAACTTCCTCTGGGTGAACTTCTCTATCTTGAGATTGGCAGCAAGCCATTTTGGAACTGGGAAGGGAAGGCAGCGATAGTCCATTCTGCGACCGACGAAGTTGGTTGTCAGTTTCCAGTGTTCTGTGGTTATATGCATGATCCCTAATTTTTCCCAATCTGCCTTGAATATCTCCTTGTCAACGGCCATCCTTCGCCCTTCGTCCCACCGCTTAAGATCGTTAATACGAATGCTGTATTCACGCACCGCTGCAGTATGCCATGCGGTTCCTTGACATTTGTCACAGGGTTCCCAGCCAAGGTCATATCCGCGTTTTTCGTCAATTGAAGTGGTGCAGTAGTATGGGAATGGAATAGGGTTGCTTTTGTTGACGATCCAGCCTTTTTTGCGGCATTTCGCGCAATAGTCGAGTGGTTGCTGCTCTCCTTGAGAAGGTGAAGACGAGAAAATCAAACAAGCCAGAATAAAGCAAGCGAGCAAAACCGTGTATCTTCGATGAACCATCTTTTGCCTTTCATTCAAGTCGCTATTTGCGCTTCTTATATGCCTCATCCGCCCATGCTTGCCATTTTTCGTCAAGATCGCCTGAGGACATCTCGTAGACAGTCTGAAGTGCTCTAAACTGGTCTTTAGTCTCCTTCATTTGAATCAGAAACTGCCGCATCTTCTTACCACCGTGAACTCTGTATAGATAGTCTATTATTCCGTAACTCTGTACGCGAAGGTCTGCGGTCAGCTCTTTTATATTGCACTTAGCATAGCTTGCCAAGGGGACAATCTTCTTATCCTTAATCATCTTGCGAATTATGGCAGGCCAGCCTAAGAATGGGATGCTGATGTCCCACGGAGTCATTCCCTCACCAATCGCTGCGATGTTGCATTCTGTAAATATCTCGTATTCAGCCCAATTGCCCACACCATTGATAAACCACTCGGGGATAGACCTTTCTGTTGAAGGGTCAAGTCCGTCAACAAGAAGCTGGAAAGCGTGGTGCACAAGATAGTGGTCTGTATGTTCTGAAAACTCATTTTCCGCAATGGTGCAGAAAAATGGGCGATAGACCATGGATACGCCGTTTTCGGCACCTGTAAGCGCCTGAGAGCATTTTAGCTGCGCAGCTTGATCGAACCACAGGTAAAAGCATCGTGGTTGATCGTCCCAGAATGACAGCTCTTCCTCTTTCTCTGCGCCTACGAAGGGCAGAAAAAGGTTGAAAGCATCCTCTAAATTCGCAAGCATCAACCATCCTATAGTATGTTGATCGAACTTCAGGTTCTTGCCAGCTCGTTCCTTACAATTGTAAGTGATAGTGAAGTGCTTTGATTTTGCGTGGTACACCGTGCGGCGCGGAAGTTTACCATCGGGGAAAATCTTGTTCATTACGACCGCACGCTCTTTGATTAGAACCTCACATGCCTCTTTTCTCTTCGCCAACTCCTCTTTCCATTTAGCACCGCCACATGAGGGGCAGGGCTTATAGCCAGTGCCGTAGCAGTCAGGATATTCTGTGTAGTGAGAGTCGGCAACTGGAGTCAGGCCAGCATCGAAAATGCTCGCAAGTGGGCGCTGTTTTTGGTTGATAACCCGTCCCTTGTTCCCGCACTTTTCACAGTCAATTGCAGTTTCAGCGGGTAAGGGTAGAGACGCGAAGGCAAAACATAACAAGCAAAGAATTACAATCATGTATCTACCGGTCATTTTCACCCCTCTTGATCGTGCGTATCATGGGATAGTAGGCGTGCTCTGCAAAGAGGATCGCGTCTGTACCTATCACGGCATGAAACGCACAAGTCGTATGAAAACTCTTCATAAATCTCGCGCTCCATTTCTTCGGGATCGCGTCCCTCCATTTGACGGGTCAAATCGTTCAGTTTCCCTATCAAATCCTGCTCAAGGTCTTGAGCAGCGATCTCAAGAACATCGTATCCCGCATAGAGCTTTATCTTAAGCTCATAACGCACAGGATCCCCGATTATTAGCCTTCCGCACATATCGCAGGTGTTTTGGTCTGCCATGATGTACATTGTACATCAGTTAGAGCGGCAGGCAAGGTATATCGGCTTATTCTCCGTTTAGTCGCCTATTTTGACCTTTGCAAACCGTGAAAGTAACTCACGACGCACATCCAATGGAGAAAATGAGCCCATCGTTGCCTGCATCAGTTTCCCAACAAGCACCTCAATTGCTTTAGTTCTGCCGCTTTTGATGTCAGCGACAACAACAGGATTCTGCTCAATAACAGCATCAATATGCTTGGCAAGCTCTGTATTTGTTGTCGAATCAGTGAGAATGCCTGCTGCAATAATCGCAGGCGATTTCCCTGTCTCTATCATATCACGAAGGACAAAGGTTCTTGCTGTATATAGACTGATTCGCCCAGAGGATACAAGCGACACCAATTCAGCAAGATGCAATGGAGGAATTTTGCTCTGACGCGCAACACCAGTAACTCCTCCAAATGCTGATGATAAATCGCCCAATATCCACTTTGCGCATTCCTTGCCATTTCCGCATTGCATCGCGGCCGCTTCAAAGTACCTTGTCGTTTCAGGTTCATGCATCAAGACATCAGCTTCATAACCCGACAGGCCATATTCTGATATCAGTCTTCTGCATAAAGCATCAGGAAGCTCAGGCATTTGGCAGCGCACTTCATCAACAAACGATTTTGGAATATAGATTGGGGGCAGGTCAGGTTCACTAATGAAACGATAGTCAGTAGTTGTCTCTTTGCTGCGCATCGGATAAGTGATTCCTTGAATATCGTCCCAGCCTCGTGTTTCTTTCAGTGTAACTGAACGGGTGTCAAGAGCATGACAATGTCGCCTGCATTCAAATTCGACGGCGCGAGCAGCCGAAGAAATCGAGTTGAGGTTCTTAACTTCACACGGGAGTGTCGAGATTCCATGTGCATCGTCCTTAACAGACAAGTTAACATCAACGCGCAGTTCACCTTTTTGCATCTCGCAGTCCGAAATATCAGCGAACCTTAGTATTGTCTTTAGGCGGGTTAAAAAGTCATAGACCTCTTGCGATGAGCTTAAATCAGGCTCTGTGACGATCTCAATAAGCGGCACACCGCAGCGGTTGAGATCAACAAGAGTTGTGTTTGTAGATGAATCATGATGTGACCTACCTGAGTCCTCCTCAAGATGAATTTGCCTGATTCGAATTCTCTTGCCACCGAGCTTCTCTCCAATAACAACCGAACCCCCTCTGCAAAGGGGATATTGGCTTTGGGTTATCTGAAATCCCTTAGGCAAATCGGGGTAAAAGTAGTTTTTACGGTCGAATTGCGTATATTCTGAGATATCCGAAGCCAGTGCGAGTCCTGCAAGTATCGCTTTTCGCAGCGCTTCTTTGTTCAAAACTGGAAGCGTGCCAGGATGTCCCGCACAGATCGGGCACACTCTTGTGTTCGGCTCGGCGTCAAACTCAACTGCGCAGGAACAAAACAGCTTCGTTGCTGTCCTAAGTTGAACATGCGTTTCGAGTCCGACAACCAGTTTGCGCGTGTTAAGCATATAAAGGCTCCAAAAACACCGCTATTTGCTTGCGGACGCTGAGGTGTGCGAGTTACGCATTCTCTCTGCCTTGCCGCAACGCTGTAGCGCATTATAATTCCGTTTTTCACAATCCCGCCTAATTAATGAGGGAGGGAGCAAACTTGATACAAGTTGAAAATCTGAAGAAGGTCTATGGCGAGTTCGAGGCTCTTCGCGGCATCTCGTTCGAAATAGAGCGCGGCGAAGTGGTTGGTTTTCTTGGCCCGAACGGCGCTGGCAAGACAACAACGATGCGGATTCTGACGGGATTTATCCCCGCCACCAGCGGTAAAGCCGTAGTCGCCGGATACGATGTGTTCGACGACTCACTCGAGGTGAGAAAACGCCTTGGCTATTTGCCTGAGAATGTGCCTTTATATACCGAAATGCGCGTGGAAGAATACTTGAGATTTCGCGCCGCTTTGAAAAAGGTGCCCATGTTCGAACGCTCTGCTGCGGTTGATCGTGCCCTTGAGCAATGCAGGTTGAAGGATAGCAGAAAGAGAATCATCGGGCATCTTTCGAAGGGTTTTCGTCAAAGAGTCGGTCTTGCGGACGCACTTTTAGGCTCGCCTCAAGTACTTGTTCTCGATGAACCCACCGTGGGTCTCGACCCAAATCAGGTGCGAGAGACCCGAAATCTGATCAAATCGCTCGCAGAGAATCATACCGTCATACTTTCCACCCATATACTTCATGAAGTCGAGATGATCTGCAACAGGGTGATAATTATCCACGAGGGAAGAATAGTTGCCGATGATACACAAAAGGGCCTGATAGAATCAATGAGTGATTCGCGTCGCCTGATCGTTGAGCTTATTGGTGACAGACGAATTATCGAAGACACGGTCAACTCAATTGAGGGTATTGACAAGCTGTACTGTGTAAATGTGAACGGCACCGTGAAGCTCGAAATTGATCTTCACCCAGGATTCGACCTTCGCGAGAGGCTTTCACGCGAGTTCGCAACTCGTGGAATTGTCATTCTTGAAATGCGCTCAGAGCGGATGATGCTCGAAGACATATTCTCGAACCTTACAAGCGACAAGTTTGTCGAACCGAAACTTGCACCGATACCTGATGCTCCTTCGGTAGAACCTGATGCCCAAATACCAGAGAGCATTGACGATAATCCTGAGAACGGCGTCGAACATGATGTATCTGATGACGGGCATAAGGTAGCGAACATTGACGATTTTGTTACAAAGATGAAGGAAGCTAAGCCGGAGGCTGGAGCTTTTCCTGAGGAACGGACTGAAGATCGCGAGGGAGGTGTATAATGGCGGCTCTTCACATCTTCTGGCGCGAGTTTAAAAACTACTTCTTCAGCCCTGTTGCTTATTTTGTAATGCTCGGATTCTTGCTGTTTAATGGGTTCATCTTCTGGTTGCTACTCTCTTGGCGCTCGCAGTCACCGAATGTCCCTGCCTCGATGGATTCACTGACCGTCTTAATGTCGGGCATAATCTTCATGATAACATCGGCTGGTTTTATTCCGATGATCACGATGAGGTTGTTTGCCGAGGAGCGGCGTACGGGTTCGCTTGAACTGCTGCTGACTGCGCCGGTGCGCGATCTCGAAGTTGTGTTGGGCAAGTTTCTCGCGGCATGGTCGTTCTATCTTGTGTTATGGGTGCCGACGCTTCTGTATCTTGCCATAATGTTAATGCACCTTGACTTTGTCCCCGATCTCGGTCCAGTATGGGCATGTTACATCGGTGTAATGCTTATGTCGTTTGGATTCATTGGTGTTGGTGCAATGTTCAGTTCATTCACTGGCAACCAAATGCTTTCATTCGGTCTCACATTTGCGTTCTTGGTCGTGCTTTTCTTTTTGGGTTTCGCCTCTGATCAGGTTCCGGGAAGAATCTTCTCTGAGGTGTTGTCGTATCTTGGCGTTCACAGGCATATGGATGACTTTTCGAAGGGTGTGATTGACCTTCGTGCGGTCGTCTATTTCATCTCGATGGGATTCCTTTCCCTTTTTGTCGCCGTGCGCGCCCTTGAAGCCCGCAAGTGGAGGTAAAGATGCCTGATACACGACAGAAGAACATTAACATGCTTTTAGGTTTCGTCGGGCCTCTTGGCCTGTTTCTGGCGCTCGCTGGATTGATAGTCTTGGCGGTGAAGAACTCACCTGACATCCGCATAGCGATGTACATCACAATTGCCGTTGGCCTTCTTCTGGCACTTCTGGGCGCGGGTAATTTCATCTACTACTTCATCCGTGCAACCCAGGGCGTCAGATTATATTCGGGTATGATGGTCATTGGAATGGTGCTTGTCGCGCTTGTAATCGTTGTGATGGCGAATTATCTTGCAAGCAAGCATTCTACATCGTGGGATCTAACAAAAACCTCGATGTTCTCGTTGTCTGACCAGACAATATCAAAGCTCACAAACCTTAACAAAGATGTCAAGATCACTTATATCTACTACTCCAAGGACGACGACTTCTCTTTTGTGAGTAAGATACTCGATAAGTACCGATCCTATTCGAATAGGCTTCGCGTCGAGATCATCAATCCAGACAGAGATCGGGATGTCGTCTATCATTACGAGGAAAAGTTCGAGCTTGAACAGGGCGACAAACTTGTTGTTCAGCTTGGCGTAAAGAACGCAGATGGCGAGATGATTTGGGAAAGGAATCAAGTCATAATGGTCAAGGATATGTTCGAGTCGGGCATGTCATATGGCGCGTCGCGAACATTCATTGGCGAGCAGAAACTAACAGAGGCAATCATTAAAATCACCGCGGATCGCGAGATAAAAATAGGTTTTACGCACAACAACATGGAACCATCTATGGATGGTCGAGGGCAGCTCGAATTCGGCGATCTGAAGTACGAGCTTGAGCGCGAAGGAAAGGTATGTGAGATTGTAGATATTGCTAATCCGGTAGCTGACGATATCTCAGTACTTGTAATCGCCGCGCCTGCATTGCCCTTTAAGTTTGAGGAGATGCAGAACCTCGAAGCCTATGTCTCTCGCGGAGGTTCGGTGATGGTGCTTGTTCGTGGTCTTTCTGAGGGTGAGTTTTTCAACGAATCGCCTCTTGAACCATGGCTTGCCAAGTTTGGAGTAACGATAAAACCGGGATTTGTGCACGATACAGCACTTCGGATTGCGCGCGGTTATGTGCTTTTCAACCAGTTTGGAAGCCATTCGGTTACAAAAGCATTCAACTCAGACAGACATTTCATCGTGTCAAGAATTCCAAGAGTAGTTGCAGAACTTGATGATAAGCCAGAGGGCGTACAGATTTCAGACTTGATATCCACATCTGAATTCGGCGCTTGGTACGAGAAACCGGTGACTGATTCAACACTTAAGGTTGAGGGTAAATTCTCGATAGCAAAGGCTCTTACTGTGAAGAAGCCGACAATGGAGAAAGAATTCCGCATGGTCGTAATGGGCGACTTTCTAATCGCTGCTAACGACTTCCTTAAAAAGTACGGAGTGAACAAGGACTTTGTGCTCAATTGCGTGAACTGGTTGGCTGAGGAGGAAGTGCTGGTCGAGATTCGACCAAAATCACCATCCGAGGCACACTTCACATTCACAGAGGGCAGGCTTAAAGTCGTCGGGTATTTTGTACTGCTCGGGCTGCCTCTTCTCTGCCTGTATGCTGGAATCTGCGTCTGGTTGATACGGAGGAAATGATGCTCAAGCATGCTCGGGGTCTAATTGTTCTATTAGTGTTAGGCATTCTTCTTGGCGTGTATATCTTTGTGTTTGACAAGGATACCGAGAAGACTGGAACTGGTAAGAACTTCGTCAACAAGCCAAAGGCCTTTTTCACAGAATGTTCAAAGGTTGAAGTAAAAGCCGAGGGGCTTTCAGTTACACTCGAGAAGACAGATGGCGTTTGGCACATCACTTCGCCAATCAAGTATCCTGCCGACAAGAGTGTTGTGCAGAACATTATTGATGAGATTGACCTTGGCGTGGCCGACCGCACTATAAAGGGCGATGAAGTAACGCAGAAAACGCTGCAATCGTATGAGCTATCTGAACCGAAGTACTCTGTTACACTTCACTCTGCAGAAGCAGAACCTATCACAGTGCATTTCGGCTCGGGAGCCAGCTTTCCAAAGGACTACATATTTGCACAGGTCAGTACTTCCAACTCGGTATATGTTGTGCCCGGGAATATCAAGAAGTATATCTCTGCAAAGCTTGATGACTATCGCAACCGAACTCCAATAGACTTTTCCGTCATGGATGTCGCAAGTCTTAGCTTTTCCGGTCGGTATGGATATTCATTGGAGCATAAGGGCACAGTGTGGTTAGTTTCCTCTCCTTTCAAAGCACTGGCAAACCTGCTTTCCGCAGAGGGGCTTGTTGGGAAGGTTGTTGACCTTTCGATTCAGTCCTTTGTTGACGGAAAACCTACCGATTTTGGCAAGTACGGACTGGAAAAGCCGACGCTTGAAATCGTCGTGGTATCCGATGCTGGCAAAAGGAAGACCCTTAAAATTGGGTCCAAGGTTGACCCTACACTTACTCCCGGCATAGAGACCTCAGCATATTATGCTCGAACCGAAGCGGATCCTAACGACATATTCACAATTGCCGAAAAGGCTATAAATGACATCGGTAGTGATCCTCTGGATATTGTCGAGTCGCAACTCACAAACCTTGCATATACCTCATTTAAGCGGATGACTTTCAAGTCTGTGCTTGACGAGTTCGAGATCGAAATGAAGGATAACCATCTGAAGTTCGTCAAACCAGAGGAAGATGAGGCTGACGGCGATGCCATGGACGAGTTTGTTAAGAAGCTCAACGCATTGACCTCTGTCGAATTCGAGACAATCGAGGGCGACCCGGCTGCACTTGGCTTCGATGGCTCGTTTGTCTTTGAGTTCAATCCATCGGGAAACTACTACGACACTCGCCTTAAGGTCGAGATCGGCAAGCCTGATGAAGAGACTGGATCATTGCGTGTGCGAAGAAACGAGGAAGGAATCATGCTTCTTTTCGCACCCGAAAAGATTGCCTCGATTCTGGCGATCACAAAGCATGTCTTTTATGATAGAACCATAAAGCGATTCAGTGCAGATGACGCCAGATTCGTCTCGGTGATGACAGAGGGTAACTTCCACTCGTTTACCAAGCGTGATGGCGAATGGAAATGTGACAACAAACCGGATCGCATTGTTGATGTGGACAACTTGAAGAAGCTGCTCGACGACATTGACATCTTCAAGGTTCATGCCATCATGAGTCTTAAGGACGGCGATAAATGGAACACGGAGCCTCGCTCGAAGGTTGTGGTTACTTCAGAGAAAAAGGATGGCGATAAACTTACCTCCAAAACAATCACCTTCTTGTTCTTCGGTGATTGGAAAGATGGAGACAAGAAAGGCGTTTACGCCCGTGTTGAAGGTGATGATTTTGGTTTTGCTGTACCTGACTCGATCTATCAGTCTCTCACGCTCAGGTTTTTGAAAGCGGTTGACTACGATAAAGAAGCAATTGGGCCGATTCCACCGAAAGATGAGGCTCCATAGCACAAACCCGCTGAGGCGATAATATGAAGACCTTGTTGCTGTTCCTGTCTGCTGTTCTTCTTTCAGCATCGTATGTCTATGCTGAACAGGATCTTCACAAGGATATTGACGAAAGACTCATGGTGTTACGCCTCGGTACATCTTATGAAAAAATGGAAGTGCTTAGGTACTTTGCAGCATTCCGTGACATGGAGACATTCACCAAGCGGGGTATCGAGCAAAAGCTATTGGATGTTTTCATAAACTCTAACGAGGCGGCGCAAGTGCGAGCCTCTGCTGCAAGCGCGATCAAGTCACTTGTTGAAGTCAGGATGATTGAGAAATTCGCTTCAAGCGAACCGATTTCGCGCATTGTCTCTGATGCGAAAGAGAATCTACTTGTTCGTGTCGCAGGAGTCAAGGCACTTGGAACATATATGAAGCTGTTCCCTCGAGAGACACGGATAGAGCTGTACACAAAGTCGCTTCGCGATCTCCTAAAGCTGCCGACAAGCAAGAACGCATTAAAGGTCGAAGTACTTCAGACTCTTTGCAGTCTTGGCGATGAGGCTGCTCAAGATGCGTTAAAATTCGCGCTTGCAGATCGCGATCTTATTGATATGGCTGTTGCATCACTGTGGAACTTGCTTAGTAGCGGAGGCAAAATAGTTGATGTGATTATTGCGATCCGCTTGCTTGATGTCTTTTGTGATGATCAGCTTGCTGCACCCACGCGAATTAGAGCGGGCGAATGCCTTTGCTTTTTGGTTAAGAATGGCTTGACGGGGACATTCACCCTGAAGCCTGTAACTGACCTTCTCGAAAACCGAGCCACAGATGCAAGACTGATTCCTACGGCCTGCAAGATTCTTCACACTCTGAAGAACCAGAAATCCGTTGCTCCCATAGTTGACAGGCTCGACGATGATACCCTTGATGACGAAGTCCGCATTGCAATGATCAACATATTAGCAGATTTCTTCCGAGACTTAATACCAGGCACTGACACCACCCGTGCAGTAAACAACGCGCTGAGCACTTTTGCTCGCATATTACGAACGCGTGACCCGATAGACAGAAAGCTGTTTAAATACTCTGTTGCACTGAGGCGCGTTTGCTGTTTTGCGACGGGAATGGTACAGCCCGGTTTTAGCAGAAGGGGGGCAGTGCTTATATTGATCGGTGCGCTTGAAGATATTGATGAGTCTGTTCGGGCTAATGCTTCAGCGGGGCTTATTGAGATCACGAACCAGAATTTCGGCGAAAAAACGGAAGCGTGGCAGAAGTGGTTCGAAAAGTACTCCAATACAATAAACTAACAGCCTTTGCTGTTCTGCTTGTCGTTCTTCTTATGGGCTGCTCTCCAAAGCAAGAGACGCCCGCAAGGACATCTTTCGCTTACGCGCCTCCATCTGCAATATCTTCAATTCTGCTAAGACTCGATAAACTTCCCTCTGCGCAAGATATCCATAGCATGATTTCGGCAAGCGGATACGCAGAGCCTTACGCTTCATATTGGACAGGTTTCACGCTGTTATCCGATGGTCGTCATGCCGATGCGATGGTGTGGCTCGAAAAAGCATATTCATTTGGTCTTCCCGAAAACTATCGTCAATACTGCAATATGGGCATCGCTGACACAAAGATACAAAACGGACAAAACGAAACTGCCTTGGCGGAATATGAGGCTCTGCTGCTTAGCGCATCCGATTCGCATATTCGATATCAGCTTCTTGCCCGTTGCACAGCGGCTGCGATGCTTTGTGGAAAAACTGAATTGTCAGAACGCAGATTCGCTGAGTTTAAAGCTGAATTCCCATACACAACCTTGTCATTTTCAAACAAAGACGCAGTACTTTCCAAACTTCAGCGCGACCTTGGCAGCCATTTGCTGATAGTCCTTCAACTCGGCATATTCTCTACGGTAGAAAGGGCTAAAGCCTTTGCTGATTCAATAAATTCCAAGGGATTTTCAGCATCAATGGTCGAAAAAGGCATGTGGATAGTCTATCTTGGCCCTTACGCTAACGAGCAGGCTGCACGAAACGATGCGGACAAGCTGAATTCTATTGGCATAACATACTACCTAAAGCGCTGGAGCGGGCGCTAAGTGGCAAAAAACTTCAATTCGGCCCCACTGCTTCCCAACGATACTCCTATGATGCGACAATACCTCCGCATCAAATCACAGTTCCCTGACACCCTTCTGTTTTTCCGTATGGGCGATTTCTTCGAGATGTTCGGCGAAGACGCTCTTCGTGCTGCACCAATTCTCGGCATTGCGATTACTTCGCGAAACAAAGGCCCAGACGCAATACCCATGGCTGGTGTACCCCACCATTCGGCAGATACCTATCTAGCAAAGCTAATCAAGGCAGGGCAGAAGGTGGCGATATGCGAACAACTTGAGGATCCAGCACTTGCAAAGGGAGTGGTCAAGCGCGATGTTGTTCGAGTGATAACTCCAGGCACAGTTTACGAAGAGAATATCGTTCCCGCTGACGAGAATATTTTCCTTGCTGCGGTTGATCTGAAAGAAACCTGTTGCGCAATTGCTATATGCGACCTGTCAACAGGGGAATTCGCTGTTGACACATGCGCACCAGATAGGCTAATTGCCGAGATGAACCGTCTCCACCCTCGTGAGGTGCTTGTAAGAAAGACGGCTTCTGCACTTACAGAACTACTTAGGCGTGACTTCGCTGGTATTGAAGAATCAGTAATAGAGCAGATTGAAGATGAAAGATACGAATCGCAGGATGGCGCAGCGCGACTTGCAGAACTGTTCCATCTTGATTTAAGCGAGCTTTTTTCCCGCCATTGGCTTACCGCGGCAGTTGCACTGCTTTCCTATCTTGAAAAAACTCAAAGAGGCAATCTTGGGCAGTTTAGGACGCTTCGCGACAATGCTCTTGCAGATTCACTTGCAATAGATGCCCGTTCGTTGCGCAACCTCGAAGTGCTTTCGTCTTCGTCAGGAAAGCGCTCTGCTTCTTTGCTCGGTGTCTGCGACTTCACTTCCACGCCAATGGGCGCAAGAGCACTTCGGCGGTGGCTTTCACAACCGCTGACCGATCTGTCTGCAATTCTATTTAGGCAACGGTGCGTTCATGCTCTGCTTGATGCAGTCGAATTGCGAACCGCAATAGTCAAGAATATCAAGGCAATGTGCGACCTTGAAAGGGTGACTGCGAGGGCCGCGGCAAACCGCGCAAATCCAAGAGACATTGGAAGTCTTCGTGATTCACTTTCCCTGATTCGCGACCTGTGCCGCATTACAGAGAACACTGAGGAACCTCTAAACTCTTTCTCAAAGGTGATGGATCCGCTTGATGAGCTTCGTGACACTATCGCAAATACGATTGTAGATACTCCCCCCAATGCAATCGGAGATGGTGAATTTGTGCGACGGGGAGTGAATTCAGAGCTTGACGAGCTACGCGACATTCGAAAAGGTGGAAGAAATTGGATTGCTGAATACCAGCGCTTTGAGATCAAGCGAAGTGGTATACCTTCCCTTAAGGTGGGTTACAACACAGTTTTCGGTTACTACATTGAAGTCACTAAGGCAAACCTCGACAATGTACCCACAGATTACATAAGAAAGCAGACCCTTGTCAACTGCGAACGGTTTATCACACCTGAGCTGAAGGAGTACGAAGCGCGAATCCTATCTGCTGAGGAAAAGATTCTTGCAATTGAGAACAGAATTTTTAGGGACATTCGAGAACAGTGCGCATCGAAGGCTGAGATCCTGTACAAAAACGCTGAAGCTGTTGCAACGCTTGATGTACTTGTAGGTTTTTCGCGATTGGCTGAAGAGCGTAGATATTGCATTCCGATTGTTGATGATTCCACGGATATACACATAAAGGACGGCCGTCATCCTGTTGTTGAGGCGATGCTTGCAAGCGGCGCGTTTGTGCCAAATGACACTTCAATCACTCCCCAGAGCCTTATTCATATAATAACCGGCCCGAACATGGCAGGTAAAAGCACATACATCCGCCAAGTTGCGCAAATTGTGATTTTAGCACAATGCGGTGCTCCTGTTCCTGCAAATGAAGCACGTATTGGCATTGTAGATCGTTTGCTGACACGCATCGGTGCGGGTGATGACCTTTCGCGAGGAAGGTCAACTTTTATGGTTGAGATGCTTGAGACCGCTGAGATACTTAGCACCGCAACTCCCCGTTCTTTGATTATTCTCGACGAGGTAGGGCGTGGCACAAGCACTTTTGACGGCCTGTCGCTTGCATGGGCAGTCAGCGAGTATATTGCGCAGAATCGCGCATGTTCTGCACGAACGCTTTTCGCGACGCATTATCATGAACTGACCGAGCTTGCGAAAATCTGCCCAAATGTAGCTAACTATAATGTGCTTGTGCGCGAATGGAAAGGTTCCGTCGTATTTCTTCATCGTATCGAGCGAGGCTTCACCGACCGATCATACGGAATCCATGTCGCCAAACTCGCCGGTCTGCCTGAAAAAGTTGTGAAACGAGCATCCGACATTCTTCGCACACTTGAAAAGCAATCGCTCGACATTGAAGGCAAACCTCGTAATATGGCGCTTAAGGGTGCAAGAAAGCAAAGCGAAGTACAATTGCTGCTGTTTGAATCACCCTATGATAATGTTCTAAATACATTGCGTTCCGCAGACCTTGACAAGATGACTCCGCTCGATGCGCTGCAGATGCTTGTCAATCTGAAGAAGGAACTGGATTGATGACGAAACAAGACCACGCCGATCCCACAGTAGAACACTTTTTGCGAACAAGATCCTCGCAGTGCGCATGGCGCGTGTTCACTGTACCTCAAATCGCGTATTACATAGCTCTTGCTGTGGCGGTTATCATCTTAGTTCTATATGATTGGTTGTATGCACTTACCCTCATCAACTTTCTCGTTGCCTGCTTCTACTTCTCTGTAATCGCATACAAATGCCTTGTGGTACTGCTTTCAGTATTCAGAAAGAGGGAGATTGTAGTTACCCGCTCCCAGATCGCATCGCTCGACGAAAACAAGCTGCCAGTTTATACGATTCTTGTCCCATTGTACAAAGAGCCCGCTGTCGCAGATAAGATTATTCGCCACATTGAGCTTCTCGACTACCCCAAACACAAGCTTGATGTCAAGCTGTTGCTTGAGGAAAACGATACCGACACAATTGCCGCGGTCAACAGTCTTGATCTGCCTCCTCGCTATTCGGTGATGGTGATACCTCACTCGCTGCCAAAGACAAAGCCCAAAGCTTGTAATCATGGCCTTTATGCCGCAAAGGGGGAGTTTCTTGTCATATACGATGCTGAAGATCGTCCAGAGCCTGATCAACTAAAGAAGGCAGTCTATGCATTCAAAAAGCAAGGGCAAAAAGTGGCCTGTTTGCAGGGCAAGTTAAACTACTTCAACCCTTATCAAAACACGCTTACAAGATGGTTTACGATTGAATATACAGCTTGGTTTGACCTGTATCTTCCCGGTCTGCATGCACTTGGTGTACCGATTCCGCTCGGTGGAACCACAAATCACTTTCGCACCGAAATTCTCCGCTCGCTTGGGGGTTGGGACCCGTTCAATGTGACTGAGGATTGCGACCTCGGCATCCGCATTCACGCCGAAGGTTATACCACAAAGGTGCTTGATACGACTACATGGGAAGAGGCAAACTCGCGGCTTGGTAACTGGATACGCCAGCGATCGCGCTGGGTAAAAGGATACGCACAAACACATCTTGTGCACATGCGTAATCCCTTTAAGCTGTTATATAGGCTCGGAGTGAAGAACTTCGTCAGCTTCCTGCTTACAGTAGGTGGGTTGCCGATGATGCTTCTGCTCAACCCAATATATTGGGTTATCGGCCTTGTTTACCTGTCACTTATGTCAATTGACTATCTATCAGGTCACATGGGTGACGAGATGCTTGCATGGAAAATGCTATACACCTCACCCCAGGACGACCCTTTCTGGTCGTCTGTTTCTGTTATCTTCTTTGTCGTAACTTGGGTGCTCGTGTCCGCGAACCTGCTGTTTGTATTTATTAATGTGCTTGCGTGCAGGCAAAGAAGTCTTGATCACCTTATACCGTTGGCTTTCCTTTCACCGATATACTGGATTTTCATCTCCATTGCAGCGTGGAAGGGATTCATACAGCTCTTTACAAATCCGTTCTATTGGGAGAAGACGGTGCATGGACTTGCAGATGCGCATGACCCGCACAAGGACGAATTCGCAATCGAACCGCCCGTTTTTGCTGATGAACCTGTCGTACCCGAGCTAATTGAATCTCCTGATTTGTATGAGACTCCGCCACCTCCACCGGTTGTTGAGCCTTCGTTCTCACCTCCTCCAGAAGGTGAAGTTCTAAAGCCCGATTTCTATATTGTGGACGGACAAATACACTTCGTCGGTGGCAGGATACCGGACGAGGAAGAGCCAGAAGAGCAGCGCGAGAGCTGAGTCCTTGCGCAGAAGCCGCAACTCTGACGCGTCTCGACGCGATGTTATTTCTTAAAGCATTCGGGGAGACCTGCCTTCCACTTGTAACCGCCGTCTATCCAATTCATATCTGATTTGAAAATCTCGAACACAGCATAGAAGTTCTCGTTTGGAAAAGCAGCTTGCTTTTCAGGGTCAGCCCAAAGAAGGCTCTGCTCGCAATATTCCATTGGTATAACGGTTCGGGCGATTTGAGCCGCAATAGGTTCGAGCGTTCCAGTTGGGTAGTTGATTTTGTCGAAGTAGGGCACCATGTTTCGGTCAATCACACGCAAAATGGGGTCCTTTATGACCTTTATCGGCCTCGTGTCGAAACGCTGAATGTACTTGATGTCCTGTTCGGTGATCTTCTCGCTGTTGAAGTCATAACCGATGAAAGCAAGAGCACTGATATTGAAGTTGGGATACTGATCTGCAATTTTGATGATTTGGTCGTAGTACGCGGTTGTCCATGCCTCGATGGATGGATCCTTTTTCTTAAAAGCGACAAGAGGCAATTGAGAGAGGTGAGTTATCTTCATTTCCTTGAGCTGCTTCTGAATCGTAAATTTCTTGTACCCATTCTTCTTCCAGTCAGCTTCATCCGCAAACAGTGCTGATAATCCATATGCTGATGATTCAGCGGTCTTTTCGTCCTTTGATACGACAAGCATGTTAATGGGAAGCGACTCAATAGCTTCAACAACGCCTCTTTCAAGCAGATATTGACCGAAGACAACCTTGGCGGGTTCTTTGTCGCGCAACAGGTTGTAGAGCTTTAAGAGTGTAGGTGTGGAGACGGCTGATAGAAATCCTCTTCCCGAACCATCCTGAACCGCATAGAGGTTCACAAATTCGATAAGCTCCTTTGGCTTTGCACTGAGCATCTCGCTGACAATCCGTTCTGGTTCCTTAGAAACAGCGGGAAGATAACAAATGCGCGGTAATGAGACCCGCTTTGAGGCAGAATGAGCTTTCTTGATAGTCTCATCAATACCCGACATGCCGATCTTCTTCACGTAAGCATAGTATAGATAAGGGTTGATGAACTTATCGGTAACAATGATGTCGTTCAGAAAGGTTTTGCAGTCGTCCATGTTGTAGTGTTCAAGGTTTATTGCAAGCACCTTAGCCCACTTGTCAAACAGCGGGACAGTCGCAGATACAGTATGGAACGAACGAAGAAAAGTGCTCTTCTTTTGAAATGTATAGTCAAGCTCTACCTCTTGCACTGTGAACTCAACCGCCTGATTTGTCAGACATGTGATGTACTTGATATCTTCCTCGTACAGCACTTCTGCGCTAATGTGAACTCGTTGGCTGATTAGCAGTGAAGCGAGAAAGACCAAAAGAATAAGGCAGATAGGTGTTCTGATGAAAGCTTGAGTTGTTGAATGCGGCATTTCGACCTCCGTATTGCGAGGTGGTTGGCAAACTGAAGGCAAAGAGGTATTTGCTTTCAGGCTGTTCCTGCTTGTGCGAAGTGTGGCCTACCTTTATTGCTGTAAAACGATAAACAGTGTTGACTCAAGGTTCTCGCCTCGGTCTGACAAGAAGACCCGCGATAAACAAAGAGAAGCCAATTCCAAGGCCGAACGCGAACGGTAACATGAACAACGAACGCTTGTATTTGACCGAATCGGAGTTGTTGACTCGCACCTTGATGTAGTCGTCTTCAACAAACAAGAACTTATCATCTTCCTTTTTGACGAGAAGAGACTTGTCAATTACATGCTGCTGAAGCAATTTTCCGTTGATGTACACCTCTGCGCGGTCATTCATACTGCTGAGTGGTAGTTCCATTCCTTTTGCTGTCCACCAGATGTTATCAGGCTCTAACACAAAAGTCAGTAGCGAGCCTGTACAGGTCAACATGACGACAATGCCTATCGCAATCAATAGGACTGGTCTTTTCACCGTTCCCCCTTGCATTGATGCTTCTTAGACTTTACTCATAACACAGAAATAGTCAAACAGGTTACAGGTCATTTCGTTAAATCCGAAAGAAGACGATCTTCGGCTTCATAATTGAACGCCGCTTTCTGAAAGGAAGCAGGAGGATTGGCGCGCTCCCATTCAATTGTCTTGAACATACCGTCAGCGAGATGGCAAGGTTCTTTGAACTGGAGCCTTCGGCGGAGCAGGGTGGAGTCAGCGATGAACTCCTGTGCAAAATTCACTCCGCTCTCAAGCTCAGAAGGCCATTTACCTTGCGGCACAACTATTATTGCCCCCTTCCATCCTGCAGCAAGAGCGATTGCTTGTATCCACGATTTGGTGTTCATTATAATTTCGTCACCGACATTAAAGACACAGTCTGCTGCATTCTCTGACAATGCGGCAGATACTATCGCAGAAGCGGCATTCTCAACATAGCATCTTGTGCAACGCCAATCAGCTTCTGATTCTTGTATGAGTATCGCCGATCGGGCATCAAGCATTCGCTTGAGATAATGGTGTGTGCGATGCTGATAGTCGCCTGGCCCATATACCATCGGCAGGCGAAGGATTGTGTATGGAATACCGCCGTTCTGAATTGCGCGTTCGACAAGTATCTTTTCGTAATCCTCATAAACTGGTGACACGCCTCGATAAGGAAACATCTTTTCGCGAAGTGGAGCATTCTCATCGAAGGGAATCTGCTCTGCATGCCCCGGTTCTAATCCTGTCATTCGCCCATAAGCACGATATACATCCATGCTGCTTATCGCCACTATTCTGTTGCATACACCCTTGAACATGTCGCAAAGTATGGCAGCATGCCTTTCATACAACGGGATCATGTCAATAACTATATCCGGTTTGAAATTGAGCAACTCTGAGCGAAAATCGCCGATGCAGTTCCTGTCGCCGAGTATTGTTCTGACTTCTTTTATCCCACCGGCAAGCCTTTTGCCACGGTTGAATAGAAGAACCTCGATCCCCTTATGAAGAAGATCGCGTACAACATAGGGGCCGATAAAGGCCGTGCCGCCGATTACCAGTGCGCGCATAGTACCTCCACTCGATTCTTAGAGAATCGTATTCGCTTTTAGAGCAAAACTCGAAAAAGGGATGATTTCACGGTGATAAAGAGGGAGTATGCCAGACTATTCTTGAAGGCTCATGTGGCAAATGCTCGCTTTACTTACGCGGCAAGCCGATATAATACCCGTGCAATATATGTAGGAGAACCTGTGAAACGAGCCATCTCATCGCTTATCACGCTTTCAGCAATTCTATTTCCGACTTATGCATATGCAGAAGGTGCCGGTGGACAGCAGCAAGGCAATCCATTGCTTTCTATGTTGCTCTTCATGGTTCCTCTTATCTTCCTTTTCTATTTCTTCATAATCCGTCCCGAGAAGAAGCGCAGGAACGAGCATACTAACATGATTGCCTCACTTCAAAAGGGCGATACAATCATTACTATAGCTGGCATCTACGGTCGTATCGTCGAGGTGCGCGACGACAAGCTTATTGTCGAGGTTGACGATAAGGTGCGCCTTAAAATGACCCCAGATGCTGTTGCCCGTAAACTCGATCCAGAGACAGAAAGCTAAACTATTGACGGCAAATAAGCTGCGCAATTACTCACTTATCTTGACACTTATCGCGCTGACGGTGTTCTCGCCGTTCGGCACCGTCATCCATTTGTATGAATCGTCGCCCCGTAAGTCGAGTGATAAACAGCATAACAACTCATTCGGCTCATCTGCTTCCACTGGTTTTGCAACCGAGCCTGACAACTCATCCTTTATGCGTCGGGTTGCGGTCAATTTTACCATAAACCAGTGCTTCAGCATCAAGGAATCACCAGCGCAATTCAGTGAGCATCTTTGCTCCACAACCAGTATTGCTGATTACTCGCATCCAAAAGCTGCGGAGATATGCAATCAGCTGCCCTGCCGCGCTCCGCCTTCCGTTATCTGACTACACCGCCTTTGTTTTGCAATATTCAATCCCAAGATTGTATCCGAAAGGAGCATATATGTCAGTCCGTAAACCGAGCATGTGGCTCGAAGGCTTCTTAGCATTGATTGCCGCTGCGGTTTGTACCGCGTTCTTCTACTACTTTGGCGCGAAGTGGGCGATTTTCGACAAGCCCAACTTCACATGGCTTGTCCATCTCAACTTCCCGTTAGTAGGTGGCTTTCTTGCTCTCGCATTCTACTTCTTCTTTCCCAACCAATCATGGAGAATGCCGTTAATTCTCCTTGTTGCATATCTTATGTTCATGACGGGTTATCCGCCCGACAAGAAGTTAAGTTTTGGCCTTGACCTTGCAGGCGGAACCGAAATGCTTGTCCGTATCGAGAAAAGCCCTGAGCTTATTCGCGCTGATGAGCTTAAGCGTCGCCTTATTGACATTGATCTTGCCAAACGCGCAGCAGATGGCGAGGAAAATGCGAATAAGGAGATACAAGATGCTCTGAAAGGGCTTAACGAGGAATACAACGCGCTACGCGAGCAGATTGCTGATATGGCGCAAGATAAGGCCCGTGCAAACGAGCGCAGAAGGCTACAAACACGCCGCGATCAAGTTAAGCTCCGTATTGATGACCTAAGCGGAAAAGCGATCGCTGAGATAGACAGTATTCGCGAAGAAATTAGGGAGCTTGAAGCAGAAACCACAAAGACCAATGTCGACCAGGTTCTCGACATACTTCGCGAGCGTATTCTTGCAACGAGTCTTGCCGAGATTAGGGTATCGAAGGCTGACGATGATACGATTCTAATTCAGATCCCCGGTCTTGATTCAGGTCGCGTTGACATTATCAAGAGCGTGATCGAAAGACAGGGCATCCTTGAATTTCGTCTTGTAAAGGACATGAGCGAGACTGATACAAAGAATGCCAATGACAACAAGCCACTTGCGGGTTATGACATCCTTCGCAGCCGCGACAGGGGCGAGACGCTCTATGTTGAGAAAAAGGCACCAGTTACTGGTTCGGACATCTCTTCTGCTCGTCCTCAAATGGCAACCGCGAACTGGCAGGTTGCGCTGAAATTCACTGCATCTGGTCGCCGCAAATTCGCTCAAGTTACCCGTGATAATGTGAATAAAAGACTCGGCATCGTTCTTGACGGCGAGCTGATGATTGCTCCGAACATTCAGCAGGCGATAACCGACGGTCAGGCCGTCATTACAGGCGATTTTACCCGCGATAGGGCAGAGGAAATCTCGACTGTTATTCGCGCTGGTTCTTTGCCTGTCAAGCTGACGATAGACTCAGAAAACAAAGTTGGCGCAGCATTAGGTGAGGACTCGATTCGTCAGGGCACAACCGCAATGGTTATTGGCTTTTGCGCAGTTGTTGCGATAATGGTTATCTACTATCTTTCTGGAGGCGTGCTTGCGGTAATAGCGCTTTTCTTGAATGGACTTCTAATCATCGGCCTTATGGGGCTATTCAAAGCAACGCTGACATTGCCAGGTATAGCTGGTATCGTTCTTACACTTGGTATGGCGGTTGACGCTAATGTTCTTATATTTGAACGCATAAGGGAAGAAAAGGAGGCAGGCAAGGCGCTGAAAGTTGCGATAAAGAACGGTTACGAACGAGCCTTTATTACGATTTTCGACGCTAACTTAACCACAATTCTAACCGCGATAGTGCTGTATGTTGTTGGCACAGTTCTGATAAAGAGCTTTGCCGTAACACTTATTATCGGTTTGATAGTCAGCATGTTCACCGCAGTATTTGTAACCCGCTGCCTTGTCGAGATCCTCTACGACGCTGAGTGGATCAAGAAAATGAACATGCTTCGTATTATAGGCACACCGAGCTTTGACTTCCTGCGTTTGCGATACATCGCTCTTGTCTTGTCAATCATTCTCAATGTCGTTGGTATCGTTACTTTTATCTATGATGCCAAGTTCGGCATTGACTTCACTGGCGGTCAGATGTTGCAGGTGCGCACAGTGAAGGCAGTTCCCATTGACACAATTCGCGGTTTGTCTGGCAAGTACTTTTCCACCCCTCCGACGGTACAGATATTCGGAGGCACCCCTGAGGCTGCAAGTAGTAATCAGGCTAACCAGTTCATTATTACTTACGCATTATCAGATATTCCTGAGGACAAGCGCGACAACGACCGCGAGATCAACGATTTCAAAGAGGAGTTCAAGAAATACCTTCGTGCTAACTTGCCCGAGCTTGCATCCGAACCATTCCCTGTTATGGAGGAGATGCTCAAGGCTGATATTCGCGCCGCAAAGTACGAAAAGCTTGCAGAGGACGAGATACTCCTGAGCGATTTTATGAAGGTCGAGATGAATCTACTCGCTGCTCGCACAACGGAAGAGGTTAAGTCGGCCATCAATAAGATTGAATTCAAAGAAGGTGTATCTCCGGCTGAGAAGCTTCAAGTCTTAAGCATTGAGAAGATTGGCGACTCTGGCACAGGATTCTCAATGGTTCTTCGCACTGAAGCCAAAACCAAGTTCAATAATCCGGATGATGCAGTGTCCGAGATCAAGCAAGAAATCGGCAAGAGGCTCGATGAGAGCAAAATGCTTCTTGCTGACCCGTTTCCCGCAGAGAGACTCGTCGGCAGCAGCCTGTCGTCCGATCTCCAAAGCCGCGCATTATGGGCGATTATTCTCTCTTCTATCCTGATGCTGTTGTACATCACCTTCAGGTTCACATTCAGCTTCGGCCTTGGCGCGATTTTTGCGACGCTGCACGACTTGTTCATCACCATCGGGTTTATCGCAATCCTCCGTGTTGACATCACCCTTGATGTGCTTGCGGCAATTCTGACGGTTATAGGTTATTCGCTCAATGATACAATCGTCGTGTTCGACCGTATCCGCGAGAACATGAAGACATTGAAGAGGCGCGATTTCCGCGAAGTGCTCAACTTGTCTATCAATCAGGTATTAATGCGCACAATCCTGACATCATTGACTACCGTCGTTGTGGTTCTTGCGCTGCTTTTGTTTGCTGGCGATGTGCTCTACGGTTTCTCCATCACCTTGTTGATCGGCATCATCACCGGCACATATTCATCCGTGTTCATAGCAACGCCGGTTGTCGCAGCCTATTACAGCTATCGCGAAAAGCGCGACGCTGAAGCATCCCGTTTGAATGTTCGTGAAGACTAATAACAGACGGATAACAAGTAACAAAAACGGGGCGGTTTAACTGCCCCGTTTTTTATGCAAGTAGTTCAGGAATTAATGCCGATTCGGTTTGCGGTCGAATAGAAGAGGCAAAGAGGTCGTAAGATGCCACCTGCAGAATAGAATGATGCAAAGGTAGATGCAGAGATTTCTGAATGACTATATCAACGCGATTCTGCCATTCAGCAACAGCATAGGAAAACTAATTAGCTGGCTCATTCTCCGTTTTGACCTTGGGCGGGCACTCCATCTTTCCCTTGTCGAGCAAATCGCGAAGAAGACGCGCTTGAATGGACTCTGGGTTCTCCTTTGTACCAAGGTCGGTTGCCTTAAAGAGAGCATCAAGGGCACGGTCGCTCTTTCCAAATGCAAGTGATGACATTCCAATGGCAAAATATGAAGCAGCCGCAACATCAGTATTCTCGATATTCGCAATCACATGGTCAACCATACCAGACTCTGTCAACTCGCCGATAATGTATTTGAATATTGGGTGCCAGTCTCTGATGTAGGTTTCTGCGGTCATTTCAGCGGGAACGATCTCAAGCGCCTTCAAGACAGTCTCCTTTGCCTCTATTCTGCGGTTTGATACGAGCAGAGTCAATACGAGGTGAAGGAAGTAACGATGTCTTTGGCGCGATGTCTCTTTGGCGGCTGTACGAAACTCGTACGCAGCACGGTGAAAATCGCCATTAAGCACAAGGCACAAACCACGCTCGAACTGCACTTCCGGGTTATTCTTCCATGCATCGAATTCAAGACCTTTGTCAAGGTCTTTCAAGGCTCCCTCAACATCACCCATCAATTTCTTCGCGCGTGAACGGATATAGTACGCTTCATAGAACTCAGGCTCAATGTTGAGTATCTCATCGCAATCAGAAATAGCCTCTGCGGTAAGGTTTAAAAGCAGTTCGATTCGAACCTTCTTCAGCAAATAAGCGATTTCTTTCGGTGCATACTCGACTGTCTTTGTGTAGGCGACAAGTGCAGACTGATAGTCCTTGCTCTCCACATGAATATCACCGAGCAACTCCCACGAAGGCGAGAATGTCTTGTTAACGGCAAGTGATGCCTTAACATCTACTGCTGCGCCTTTGAAATCACCTGTGGCGAATCGAGCCTGGGCGCGACGATATGTGGCTTTCGGATTTTCGGGATCGCGACTGAGCACAATTGAAAGGTCGTTTATTGCATCCACATACTTTTCAAGTTTGATATATGCGATACCCCGCTGAAGGCGGGCATCCATCAAATCTGGATCAAGGTCAATGGCGTTTGTGAACTCATTTACGGCAGTCTCTAACTCACCCTCGTCGAGATAGCGACAACCGCGCTCGTAGAAGTCCTTTGCTGTACCAACTGCGGTCTCGCTAAATGAATAACCGCAGACAAGCAATAGGCACACTAACACCAAAAGCGATGACTTATTCATGTTATCTCCGTTCGGAGTTGTTCAGCAGTTACTGATGAAATTAGACGATCTTACTTGAGAATGCCTACATCAACGAAGAGATAGTTCCAAAGGTCGAACATTTCGCATCGAAGGAGAGGCAGACCATCTTGGTAGCCATTTGGAAAGCCTCGTAGTTCAACCCAGTCGCCTTTCTTAACACCGATGGGAAATGAGCCTATGTTGATCGCATAAAAGCGGAACTTCTCTGCGGGACGGCGATACTTATAAGCTTGAACGAGGATTATGCGCTCCTTGGTCTCGGGGTACTCTTCGAACTCAAGGATTTTTCCCTGCCAAGTAACCTTACCGGTCTCAACAGAGCCTTCTTTAACTACCTTGTTGTAGGATTCTTCAAACTCCTTCCAGCGATCAGACTCAAGCTTGTACAATAGACCGATGATAAGGGCTGCAATGATGCCCAAGAATATCAGTATGCCGATTATAGCCTTAAAGACTTTCATTGTTCCCTCCGCAGTTGCCGAGCGAATGCTTAAGATGCACTACGGGTGCATAACACTATGATTATAACCCATAACGACTTTAGGTCAAGGGAAGACGGAATGTGCTGTAGGAGCAGAAGTGCAGTATGCTTGGCCTGATTGCATTCGTGCAGGATTTACGCAACGAAAATCTGAATAAGATGTCATAATGTATATTGGGAGGTGACTATGAGATTGCTGATTCTATCTGCCATATTCACCATTGTGCTAACTGTGTGCGCAACTGCCGACATTTCCTCAACTTTGTGGGGAACATATCCTGCCTCGCGCTGGAGCCTTCTTCCTGTAATGACCTCGCATTTACAACCATATAGGATCACAGAGGAATATCATGAAGTGGCAACCCCTGAATGGGTGCGTCATATAATTGGCAACCTCAACTACCGTGTATCGGTCAATATCAAAAGTTCGACACTTAACGAGGCTTCATACATCGTGAGGGATGTGACAAGATGTAACCTAATACTGTCGCAACAGGCTCAAGAATGCACCACTCGCTTTGACCTTAATGTGCGCAGTATGAGAGCTGAACTGTTTCTCGATTGGATGTGCAGACTTACTAATGCAGAATGGGAAATACGGGACGAGGCGATTTTTGTGTACATGAAAGCTGAGAGAAAGCGCTTTTCAGAGGAAGAGAAGACGCTTGAAGAACTGATACTCGAGGAAATGGAAAAGGAGTATGTCCCGCCTGACTTTGTCGCACCCCCATTTCCAAACGAGGATTTCGGCGATTAAGTTACAAAGCAACATGAATACGAAAGGCGGTCGTTTGACCGCCTTTTTTATAAAAACGAAAGACCGGGCTGTCGGGAGCCTATGATGATAAGCAATCCGTCAGACCCGGTCTCCTTCCCCTGCGAATTAGTAACCGAGATAGACAGTAAGGTCATTCCCGGTTGATGAGTCGAATCCTTATTGCGATTCATTCTCATCACCAAATTGTACCACAGAAATTCCTATGATGCGTTTTTTGCTTCAAATTTTCCGTATGCACAGATAAAAACGGCCACCGTTTTGGTGGCCGTTAAGGTATCGAGTAGGTATTGAGGCTACTTCTTTGCCCCTTTGTCTTTGTCCTTATCCTTACTTGGCTTCTTCTCTTCGGGCTTCTTTGCCTTCTCAGCTTCTTCAACAGCCGCTTCAAGCTTTTCGATAGTCACTTCGCCATCAAGCCGGGTGTTGATACGCGACCACTTATCAAGCACAACAATCGTAAAGGCTGTCAGCCCGAATTGTCTAATGACTTTCATCTCTTCATCGTAAAGAACACGGTACTTTGTGCCTTTCTCCTTGTGAAATGCAGCAGCCTTTTCCTTTGTCTCAATTACGCCCTCACGGGACTTTGCGCCGATCACATCTATCTCGACAACGGTGGTTTTCTTGCCATGCTTCTTAAAGAAATCGTTGTACATTTGTTGAAGCTTGTTGCTCTCTTCAGCCCATACCGCTCCAAACTTCACAACCACAGGACCTTTCTTAAGAGCGTCAGCGAGGTTAAACTCCTTACCATCCATATCAGATAGAGTGAAATCGGGAACAGTGTAACCGATCGTACCTGGTTCTGGCGGAAGCTCTTCACCGTTTGCAACTGCCTCTAACAAGGGCTTTAGGTAAGTGAAGTCTTTATAACCGGGGATACGCTTCTTGATAATACCGTCTGGACCAATCACAAGTGAATGAGGTATGCCAGAGCCGGCTGGCAGATACATTCCACTAATACCTTGTGTGTCGAGAACCACTTCCCATGGAGTCCCTTTTTCTGTATTGTATTTACGCGCAATCTCCTCTGTCTCACGGGGCGGATTGATGATATCAACCTCAACCACCACAACCTTGTCACCCATTTCGTCGTGGACTTTCTTCATGTCATCCCACATTTTCTTACACCAACCACACCATACCGCGCCGAACTTGAGTACAGCGGTCTTGCCTTTGATAGCCTCTGAAAACACGAACTTATCAGTCTTCAATGTCTTTGAAGTGAAGTCAATGAATGGCTTGCCGACTTCTGCCTTCTTTGCCTCTTCTGCTGTGGATAGTAGCGCGCTTCCGAGGAAAAGTGCGATAGCTGTCAGAAGTGCTAATCTCTTCATAATGGCTCCTTTGTTGGATTCGAATGTCGAGCGTTTCGATATATTATACAATAGTTAGACGGTTGGAATAGCGTTTGACTTCACGAGGAAAAAAGTAGAAAAAAGGCAGAGGAGTTGCTAACGCCAGAAGCCGGGCACCTGGTCCGCAACATACTTCAATATGTTGATGCCAAGCCTTGATTCTTTTCCGTCAATATGACCATTTTCCCAGTCGGCTGACATGCCCTTTTGCGAGTAAAGGATCATAAGTCTGCCATGCGGCCCGTTGACCCCTTCAAGAGGAAGCGCGGTTCCTCTGAACCAAGAAGAGTAGATTTGGTGATCGCGCTTAAGAGGCTCAAGCTCATATCCGGGGAAGGTTGTGACGACGAATTCTCGAAATCCCTTGTCGAATTCCGAAGAACCCACTACCGTATCTGCCATTATTGTGCCACCGCACATTGCGTATCGGTGAAGCATTGCGCGTTGTTCATCTGTAAAGGTTGGAAACTTCTGACCGCTGAAAAACAGAAGAGGGACTTCCATCCACTTCTCAAAGGGCGTATTAAAGCCAACTGTGACCCATGTGCTTCGCTTGCCAGCGCGGGGGGTTGGCATATAAGCAGTGGCAGAGGAAGTAATCGTATCAAGCTCATTTCGCTCGAAAACCTCCGATGCCTTCTCTGTAAGGCGTAATAGGTCGAGGGGACAATCATTCCATCCTTTACCCCAGTCAAGTTTCTGCACAATAAGTGGCCAGCGTCCCTTTGATAGGAACAACAGGGCAAGTGATGTGCCGGGTGCGTCATCCCATCCACCTTTTTCAGCATCCTTTGCGCAGTCAATAAGACGCTCTACTCCTTCTCTAAACCAGTCTATTCCACCCACTTTTCTTAGCCCAGTGTAGAATCCAACACGCTCAGCGGCGTATAAGCGGTATGTAAGACCATGGTTGATCTTTGTTACCGCCTTGCCACCTATGAATTGAGATGGATTTTTCTGAAAATACGAAAGCCCCTTATCAACAAGATCAAGCAATGTTCTGTCACTGCCAACTGGGAAATTAGCGGTGCCGTTGAGAGATGAATAGCAGAGCAGGGTGCTTGCGATACCTGCGCAGGTCATCGTCGCAGTGGCTCTTAGGGATGCTATATCCTGTACAACAGGACAATAAGGCCAGCCGTTATCTGAAGATATGAAAGTCATGACAATGTAATCACGAAGCTTCATCCAATAATCTGGCGCGTACCTTTTACGATTTACATACGATTTAGTGTCTGCTCGCTCTGCGCCTGAAAGACCTAAGACTGCAAACTGAGTATTTGACCAATCTGTTCGCTGTTCAGAGCCTTTTGTCGAGCTTGTGTAAGCAGGCTTTCTGTAGTCCCAACCACCCGATTTCGCCTGTTGATCAAGAAGCACCTTGCGAAGTTTCATGATACGGTCTGCTTGCAGACGACGATCAATGGATTCGAGACATAGAATTCCAAGTCCAAGCTCGTATGTAGTCGTTTGGTCAACACTGAGCTTGTCTATAAGCTTGAACAACTCGTTTAGGGCTTTGTTGAATCTTGCTTCTTTTGGGCTAATACCTGAAAGCACAAGAGCATGCAGTGCAAGCGCTGTCGCACCAAGAGGGTAGGTTTTGCTGGTGCCAGAGCCGTAATACCATAAACCATCGGCGTCCTGCAGGTTGTACAAATGCTGAACACCTTCGGCAAGAATGTGTTGAATCTTGTCGAAAGGAATAGGGGCGTCATCCTTTTCCTCACACAGAGCAAAAGGGATGAAGGTGGAAATAAGCAGAAAAATCGCAAGCAGTTTGGCTGAACTGCTCATCATGCACTCCCGATTAAGGGTTCTTATAACCTAATATATAGTACTCCATTGTTTGACGATTGCTGTAAGAAACGCTTGACCAGTTATTTTGCTGAACCGGTTGCCTTGAAATAGGCATCCCAATCACTGATAACCGCAGCCACTCGAAATCCAATGTATGATGATCTAAAGTGCGGTGGCGCGTGGTAACGGGCAGTCGCTCTACAACCAATCGCGTCTGCGAGATAAGAACCACCTCTTACAACTTTTTCACCGCCAGCATCTGGGCCAGTTGGATCCTTTGCCGGACCGGAAACATAAGGAGCATACCAGTCAAGGCACCACTCCGCAGCGTTGCCTGCCATATCGAATAGGCCAAAAAAGCCAGATTTGCGCTGCCTTACAGGTTCAACTCCGTACATCCCATATTTGCCAATCACCGCAAACTGGTTTGGAGGCATTCCTCCCCACGGGTAGATTGTGCGTTCTGCCCCACCCGCTGCATACTCCCATTGTGCCTCGGTTGGCAGGATGTATTTCATAAAAGGTGGAAGTTTGAACTCGTTGATATCCTTTTCTGTAAGCCATTCACAGAACTGTATTGCCCTCGTCCATGATATACCGATTGCTGGGTGGTTATCGGTGAAAGTCTTGAATTTGTTGTCCTCCCATGCGGAGGAACCAAAGTCAACAGTAAGGGGAGGTCTTACTCCTTTGCCATCAACTGCATACTTAAACTGCGCGTTAGTTACCTCTGCGATACCGAGCCAATAAGGCGAAAGCTCAATCTCTCTTAACGGAGCCTCATCCTTTAAAAAAGAAAGGCTTCCCATTGTGAACTTACCAGCCTTTATTGGGACGAGCTGAACCCCACTGCGTGATTCGAAAGGTGCGGCAATCAGTTTTGACGCCGCATCTCGCATCATCGCATATTGCTCGGGTGTAAGGTCACCTTTAAGATGGTGCTTTGCCTCTAAGAAGTAGCAATACGCGTTCAAATAATTCTTAAGGTTCATTTCGCGAACGGCTTCTGTAAGGCATTTCTGCCTTAGAAGATGCTTGTTGTAGAGGGCGATAAATGCGTTTACCTTCTGCTTTTCAAGCTCGTTTGTTGCCTTTTTGAGCGCAGCATTAAGAACTTGAAGCGCAAGGCTATACTCTTCCCGCGCTGCGTTGGCCTTTGCCTGCTCTATCATTGCGGCAATCTCTGGAGAAACTTGGTCAACCGTGGGAGTAGGTTCAGGCGTCTCAGGTGGTTCGTAAGGGGTTTCGGTTGGTTTTGAGGATGTTATTGATGGTTCGAGCGACGCAGTAGGAGTCTTTTCTGCTGTGATTGAGGGGATCGTAATCGAAGGCGAAGGGATATCAGTTGCCAGAGCAGCCTCGGTAAGCTGTTGTGTCGCCTCTGGTGACATGGTGTAGTTGTTCGCGTTCTTTCCACCAATGAAGACAAAAATCATAACAGAAATAGCTGCTGTAACAACAATGCCAGCAAGAAAAAAAAGAAGCTTTGCGCGACGCGATGACCCTCGGACAGGCTCGTCAGAATAATCGTAGTCGTCGTAATCGTCATGGTAGTCATCAGGAAGTTGGAATCGTGTTGCGCAGAAGGGGCATATGACGCGGTTATCGGCATCTTCAGGCAGAGGAATGGTTGCATTGCATTTGGGATTCGGGCACTGAACTTTGCTCATTAGCTCATTATATGCTTCTTGTTTCATCTTCAAGAACTATCTGACAAATACGCGATAGTCGTTGACAGTTTCTCGTTTGACAACCTTTTCTGTCCTTGTATAATCTACCTCTTAGCTTTACTTTTTTGCAACAGCGGTGAGAGAATAAGATGACTCATCTGCAAAAATTAGCGCTTGCGATTGTTTGTGGTGCCGTCTTTGGGCTGGGTGCTTTTCTGCCTCTTGCTACTGAGGCTCATACTTATCTCAGCGAGAGGCCGGAGACTTGCATCAACTGCCACATTATGCGCCCGTTCTACATAAGCCAGCAGAGAAGCAGTCACCGCGATGCGAGCTGCCCAGAGTGCCATATTCCACACGATAACATTTTTAAGTATTTTGCATATAAGTCGCGTGATGGCCTTTGGGATGCATATGTGTTCACGACATTTCAAGACGATTACATCATCCGTTTGCATGAAGGTTCGAAGAGAACTGTCAGAGACAATTGCTTAAGATGCCATGATAGAGCCATGTCATACATTTCTCTATTCGACAAGTCCGAACGGTTCTGTGGAGACTGTCACCGCCAAGTTGTTCACTCCCGTCAGCGTGGCTCTGGCGCGTATACACATGCCCATTTTCCCAAATTCAGGTCTTTCACCGACAAATTCAACCGATGAGGTGAATGCATGTCAGAAAGCTTCTTCAGGTCAAAATCCTTCTACTGGCTTGTATTCGTAGTTTCAACCTTGACCTTTTTTGCTCTTGGAGTTGTGATCACCTTAGTGCTTGAACGGCGACACGAGAATCTGCTTGTGCCGACGGTGATGGTGAAACTTGACAAGTTTGAGGCAGACCCAGCTGTTTGGGGGCGCAACTTCGCACGCGAATATGAGAGCTTTCAACAAACAAAAGAGATGGGCACTTCGACGAAGCATGGTGGACCTCAGCCCTTTTCTCACCTCGAACGCAATCCTGCCCTTAAGGTATTGTTTGCCGGTTACCCATTTGCTGTTGAATATAATGACGATAGAGGGCACTATCATGCATTAGATGATGTTATCCACACGGGCAGAATGGATCCCGCGCGTGGCGGAAAAGCGATGCCCGGCACATGCATGACCTGCAAGACGGGCGATTTACCTCGCTTGTACAGCGAGCTTACGCCGGAGAAGTATTATTCAATGCCGTTTAATGATGTTAAACCGATGGTCAAGAATTCGATATCTTGTTCGAACTGCCACGATCCTGAGACGCTTGAACTTCGAATCACGAACCTTGCATGCCGCGAAATGCTCACACAACTTGGAAAAAATCCTGATGGTTTAACCCGAAACGAGATGCGCAGCATGGTGTGCGCGCAATGCCATTTGGAATATTACTTTAAGGGTGCCGGTTCTTACCTGACCCTTCCTTGGAAATACGGCACAACCCCAGAGGCGATGGAGAAGTACTATGATGAGATAGGTTTCTCTGATTGGACTCATAAGATCAGCAAAACCCCAATGGTTAAGATGCAGCATCCTGACTATGAACTATTTGTCAAAGGTGTTCACCACTTCAACGGCGTAACATGCGCTGACTGCCACATGCCTTATACATCGCAGGGTGGAGTGAAGTTTTCGAATCATCATGTGCAAAGCCCCCTTAAGAACATTGCCAATACTTGTCTTGTGTGCCATCGTTCGAGCGAGGAGGAATTGCGCACCTATGTTGAATCCGTACAAGACACAACATGGAACCTGCAGCTTCGAGCGAGCAACATTGTTGCCGATGCCCACAATGAAACAGGAAAGGCGTTAGAGCAGGGGATAGAACTGGATAAACTTGCACCTGTTCATAAGAAGATACGAGCCGCACAGCTTAGGGTGGATTTTATTGCTTCTTCCAACAGCATGGGATTTCACGCTCCACAAGAAGCTGTCAGAATTCTCGCCGAGGCCATAGACCTTGGCCATTCAGCAAGGCTCGAATTGCAGAAGATTCTCGATAGTAAGTAGTGAGGTTTTGCCAACAGCCTATAAAACGCGAAACCCGCCGAAGAGGCGGGTTTTGTCTTTTCAGGGGTGCGGTGAGGATTAAGATATCTCGACCTTAAACGGCTTGGCTTCGGGTTTCTTTGGAAGCAAGATGGTTAGAACTCCATCCTTGAAATCTGCCGAGATCTTTGACACATCAGTTGCACGGGGAATATTAACGCTGCGTGTGAACTTGCCGTACCGACGCTCAACAATGTGATAACGGCCATCCTTCTCATCAACCTTTTCAAACTTCTTTTCTCCGGAGATTGAGAGCACGCCGTCTTCAACAGAGATTTCGATGTCGCCCTTTGACAATCCTGGAACCTCCAGCTTAAGAAGATACTCTGTCTTCTGTTCGACTACATCCATACTTGGGACAAATGACAGCTCTCGCTTCGAACGGCCGAAGAAACCGTCCATGACCTTGTTCATTTCGTTTTCCAACTCGATAAGCATATCCCCTGAACCAGACAGACCGCGTCTTTCAAAAGGTAGTATCGGAAGCATTTGTTCCTCCTTTCTTGTTTGACACTGAGAATACTGCAAACACTGTGCCAAATCTTGCGCTTGGATTCTATACAAGAATGTCGGCTAAATGGCCAATTGTAGCCGTTCTTAGGATAGTTGTTATGTAGGGCAAGAGCAACATAATGTCATAATGACACGCTATATTGTGCGACATCTGGCAAAACGAAAGAGAGATGCAGGGCAGAAGAATATTATGTCGTAATGACAATACTGGCGTGCCTAAAGCACGCCAGTATTAATAATCATCAAGAGGTAGTATCACCTTGTCCCAAGATACTCCTGACCGGGGAAATAGCGAGCGAGAGCCTTCGGGATTCTGACTCTACCATCTTCTTGCTGATAGTTTTCGAGGATGGCAATAAGCAGACGAGGTAGAGCAACCCCAGAACCGTTCAGTACATGGACAAGACGGTTTGATTTCGTCACATTATCTTTGTATCGAGTCTTCATTCTTCGCGCCTGAAAATCGCCGCAATTTGAGCAGGAGGATACTTCGAGCCATTTGTCAACGCCGGGACAGAATATCTCTATGTCTATCGTCTTAGCGGATGAAAAAGACATGTCTCCAGTGGAGAGAAGCAGTGTGCGGTAGTGAAGCCCAAGCTCACTTAACACAGCGCATGCCTCTTTGACCATGGACTGATGAAAGGTGGTGGAGAGTTCGGGTTTAACAATATTGATAAGCTCGACCTTTGAAAATTGATGTACTCGAATAAGACCGCGAGTATCCCGTCCAGCTGCACCAGCTTCCTTTCTGAAGCAAGCAGTATAACCACAGAACTTAGCCGGCAAGTCATCCTCTTTCAACACGGTTTCGCGGAAAATGTTGGCGATTGTGACTTCGGCAGTTGGTATTAGGTATAGCCCATTTCCATCAACTCGGTACATATCGTCAGCAAACTTAGGTAACTGACCTGTGCCGACCATGATTTCCTCGCGGACAAGAAAAGGTGTAGAGATCTCAGTGTAACCGTGCTTTGTTGTGTGAAGCCCGATCATGAAATCAATCAATGAGCGCTCAAGCTTTGCAAGGTCTCCCTTAAGCACACTGAAGCCCGATCCCGAAAGCTTTGCCGCATAAGCGATATCAAGCATACCGGCAGGCTCCGCAATATCCCAGTGCGCTTTTGGGGCAAAAGAAAAAGTCGGTCTCTCGCCGAAAACCTCAAGAATCTGGTTGCCAGATTCATCTGGAGCAACGGGTACATCAAGATCAGGTAGGTTAGGGACATACAACAGGGCGTTCTGAAGCTCTCGCTCTATACGGTCACACTTTGCTTCGAGGTTTTTAATCTCGTCAGAAAGTGCTGATGATCTCTGTCGAAGTTCGTCAGCCTTTCCACCAGTCTTCATCACTTCACCGATCTCTTTCGACAGCCTTTTCTGCTCAGAACGGGCCGTTTCGAACGCATTTATCGCGGCACGACGCTCTGAATCGAGCGAAAGAATACCGTCAAGGCCAGCGTTATAGTTCTTGCTCTGAAGCCTTCGAAGCACAGATTCAGGTTGTTGACGAATCAACTCTATGTCGAGCATGATGGTCTCCTTTATGAAACGGCGATTATAAGCCGTTTTTCGACACTTCACCTTAACGAATGGTAGTCTGAATCGCGACGTGTCACTTTCAGCACGATTTCGCAAAACCGAATTCATAAAAAGCGAATACTATGCAAATTAAGTGTTGACATACTGGTGTATCGGACTATATTAATGTCTGTCGCGCCAGCGTAGTTACTCAACAATCCTTGCTCGTTTTGGCGCAGAACGGGCATTGAGGAGGTAAGATGAGAGTCGCGTTCACAAAGGTTGAAGGGCTTGGCAATGACTTTGTGTTGATTGATGCGAGACACGAACCTTCAATACGCGACTCTGTTCGGCCCTTGGTGCCGAAGATATCATCTCGTAAGACCGGAATCGGTTGCGATGGTGTGCTTTTTCTAATGCCAGGCGAAGAACATGAATACCTCATGCTGCTGACGAACGCCGATGGTTCAGAAGGAGAGATGTGCGGAAATGGTCTAAGGTGCATTGCCCACTATCTTAGATTTCTTGGTGAAGACCGTTCAGTCTATACGATAGAAACGCCTGCGGGTGATAAGCTCGTTGAGATTAGGCCTGATGTGAATGGATCACCAATGTACAAAGTAAACATGGGCGCGCCAATTTTCAATACCGCGCTTGTCCCGACCACACTTGGAGGCGAGCGTTGCATAGAGAGCCCTCTTGCGACACCGAATGGTGAAATGAAGTTCACATGTTTATCAATGGGCAATCCACATGCAGTTACATTTGTTAAGGACACTAAATCCCTCGATCTTACTCTACTTGGCCCTTCGATCGAGCGACACCCAGCATTTCCAAGGCGCACTAATGTTGAGTTTGCGCGAATTCTAAGTCCGAGCAAGATAAGAGCCCGGATATGGGAGCGTGGTGCAGGGGAAACATCTGCATGTGGCACAGGGGCTTGTGCAATAGCAGTCGCAGCGGCAATAACCGGTCAGGCAGGCCATAATGTTGAGATATCCTTGCCCGGTGGAAGCCTTTACATTGAGTGGAAAGGTAACGGAAGCCCTGTTTTCATGACAGGCACCGCGCGAATCGTATTTTCAGGGGTGTTCGACCTGACGACATGGAAAAAGTGAACGACTTCTCTTTATGAATCACTATACGTACGCGAGCTTCGAGTATAGCTTGGTGAATGCGCGTTGAAAATGAAACGAAAATCCCCTTCAGCCGTATATATGCTGAAAGAGAGGAAACAACAATGAAACTTTTCAAAATCCTGTTCTTCATCGCAGTTCTTGGCCTCGTTGGGATTACGACCGGTTGCCGTGGTTGTGGATGTAACAAGCAGACCACACGCCCAGCCGTCGAAAAGAACGAGCCTGAAAAGAAGGAAAAAGATGTTGTCCGTCCGGAAGAGGAGCAGCAGAAGGAGACTCCTGCTTCAAATACTGAACCTGACAAGGGCAAATCTGATCCTCGTGGTGCCGGCGACAACCCGGGCAAGTTCTAACCAAACCTATTGAGTTTGATGCTAATGCACCCCGCTTCGGGGTGCATTAGCTGTTTGATAGACATATATAACAGATAGGCGCATTCTGGCGTATATGAATGTGTCTTGCCCATTTCACGAAAAAGCCCCCAAGAAGGGGGCTTTTTTTGTGACTCCTTGATGGATTATCGCAGCGCTGAAGCAATGCCAGATGCGTTGGCGTTGTTCGAAAAACGAATGATCCCCTCTTTGTTAACTGTCTCGATTGGAGTAACGAAGTAGTTGCCGGGTTGATAGATTCTTCTGTCCCCATCCATCGTATAGAGCCTAAAGCAGCCGACAATATCATGGTCGAATTCAATCGAATATACTACGATTGTCCCTGCAAAATCGAATGAGATCGTCGGGTTCATATCGTTGTTGATCTCCGCCGAAGTATAGCCGTCAGTTGGACTTGGATAATATGTGCCAACATAGTTGTCGAAATCAAAAGACCTACTATCGAAGGCATAAAGCGAGCCAGTGATAGTGGAGTGAACATCCATTCCCCCTGTGTATTGAGATAACCGCACAAAGGCTTGGGTGTCGTTGCCAAACCTTTCGTTGATATTCCCAACCACCCAAAGGCTCAGAGATAAATCGAGTGTATTTTCACGGATGCTGTACACAACTGAATATGTGTTCGGACCAATCAGAACCATCGTTGCTGAGTATTCAACATCACCTGATGTCGGTAGCGCATCGAACACACCATCAGCTCCACAATGCCCGTTTACAACTATGGGTGGAATCGGATGCTGTCCATACTGCGTTTGACCGTTATGCTCTTGCATTGTGAAGCACCACCACGAGTCTCTACCGGCGTAGTTCCAGTCTCCAGCGTCAGCAACAAAGAACCTGACTATCTCGTCGCTCGATTCTTCAGTCCCCTGATAGAGATCCCCAGCTACATACTTTCTTGATGGTGCAATTCTTCCATCAATGCGGTAGTTGATTAGGCCTATGTCAGTTTGAATAGCAATATTGATCTCTACGGTGCCAATCGCGGCATTTGATATTTCAGCAGACCCTCCAAGTATACCGAAAGCTGGTAGCGGTAGAATGTCTCCTGTATCGTTGAATGTGAAGGAGGGTATTTGAAACGGAACGGCAGCATCTTCTTCAATGCGTATTACTGCCCAAGCGCGATTCAGGTCTGCAAGGGTGAAGTTTGTTCCTTCCGGATCAAATCCATAGACGATGATGTCGCTGTTCATTTGCTCACCGAATACATTACCTTCAATCCATCCGTTGCCGAATTCTCCGATCGCACCGTCAAGCTTTCTAATCAATCCATATCTTACGAATATGTTAAACTCACCGACTTGAGCTTCGCCGATCATAATAGGCATCAGAGCATATAGGAAATTTCCACGAAATGACCATGCATCAGCAGACTGGGAATCCGCTTCAGATCCTTTCAATTGGCCATCCGAGGTTATCTCAATAGTATCAGAAGAGTCAAACATGAACTTTCCGGTCGTGCCGAGTTGAGCGAAGGACTCCACCAAATACTCAGCTGCGATCTCCTCAATCCCCGAGACTCTATTCATCAGTGTGTTAAATGCCCCGATAGTGATGTCCATTGTGTTACCATCAGCCGACATTATGCCGGTGATCTGAACTTCTTCGGGTTCAGCATCAGATCGAAGCTTAAGAAAAAGCGTTCCTGTATATGTCTCTGGATCGTTGCTTGTCCGATAGAATTCTCCTCCCACGGTCATAGGATACTGCCCGATTTGAGGTGGTTCTGGCACGACAGAGCCATCCTCGTTGACCAGCATATGAACATTATATCCAGCATCAAAATCAGCCTTTACTGGAATAGCATCATACCTATAAGCCCAATTCCCCTTCATTCTGAAGGGAGTAGGTGTTGGAGTCGGAGTTGGAGTTGGGGAAGGAGATTGCGAAGGCGACAAAGAAGGTGATGGTGATGGAGAGGGTGAAGCAGTTGGTGATGCCGTTGCCGATATTGTGGGTGATGGATTATCGGATGATGGTGGTATCGAGATTGTCTTCGTTCCGCCCCCACCACCGCCTCCTCCGCATGCGAGAGAAATCATCATGCACAATGCGGCCATTGTGAGAATTGCAACGGCCTTCGAAGGTTTCGAGTACATTTCTCCTCCATTCGTACAGAGTGGGCTGTTCAAGTGAACATCAAAGTACCTTATTGGCAATTTTCCATTTTTTTATATGTTCGTTGTGAATAAAAAGGGCCGTTCGCAAAAGCGAACGGCCCTTTTGAAAAAGCGTTGGATTACCTTACGCTATTCGACGAGCAGCGACCTTACAACAGCCCTGATAGCCGACGAACCAGCAATCTGAGTTGCAAGGGTTGGCGAGGCCGTATAGTAGAGACTCACAAGAGCGGAGGTCGAAACCGCAGCATCAAGCGAGCCATCGCGCAGGTCGGTGAGATTGCGCACGCAATCCGAAGACATAGTACCGAAGGCAGCCGTTGCGACAAAGCAGCCACCGCCACCACCACCGCCACCAGGCAGCGGTGTATCCTTTGTGACGACATGAATCGTCAAGTAAGTCGGCAGACTGCGGTGATAGCCGTTGAAGGTGTACAGCGCGAAGGTGTACGAACCAAGTGCAACTGGTGTGAACTTCATGATCGGCAAGTAGTTCTTGTCGAAGCGGACAAGGGTTGGGCCGGAAATCTGTGCCCATGTGTAACCGTCACGCGCCCAGCCACCTGAACCCTTGATGAATGCAAGAGAATCAATGTGGAATGCGCGCTCTGGCATAACGATAGCCTTCGGGATGCGACGGACACCGCTGTTTACGGGTACCATCACATCAGCGAATGCAACATTCTGACTGTCGCTGACGATTAGCGTGAAGGAGTAGACGCCGGGAAGTTCAGGAGTGAACGAGGGTGCAGCAGCATTTGAGTTGAAGTGCACAATCGGACCGCCTGTCTGCACCCAGCGATACTTCAGTTCATCGCCGTTTAGGTCGTACGAGTTGTTCGTCAACTGTGCAGTTAGAGGCAGGTAGAGGCCGTTTCCAGTCGGATCGAGGTAACCTGCGACAGCAACTGGAGCGGTGTTACCCTGCGAGACTACATTGACGGTAATGCGGTCAGATAGACTCATGTTTATGCCGTCACTCACCATCAGTTCGAAGATGTAAGTGCCAGGAATGACAGGCGTGAAGGTCGGCATCGGTGATGTCGGGTCGTCAAGCACTGCGTATCCGCGCACAACGGTCCAAGCGAAGGTGAGCGTGTCGCCGTCAACATCGGACGAGTTCGAAGCATTGAGTGTTACATTGTTGCCGAAGTTGATTGTGCGATCGAGACCAGCATTTGCGACAGGTGCATTGTTGTTGCCGTCGGAAACTGCCAACACCTTAACAAATGCAGGAATACCGGGTAGCGTACCATCATGCACATCAAGCCTGAAGGTGTACCAACCGGGCAGAGCGGGTGAGAATGTCGCAAGTGCTGAATTCACTCCAGTAATTGCAACAAGTGTGCCACCCGTCTGAGTCCATGTGAATGTGAGCGTGTCGCTATCAGCATCGTATGAACCGCGTCCATCAAGTTGGACAGTGTGTCCGACGACTGTATGCTGCGTGTAGCCTGCATCGGCAAACGGCACCGACTCGTCAGCAGAAGAGACGACGACCGTTGTTGTTGCGATAGACAGAGCTCCATCGTCATCTGTGACATTAAGGGTCACGGTGAAGACACCATCAACTGTCGGAGCGATTGTCGGAGTCGGGGTATCTTCGTTTGTTATGTTGAGTGATGCAGGCGCAGTCCATGCGTATGTGATTGTGTCGTTGTTTGGATCGAAGGTCGCACTTCCGTCGAGCATTGCTGTCGGCGTGAGAGTGCGGTTGATGAACACCATCGGGCCAGCATCGGCAAACGGAGCAGCATTCACAATGCCGATTGTAACGACATCTGTGCCAGTCGCGCCAAACACATCTGTAACGGTGATCATGAACACATAGGTGCCGTCTGCACGGAGCAGCACTTCAGCATTTGCCCTGTTTGCATTCTTGATGCTGACTGTGCTTGGGCCGCTAACGAGCGTCCAGGCGTACAGCAGAGTGTCTGCAGGCTGATTTGCATCGGCCGCGGTTGAAGTCAAGAACACAAGCGAGGGAAGCAGACCGAGTTGATCGGCTCCAGCTGTGACGGTTGGATCTGGGTTGATATCAACATGAGCAGCGAGGTTGCCAGCAGGATCCTTGACAGTTGTGCCGCTGTACATGTAGTACGGAGCACCTGTTGTACCGCCATTGTTGCCAAGAGTGAAGACAAGTGTATTGCCTATCACAGCTACATTAGCATTGGTTAAACCTGCGAGCAAGTTGGTCACGCCGTCATGATCGAAGATCTGCCAGCCATTGAGGCTTGCAGAAGTGACATCAAGAGGTTCGCTGTAGTTGAAGGTAACGGTATTGAGATAGTTGTTCGCATCAGTATCAGCGAAGTTGTATGACAACAGCACCGGTTCCGCACGGTCGAGCGCTGGCATCGTGTAAGAAGCGAGAGGATTACCGACGGTGTCTGTTAATCCACCGCCTGAATTGTACACGATCACCTTGGGACCTGTTCCGACGATCGGCGTCGCAAAGTTAAGAACCAGTGTGAACTGATCGGTGAAGGAGTGCGAAGTTGCTCCAATACCGCTTATTGTGAACGAAGAAGGCACAAAGGCAATCTGCTGCACGATGATTTCATCGAACACGATAATCGCCTTGTTGACATTGCCAAGACCATCGCCGAAGGTTATAGCACCGGTTGAGGTTGGCGGTACAGTGTCAACTATCGAGATAAGACCTGTGATACCGTTAACCGAGCGGATGCCGTCTGAATCGCGAGCGACGATGTAGATATTCTGCGCCTCTGTGTAAACAAGGTCAGATATCTGTGCAATGCCAGATGCAGTGCTGACTATCAATCCAGGCACCGTTGCAGAGCTGAGTGTGCCCATAAGGGTCAATGGTGCAACAGGCTCAGCAAACACGCTGACATTTGTCGAGCCAGTGCGCTCGTTATACCATGCATCAACCGCGGCAATAGAGACGCCGAACGGTATGTACTCCTCGACAATTGGCGGGTTCGGGTTGTAGCGTACATAGTAAGCAGCAAGGTTGTTTGGAACAACAGTAACAGCATTACTTATGCCACTGACTGAACCCCATGTTGCAGTTATAGCCACAGTCTCTGCACGGAAGAGTGTAACCGGTACATTTGCTATACCGTTTGCAAAGGCCGAGGTTGCAGGATAAACAGGAGTAGTGCCAAGCACATAAGCAGGCGCGGGACCGGAGTAGAGCACCGGTGCCGCAGAGTTCTCTAATGTATTGACATTGCCGAACCGGTCATAGACCGTGACAGTAACCGTGAAGAGAACGCCTGCGATCTGATCAGTGATCGGCACATCTACAGTGAAGTGGTCGTTGCCAGCGGGCTGGATAAGGAACGAGTTGCTCGTGCCGCTCACTGCGTTCCATGAAGCCGTGATCGTGTAGGTTATTCCAGCAACTGTATCGGGATGGAATTCGGCGGTTGCGATGCCGTTCTGTGTCGGGGTTTCGACAGTGAACTGGATCGGGTTGCCGAATCCTGCATGCGTTGCAGTGCTTGTGAATGTCCACTTAATCATGGTTCCATCCGCAACAAGGTTGCCAACGCCACCCACTGCGTCGCGGATTGTTGCCGAGACCGGTACTGTGATGCCCGCCGGGAAGGTCGGCGCGATTGCCGCGACAATGATTTCCTTAGGCACATTGGGCGAGAAGGAAGTATTCTGTGTGAGCAGATCGTTCGATACATGTGCTGCGGGATCTGATGCATAAACATCAATCGTGTCAACTCTGTTGTAGATCACGCTTGCTACAGTAGGCCCCGCGCTTGTGTCAACAACGGTTGCGCCTGTCAAGACACCTGCCGGGGCACCAATTGCGCCATTTGGCAAGTGTGCGACGAGAGTAACAGAAGGCGAACCAACTGTCACATTGGCATATGGATCGAACGGTGTGATTGTTACATTGAACGGAGCGTGTGCTATTGCAGTTGAAGGAGCTGTAACTGTGTAGTAACTGACTGAATTCGGCACAACAACCTGAGATGCAAGGGTGCCCTTAACAGAACTATCTGCTGCAAGTGCGACAACAACATTGACTGTTTCAGCCTTATAGAGCTTCATTGTCAATGCGCTGGTCTGGCCGTTCACGAACGAGATATTGCCAGCGGATGAGGGGTACTCAGGAACGGTATTGTTTGGTGAGTTCGCCGGGCCTGAGTAGGTCAACGCGATGGCGTTATTGTAATCGTTCATGAAGTTGTTGTATGCATCGTATGCCTTCAGAGTTATTCCGATTGGCACACCAGCAACAGCAGGATTGTTGGCCGAAGTGAAGGTGAACGACGCTGGAACATCATCCGGTATGACCGAGATAACTGGCGAAGTTGCTGTATCGCGGTTAACCGCAGAGACAGTGAACTTGTCGCCTGATGTGGTGGAAGGTGTGAACACGACGGTCAGATAGCCTGCTGCATTGCTGGATGTGGCTCCGGTGAACGGATTAGCTCCGACTGCACCGTTTGCGCTTGTACCCGCTGTGCGCAGATACGACCATGTTACGCTCTGTCCTGTCTTGACCGGATTGAGGTTCGCATCTTGCAGGAATGCGCGGACCGAGATTGAATCACCAGCCCTGACATCCTTTGGAAGTGCGTCATAGGTTGCGCCGTTCCACAACTCTACCGTGATCTTGTCAACGATTGTTGTCGCATCGAAGAACACATCGTTTGTGGTCGCGATGTTAGAGTTGACGATAGGAGCACCATTGTCGGCTACATAGAGGTCCACATAACCAACTCCGGTGTACTTGAGGTTTGCGATCGTCATCGGACCGGTCAACGGGCCATGGTTCGCGCCACCGACAAGTGCACGCTCGGGACCAGCAGGTGTGGAACCGCTGGAAGGAGCTTTTGTCGAGAGCGAAATCAGCTTGCCACCCGATGTCGTTGTGTTGCCGTATGCGTCAATCGGTGTTACGGTAACATTGAACAGCTCGTTTGTTATATGGCTTGTCGGGTAATTCGAAAGCACATACTGGCTGACAATATTAGCTGAAACAACGATGTTTGACGGACTGCTGACTGAGATGCCGGGTGATGTAATGACGAGAGTAGCTGTGCCCGCGTTGACAAGGGTCACGGGCGCAGTGCATGTGCCGTCATTTACTCCATCGCTGAAGTTGAATGACGCAGGTACAGTTGCCGTTGTGCCGTTAGGTGAGTTCAGAGCGCCGGTAAAGGTGACTGCTGGGTTGCCAATGTAGCGAACCATCAGGTTGTTGTATGGGTCGTATGCCTTGATGGTAATGTTGAATTGGGTTCCAGCTGTCGCCGTGCCGGGGGCGGTAACACCCAACGAGGCAAGCGTATCGCTGTGGATTGTTGTTATCATCGGCATAATCCGCGACACATTGTTTGTTGCGGTAACAGTGGATGTGCTACCAGCCAAGGTGAGTGGCGTTAATGTGACAGTGGCATAGCCAGACGAATCTGTTGTAGTGCTGCCAGAAGACAACGAGCCTGTTGTTGCTGTCCATGTAATAGATGTGCCAGCAGCGACGAGGTTGTCCCACGCGTCGAATGCTTGCACCTTCAACATGTAAGTTGAGCCTGCTTTTACATCTATTGCAGATGTTGGGTCAATTGCGTCAATTCGAGCGACTGCATTGGTGCGTGCGAATGTGATGTCCGCGGTCTTGTTGATGTCGCTCTTATAGGTGCTGTCAGATGCTTCAACATCAATCGTTTCTGGCTTGGTGTAGATGATGTTGTTGATCGTTACAGGACCCGAGGCAGTGCTTCCGGAAGGCTTGTTGGTTGTGCCCTTGGTGAGCAATTGTCCTGTCACAGTACCTGTACCATCAGGCTCTTTGCGGTCAAGTGTTACAGTTCCACCGACGGTGACATTGCCATAAGTATCATATGGTGTAACCGTTATGGAGAAGCCAACGCCGACCACCTGTGAAGTGCTGTAATTGCTTAGGGCATAGCTGTTAACTGATGCGGGATTGACGAAGATGGATGACGGACCGCTGACAGAAACGCCACCAACCGCAGTTATCACAAGGTTGGTTGTCGCTGCCTTGACAAGTACAACCTGTGATGCCGATATGCCGACACCGCTCGTGAAGTTCAGCGCAGTTGGCAGAGATGGCATTGAATTGTTTGGTGACTTGTCAGCGCCTGTTACTGAGATAGTTACAGGTAGATTGTAGCGTGTCATCACATTGTTGTACGGGTCGTAAGCGGTTGCGCCTAAGTTGAATCCACCACCGGCGATTGCGGTTGTCGGTGCCGTTATTGTGATGGACTTAAGCGTGTCGCTGTGAATCACGGTGATAGTGATTGAATCAATGAACGCGCCTGATGATGTGTTCGATGCGCGAACCTTGAAGACCGAGCCTGCAAGCGTAGACGGGGTGAATACTGCTGCAGTTTGGCCATCATTATCTGTGATTCCACTTGTTGTTGAGAGCGAACCACCTGTACCAGCCGATACTGACCAGTTGATAGAGGTTCCAAGCGCGACGGTGTTGTTCCACGCGTCGAAAGCCTGAACCTTTACCGGTGTTGTATCGCCAGCTTTAACATCAATGTTGCCAGCAAGCGGGTCAGGAGTTAGGAACTTAATCGTCGAGACAACCGAAGTGCGGTTGAAGGTCACATCGTTCGTTGTGTTTACATTGTTGATCTTTGTGCCTGCGGTCGCGAGTATGTCAATTGTCTCAGGCTTGGTGTAGATGATGTTGTTGATAGTAACGGCACCTGATGCAAGACTCGCGCTCGGTGCGTTCGCTGTGCCCTTGACGAGCAAGAGGCCAGAGATTGAGCCAGTGCCATTCGGCAAGACGGCTGATAAGGTCACGGTGCCGCCTGTCGTCAGGTTGTTGTACTTATCATACGGGGTAACGATTACACTGAAGCTCTCGCCGACAGTCTGGCTTGAAGAGTAACCGGTCACTGTCATGTATTCGATGGCTGCGGGAACAACGCCGAATGCGGCTGTTGTGCCCTTGATCGAGGTGTTGGCATTCATTGTGACCGTGAGTGCTACTGTGTCAGCCTTTGTTAGCGTTACATTCAGGTTCTTTATGCCATTTGCGAACTCGATAGATGTCGGCAGGATGAAGTCGGCCGATCCGCTCGGGTTCGACGCACCGGTAACTGTGATAGCCTCAGCAGCGGGGCTGTTGTAGGTATTCATGACATTGTTGTAAATATCACGCGCAGTCACCTTGATTTCGAATGAAACACCGGCCGTCTTCGGAACCACACCGACTGTCTCGACTGTCAGTGATCCCATAATGTTGGAGTGTATCACTGTGAAGACGGGGGAGACGCCTGTGATTGCTCCGTGCGTAGCGGTTACTGTCAGTGTGTCGCCAGCAAAGGAGGATGGAGTGAATATGACAGAGACCACACCGTTAGAGTCAGTTGTCGCTGAGGAATTGCTTAAGCTGGAGCCTCTTCCTGTTGGATTGTGAGTCCAGTTGATCGAAACGCCTTGAGCGACTGGATGGCGTGGCGTAATCGTTGGTGGCTGATCCCAGACCTTAGCCATTACAGTATAGGTGTCGTCAGCCTTGATGTTTAGGTTGGAGGATGGTGCCGTTATCTCGATATATCCGACCTTTGTGGTGGGCTGCACGATGACATTCGGTGTGTTCGCAACATTGCTGCGTTCAGCACCTGCTGTCGAGTATACATAAATGTCTATCGTGTCAATATCGGGATAGAGCACATTCGCGAAGAGCATAGTCTTAGCAAGAGTCTTTGATGTCGTGCCGGAAAGCGTGTAGCTTGCATCGTTTGCTGAGTTATCAGGTTTGACGGCTTTGATATAGACGGTTGTTCCGCCAGCGACTCCTGCATAAGTGTCAGTGGGGTTGCCATAAATATCGTATGCCGCAACCATCATGTCGTAGGTGTCGTACACGATCCAGCGTGTTGAAAGTGAAGTGATCTCGTAGTAATTGACATTGCCTGGCGAGACATACAGTGATGCGGTGATCGCTGTGTAGTCAACGACAAGCGGGTCAAGCACTGACAACGCTGTGGTTTCAGCCTTTGTCAGCTTCACATAGACAGTCGCAACACCGTTTGTAAATGCGAACGGATTGGTTATTGCTCCACCCGTGGTTGTTACATAAGTTGGAGTAGTGCCCTTGGGGGCAAGGCTTGGGCCGCTGAATCCAAGGTTGCGAGTGCCATTGAACGAGATCATCTTGTTGTTAAAGCTATCGTACGCTGTAACCGTCATTGTGAATTCGGTGCCAGCCATCGGTGTCGTTGTGCTCGGTAGCAAGGTGTACGAACCGATTACATTATTGTGTACGACTTTCAGCTTCCATACAGAGTTCTTTGTGATACCGCCATTGGATGCCACGATTTCAAATACATCGCCGGCGACCGTTGACGGGGTGAACATGACTGATGCGAATCCAGCGCCGTTTGTGCTGCTGTATGATGCTGAGAAACCGATCGGTGCCGAAACATTCAGAGCACCCGGTATGTAAGACCAAGCGACTGGTGTATTTGGAGCAACCGGTTGACCGTAGGTGTCAAGCACCTGTACGACGATCTGAATAGCTGTGCCAGCAGCCACATCCGTGTCCGCGATTGGGGCGGTGAAGGTAATTGAACCCACCGTCGAAGTGGCCGTTAGAGTCATGTTATTTGTTATAGAAGGCAAGCTTGTAGCTGTGCCATCAGATGCATACAGATCAAAGGTGTGGGGCAGGGTGGTTGAAGAAGCCTTTACAGCCTGGAAGGTAGCGCTGTGCAGGCCGTTCATATTCACTGTTGTACCGCCAGAAAGCGCAACCAACGCGTCCGTTGTTACGGTGTCGGTCTGTACTGCGTAAAGTGATACAGCAGTCGCCCCTGTCGTCTCGTTACCGTATGTATCGAATGCAGAGATGTCAACATTGAACAGGGCGTTATTCGGCCATGTGGTCGGGAACCCGTTTAGTATATAGCGAGCCACTACTCCGGCTCCGACCGTGAACAGGTTCGATGTGCCCTTTATGGTGTTCGTCGTGTTGTTGGTTACAGTTATCGCTGTAGTCTCGGCTGCAACTGCCACATTGCCAGTAAGGCTCGCGATGCCGCTGCCGAACACCGCCGTCGTCGTGCCGTAGGTCGGTGTTGCGCCGTTTACGCTGTTCGACAGGCCGGTGAGCGTTACCGTGTGGGTGTTTGCGTAATCATCCATGAAGTTGCCGTAGATGTCCCATGCCTTCAGATTTACTGTGAAGGCCGAACCTGCAACTTGCGTCGTGCCGACAACAACCGTGTACGAACCAAGTGTGAGGCTGTTATCAACCGTTAGAGCCGCGCTCGTGCCGCTCGCTCCGCCGGAGGTCGCCGTGATCGTGAAGGTGTCGCCTGCTATCGTCGAAGGCGTGAACGTTACCGTCGCCTTGCCTGTCGCATCTGTGTAGGTTACTCCGCTTGCGAACCCTGTCGCTGTCCCAGAGTTGCCCGCGCCAGGCGCGTACAGCCATGCTATCGGTATGCCTGCCGCTACGGCCGCATTGTTAGAATCAAGGCAGGTCGCTGTCGCTGTGATCGAGTTGCCAGCGCGAACCATTGTTGAGGACAACGCAACCGTTATCGAACTGACTGTGCTCGTCGCCGTGACTGTTACATCAAGCGTCTTCGTCGTGTCGCTCGAATGCGTGTTCGTTGAGTCCTCAACCCATAGATCGAAGGTGTGAGGAAGAACTGTCGCTACGGTCGTGTTGATCTGAATCGCCTGATAGGTCACTGAGCTTCCACCAGCAAAGCTGAGTGTGGTCGCGCCACTGAGCGATACGCCCGTGTCGTCCGCAATACTGTCCTTGCCGCGATCGTACAGCGTGACAGTCTCCGTGCTCGTCGTTATGTTGCCGTACTGGTCATAGGCCGTTGCCGTGACATTGAAGTTCGTAAGCTTCGGCCAGTTGACAGGATAACCGCTCAATACATAGTAGTTGACTCCCGCAGGTGATACTGTTATCGGACTCGATGTACCTGTCGGGTTCGTCGTAAGCGTAAGCGTCGTCACCTCTGCCTTGTACAGGCGAACTGTAGGTGTCGCAACGCCGTTGATGAACGATACTGTTCCATCGCCGTACATAGATGTGCCGTTCGGAGCCTTATTCGGACCACCCCAGACCGGGCTTGTCTCGTTCCAACTCGCGTCCCAGCGACGGTTGCCGTAGCTGTCAAGTGCATAGACCGTGACAGTGAAGTCCACTCCTGCAATTACTGTGTAGCTTGCAAGCGACAGAGAGTACGAGTTCGTCGTCGCTTCAGGATAGACCGTGATAGTCGCCGAATCGTAAGTGATAGAGCCAGCTGTCGCGTGCAGTTCGAAGTTATCCGCATTAGCCGTGCCAGTGCCAGCGTAGGTCGAGACTTGGAAGACCGCAGTCGCTACGCCGCTCTGGGTCGTGCTGATGCTTGTGTAACCGCCCGGTGCCTTAACATTGTTGTTGCCCGGGTCGGTCCATGTGAAGTTGACAGTGTTGCCGTCGGCTACAGGATTGTCGGCCGCATCGTACACATTGACCGATAAGGTCACCGTGCCGCCTGCTACCGGCTTATCTGTGCTCAAAGAGTTCAGCGTAACCTTCGCAGGTGTGCCAGCAACAATTGTTGTGTTCGTCGTCGCTACTCCCG